>JBAXHG010000027.1:0-14729 GCA_037139015.1 Actinomycetes bacterium | reverse complement strand
CAGGGCTTGAGGCGGCATTCGTCGACATCGGGCTTGAGAAGAACGGTTTCCTCCACGTGGATGAAATCGTCCTTCCGGGCGTTGAGATTCCGCGTCGGGGACGGGGAGCCAAGGGCAAGGCCGGGGACAGCACGATTTCGGATCTGCTTAAGCCAGGCCAGGAGATCACCGTTCAGGTGGTCAAGGACCCACTTAAGACGAAGGGAGCGCGACTCTCAATGGAGATCGCCATCCCAGGTCGGTTTCTTGTCTACTCGCCACAGGGCGAAGGGGTAGGCGTATCCCGTCGACTCCCCGACCGTGAACGTGACCGCCTTCGCCGTGCTGCCCGTGAGGTTGAACTTGAGCAAGGTGGCGTGATCATTCGCACGGCCGCCCATGGCGCCAAGGCTGAGGACATCGGCCGTGAGCTTCCTTACCTCTACAAGCTGGCGGAGGTTCTTGAGCGTCGAGTTGAAGAGACCGTGGCTCCAGCCCCTGTATTTCAGGAGGCCGACCTGCCAGTCCGCGTCGTTCGCGACATAGCTTCCGACGAGTTTGAAAAGGCCGTCGTAGACAACAAGAAGGAGTACGACCGCCTGATCTCATTCTTCACGCGGACGGCCCCGGAGCTTGTTGATCGCGTTGAGCTGTGGGAGGGAGGCGGATCTCTGTTTGAGGTCTACGGCGTAGAAAAGTCGGTTCAATCCACCCTGTCAGCGCGCGTTGACCTTCCAAGTGGTGGGTACCTGATCATTGACTACACGGAGGCACTGACCGTCATTGATGTCAACTCCGGCTCGTTCGTTGGCCGCGGAAAAGCAGCGCGCCTTGAGGACACCATCACGAAGACCAACCTGGAGGCTGCTGAAGAAGCAGTTCGCCAGATGCGTCTGCGTGACATCGGCGGCATCATCGTCATTGACTTCATTGACATGGCGAGGGCTCGCAACCGCGATGCAGTGCTTAAGACGCTTCGCAAGTCGCTTGACCACGATCGGACCAAGACATTCGTGGTTGAAATTTCACCGCTCGGACTCGTTGAGATGACCCGACAGAACGTGACCGATGGTGTTCGCGAGATCATGACTCGGCCATGCCGCGTCTGCAACGGTGAGGGCGTCGTTCCAAGCGAAGAGACAATCGCGATTGCTTTCGCTCGCAAGATCCGCGAGATGGTCAAGGACCATCCAGATGCCGAGGCACTCCTGCTTCAGGTCAATCCACGGGTCACAGCTGAGTTCACTGGGCAAGGCGGATGGCTGCTCAAGGGGCTTGAGCTCGACACCGGCAAGAGGTTCTTCTTTGAAGGTTCAGAGGGACTTCCGACAGACCACATTGACGTTCTGCTGGCCTCAACAATTGAGAAGGTGGAAGAGCGAGCTGTTCCATTCCGAGCCGGAGATGAGGTTCACGTTCAGCTCATCGAACCCCATATGTTCAGGGCGAATGATGCCGTTGCAAAGATCGACGGATACATCGTTGCCGTCAAGGACGGCATGCCATTTGTGGGCACTCGCGTGATGGTCAGAATCGAGAAGGCCGGCCGAAATGAGGCCGAAGCTGTGATCGTTGACGGCGGGGTTGACGCTGCCCAAGCGGGCATCGGAAGCGGCAAGGCGGTATCTTGATGAATCCCGTGTACGCAATCGTAAAAACAGGTGGCAAGCAATACCGCGTCGAGGAGGGTCAAACCCTGCTCGTGGAACGCCTGCCCGTAGACGAAGGTGCATCTGTCTCACTTGAGACGCTGATGATCCGCGGAGAAGGCGATGCCATCGCAATGGAAGCCTCTGAGCTTACGAAGGCAAAGGTTGAGGCAAAGGTTCTCGCTCATGAGCGTGGACCCAAGCTCCGCGTTGCCAAGTTCAAGCCGAAGCGTGGATACCGGAACCGCAATGGTCACCGGCAGTCACTTACTCGTATCGAGGTGACGAAGGTCGCTCTCGGAGCCACCAAGGCGGCAGCAGCAAAGACTGAAGACAAGCCAGCGGCCGAAAAGCCAGCTGCCAAGACCCCAGCTGCGAAGACGCCAGCTGCCAAGACCCCAGCTGCTAAGAAGCCAGCTGTTGAGAAGGAGGACTGAGCTGAATGGCACATAAGAAAGGCCTCGGTTCAAGCCGCAACGGCCGCGACAGCAATTCAAAGCGTCTCGGAGTAAAAGTTTTCGCAGGGCAGAAGGTAACTGGCGGAGAGATCATCGTCCGTCAGCGTGGAACCCGATTCAAGCCTGGCAACGGTGTCGGCATTGGACGCGACGACACGATCTTCGCCAAGTCAGCAGGAACAGTTGTATTCACGCAGGGCTGGGCCGGACGGAAAATCTCCGTCGTCCCGGACGACGCCTAACCCGCGCCGCCCGATTCTGCCAGCTTGCTCATGAGGCTCAGGCCGCCTGACCCGCAGGCCTGATCAGGATCTCGTTGACGTCCACATGTGGCGGCTGTCCAAGAGCCCACATGACGGCTCCGGCAATGTCATCCTCTTCAAGCGGCTTCTCAATTGGTCCCTTTCCGTCATCCCAGAAAGGAGTGGCAACTATCCCTGGCTCAATCAGTGTCACTCGGACACCTGAACCGGCCAGCTCTCCGCGGACCGCTTCGCCCATCGCTGTCACTGCCCACTTAGTGCAGGAGTAGAGAGAACCTGGGATTGCTCTGCGGCCGGCCACTGAACCGGTAAGGAGTAAATGTCCCTTCGACTTCTTCAACTCATCAAGGGTCGCCCGGACCGTGAGCGCTGCGCCGTAGACATTTGTCAGAACCATGCTCTTCCATGCCTCCGGGTCTGAACCTGTGAAGCCGCCAGGTCCGCCGAACCCGGCATTTGCGAAGACGGAGTCAATCTGACCGTAGGCACTGATCGCGGCCGCTGCAAGCTGCTCCTGCTGCTCCCACTCAGTCACATCGGTCGTGACGGCAATCGCTCTCTCCGGGCCGCCCAGCTCCGTGGCCAAGGCATCAATCAGATCAGTGGAACGGGCCGCAAGCACCAGCCGGTAGCCGTCCTTGGAGGCAGCTCTTGCGGTGGCTGCTCCGATGCCAGTGGACGCTCCAGTTATAAGCATTACTCGGTCGTGTGCCATCGGGTCACTCCTTGGTTGGGGTTGAGCTGGGACCATAGGACAAGGATGCTCAAAGACACAGCGACAATTGACGTCATCGCAGGAAACGGCGGGGACGGCTGCATCAGCTTCAGACGCGAAGCCCATGTTCCGCGTGGCGGACCCGATGGTGGAGATGGTGGGCGGGGTGGAGACATAACGCTCGTCTGCAGCGATTCACTTAGAGACCTTGCCTTCTTCAAACGGAAGCGCAAATTCGTCGCTGGTCGCGGCGGGCACGGGGAAGGGTCAAACAGACACGGCGCGGACGGAGACGACCTTGACATCCAAGTACCGCCGGGGACGGTGATCACTCTCACGGACGGCTCCATAATCGATCTTGTAGCCCCAGGAACCAGAGTGGTGGTGGCCCGTGGCGGCAAGGGCGGGAAGGGCAACGCCCACTTCGCTACTTCCACGAGACAGTCACCACGCTTCAGTGAACGCGGAGTTGGCGGCGTGGAAAACCAGCTTCAGCTTCAACTCAAGCTGCTCGCAGATGTGGGCCTCGTGGGATTGCCCAATGCCGGCAAGAGCTCTCTTCTTGCATCCATGACCAGAGCAAGGCCCAAGATTGCGAGTTATCCGTTCACGACTCTCCAGCCCGTTCTGGGCACGATCCAAGCCGACGAACGGCAGCTGATCGTTGCGGACATCCCGGGCCTGATCGAGGGAGCAAGCGAAGGAGCGGGACTCGGAGATGAGTTCCTCGCGCACATTGAACGAACTCGTGTGCTTGTGCACGTCCTGGACCTTGGTCCGCTCGACGGGTCCGACCCGATTGAGAATCACGCCACAGTTGAGGCAGAGCTCGCGGCGCATGACCCCAAGCTCGCAAGTCTTCCCCGAGTTCTTGCACTGAGCAAGGCCGATCTCGTCACTCCGGAGGAAGCCGAGGATGCCGCCGCCTTCTGGCGTGAGCGCCTTGGGTCCGAAGTTCCTGTGCTGATCACAAGCTCTGCAACGGCTGCCGGAGTTGACGACCTTTCGAAATTGCTGGTCCGTACGGTCCCTGATCTTATCCCCGTTGCAGCTGAGATCCCTGAAGGAAGGACTCTCTTCAAGCCAGCGGAGCGCAAGCCATTCGATATTGGACAGGACGAGGAAGGGCTCTGGCAGGTCGGAGGAGAGGGCATTGATCGGCTCGTTGAGCGGTTCGACCTTGAGAACGAGGAGGCGGTCGCAGAGCTTGAGCGCAGGCTCAAGAGCATCGGGGTCATCAGGGCGCTCGAGAAGGCTGGCTATGAACACGGTGAGGATGTTGAGATCGCAGGCATCGTCTTCGAGCTTGACCCCGAGTAATCTCGAGTGTCTATGGGCACCGTTGTCGTAAAACTTGGATCGAGCATCGTCGTTGACGAGGCGGGACATCTGCGAGCAGATGTCCTTTCGCATGTCTGCGCGGATATAGCTGCGATCAGGGACGCCGGTGATGAAGTTGTGGTCGTGACAAGCGGAGCGATCGCGCTTGGGATTGCCGAGTTGGGGCTGGATCGCCGACCAGCGGCACTCGATGAGCTTCAAGCAGCCAGCGCGATAGGCCAGGCGACGCTCTTCGGGGGTTGGCGAGCTGAGCTTGGTGCGCGGGGAATCAAAGCCGCTCAGGTTCTATTGACGCTCCATGACATTGAGGAGCGCGCCTCGAATGTGAATGTCGGTGCCACTCTTCGCCGCCTTCTCTCATGGGGTGCCGTGCCTGTGATCAACGAGAACGACACGACAACTACTGAAGAGATCACGTTTGGCGACAACGATGTGCTTGCTGCTCAGGTTGCGATTTTGTTGGGAGCACGCATTTTGGTCCTGCTGACCGACGCGGATGGTTTGCACGAGGCAGATCCCCGCAGTAATCCTGACGCTCCAATAGTTAGAGACGTCCACGACTTCGCCCAACTCGAGGGATTTGAGATCGCCCAACAAGCCAACAACCTTGGCTCCGGTGGCATGCGGTCAAAGGTCGTCAGTGCGGAGATGGCGACTGCTGCCGGCATTGAGACCGTTGTGGGCCCAGGGAAGGACGCTGGGACACTCCGCGCGGCTTCGGAGGGCAAGGACGCCGGTACGCGCTTTCACCCGGGAGGCGACGGTCACGGCTCCTTCAAGGCATGGCTTAAATTCGCAAAGACCTCACGTGGCGTGATTGAGGTTGACTCTGGCGCGGCAAAAGCTCTGGAAGCCGGTGGAACAAGCCTGCTTCCAGTTGGGGTCACAGCGGTTTCCGGCGACTTTGTCTCAGGTGACGCTGTTGAAGTTCTCTGTGAAGGGCGCCCGGTAGGGAAGGGTTTGGTTGCCTACTCGGCCGCGGATCTGGAGGCGGTCAAGGGACTCAAGACTGATGCTGTGAAATCTGCGATGCCGGGCGCCCCAGACGAGGCCATTCACCGGGACCGTTTTGTCCTTGCCTGACAACCCTATTCTCGGAGGAAATGATGACAACGAATGAACAGAGCACGACCGAGCTGCTGATCGCAGCCAAGAAGGCCTCCCGGGTTCTCGCCGCGTCCTCAGGTGAGATTCGGGCCGCTGCCATTCGCGCCATCGCGGACGCTGTTGATGCAGGTCACGAGGAGATTCTTGCTGCGAATGCCCTCGATGTTGAAGCCGGCAAAGTCTCCGGGCTTGATGACGCGCTGATCGACCGACTGACACTCACCCCAGACCGGATCCGGGGAATTGCGGAAGGTGCCAGAGCCGTCGCCGATCTGGAGGATCCGGTTGATGAGGAGCTTGAGGGACACCGCCTTGACAACGGACTTGAGATCAGAAAAGTTCGCAGGCCACTCGGAGTCGTCGCAGTCGTGTACGAGGCAAGACCGAATGTGACCATTGACTCCGCAGTCCTCTGCTTGCGCTCGGCGAACGCGGCAGTCCTCCGGGGCTCGTCAACAGCAGCGCACAGCAACGCGGTTCTCGCCCGGCTCGCATCAGCTGCGATCACAGCTAGCGGGCTTCCGGCAGCAGCGGTGACACTGATCGGTGGCGGGCGACGTGAGGAGCTGCAGGAGCTGGGAACGGCAACCGACCTCGTTGACCTGATCATTCCACGGGGTGGAGCTGGCCTCAAGAAGGCTCTTGAGGCCGTCGCGACGGTACCCGTGATCTACGCGGCAGCGGGCAATTGCCATGTCTACGTTGACGCTGAGGCCGACCTTGCGATGGCGCAGGCAATAATTGTCAATGCCAAGGTCCAGCGGCCTGGAGTCTGCAATGCCGCGGAGACTCTCCTTGTTCATGAGTCGGTGGCTGCAGAGTTTCTCCCTACTGCGCTTGCCGCTTTGGCAGCGGAAGGAGTGGAGCTTCGATGTGACGGACGGGCAGCTGCCCTCGCTGGAAGTGGAGTGGAAGTTGTGTCCGCGACAGATGAAGACTTTGCAACTGAGTTCCTTGCTCCCATTCTCTCCATCGCGGTGGTTGATTCCGCCGATGCAGCCATAGCTCACATCGGTCGGTTTGGCAGTGGTCACTCAGAAGCAGTTGTTACATCTGATCGGGATGTGGCCCGTCGGTTCCAGGCTGAGGTTGATGCTGCGTGTGTCTATGTGAATGCTTCAACTCGATTTACCGACGGCGCCGAGTTTGGCATGGGTGCTGAGATTGGAATCTCCACACAGAAGCTCCATGCGCGCGGGCCGATTGGACTTCGTGAACTCACCACCTTCACGTATCTGATCGACGGCGACGGCCAGATTCGCGGCTAGGGAAGGCTGGGCTGATCAATGGCCAAGGTAGGTATTCTCGGCGGGGCATTCAACCCTCCGCACAACGGCCACTTGGCTTTGGCTAGGGCGGCGGTGGAGCAGCTTGGGCTGGATGAGCTTCTCTTGGTGCCTGCCTCAACGCCACCTCACAAGCCGGTGCAAGACGACCCAGGAGCTGAGGCGCGGTTTGGGCTTTGCGCAGCCGCCGTTGAGGCAGAACCACGGATTTCGGCATCTCGGGTGGAGCTGGACCGCGGCGGGGTCTCATTTTCCGTTGAGACGCTCCGTCAGCTTCGCCAACAGAGGGGTGAGGACGAACTGGTTTTCATCCTTGGGGAGGATGCGATTCGATCGTTGGCACAATGGCGCGAGCCGGAAGCTGTGGTTGAGCTCGCGCACCTGGCTTGGGTGGCGCGGGACGATCAGTCTGATGATCCCGCGAGCAAGGATGAAATTGAGAAGCTGGCGATGGGACTTGGAGCCGCGAAGGCGCCCACTTTGCTCGTGATGGAGCCCAATGCTGTTTCATCAACTGAAGTGCGACGTCGTATTTCGGCCGCTGAGCCGATCGACGAGCTCGTTCCCAAGGCGGTGGCAGTTGCCATTGAGCAGGGCGGGCTGTATCGCAGCAACGATTTGAGAGAGGCAGCAATGACTGAAGACAAGACTGAGACACAACCTGTGCTTACGGACGCTGAGCTGGCCGCTGAGGTAGTGAGGCTTGCCCACGACAAGAAGGCCGTTGATGTTCTAGAGCTCGACTTGCGGGGCATTGTTGACTACACCGATGGCTTCGTAATTGCCACCGCGCGTAGTGACCGTCAGGCGAAGGCGATCCACGACGGAATCCTCGCCGGCATGAAGAAGGAACACGGGATCTCAGCCCGCCGGATCGAAGGCCTGCCCGAAGGCCGCTGGGTCCTGATCGACTTCATCGATGTGGTTGTCCACATCTTCCAAGCTGAAGCCCGTGAGCTGTACCGGCTAGAGAAGCTCTGGGGCGATGCCCCGAAGACTGTGCATGAAGATGGGCCTCCAGACCAGAGCTTTCTCGGGTCAGAGGGCTGACCAGCACTCGTCTTCGTTCGAGCTCGCCTACTGACTAGACTTCGGTCTGATTGGGTGATAGCGTAACTTTTTCATGGGGGAGCGTTCAGATGATCGATGGTTCTAAAGTAGTTCGGGGTCTTTCTCTAGCGCTATGCCTGCTCGTGGGCCTCGTCTTCGTTCCAGTAGCCACAGCCGCTCCGTCTCTCTCGTTCGTAGTGTCCTCAAAGCTTAAGCCCAAGGTGGCTAGCTACACCGAGAACGGAGTGGTCTATAAGGTCGGCCACCTCAAAGATAGCTACGGGACAGATGTCGATGTGGTCGAAGGCCAAATAATTGTTGCTGCCTCACCGTCTAAGATCGCTGCGATTCTGAAGCGGCTTGGTGCAACGCGTATCGGGACTGTGCAACTTCATGGCCCGGATCTTCCTGGAGGCGGAGCTCCGGCGACCACCGAATGCGTCTTGGCTCGCGTTCCCACTGCAAGTTTTAGTTTTAAACCGACAACTGCGGCTTCCAATCTCCGAACACTCGCTCCATTGGCTCAGGGGACCCTAACGTTCAGTGATGTCAATGTTGAGAAATTAGTGGCCATCACAGCACACGAGGCAGCGGCTTTCCACACCAAGGTTGCCCTCAACGTCCTCCACGAACCGGCATCGATTTTGAGTGGTTCAGCTCAGGAAGCGTCTTTTGAGCCTGGCGGACTGGAGCCGGATTCATTCACGTGGCCTTCACATAAGGTTGGCGGGCCATTGAATATCGGAACCACCTATGCCTGGCAGGCGATGGAGATTGCTGGCAAGACCTCAAGTCAAGTGAATGTTCTGGTGGGTGACTATGGCTTCAACCCGAGCTCCGATACTCCCATATCCGTGGTGCCTATCGAGAAAAGTGGAGTAGCCTCCGGTAACACTGCGGCTCCTTGGCATGGGACGCAGGTGGCCAGCGTCATCGGGGCTCAGATTGATTCAGGCGATGGGACAGCCGGGACCGGTGGTCAGGTTGCCAATCTGATTGGTTACTCATCTTCCTTGTCATTATGGTCAATGACAAAGCAGATGATGTTTGCCCAGACGCATAACACCCCAATAATTAACTGGAGCTTTTTTAGCTACTGTTCGTTTGTCACCTGCCCGGTATATAATTTGGTCGCCGATACAATAACGGAAATTGCTCACAAGACAGGTATCTTACTTGTCGCATCCGCTGGGAACGAAGGAACCAATATTGATGCACAAATTTGCTTCGGGTTGGTTATCAAGAATTGCGTGCAAAAATACCACTCGGTTCCTTGCAGCCTCGATTTCGTTACGTGTGTCGGAGCCGTTGCGGCCAATGGCGACCGTTTGCCGTCGAGTAATTGGGGCACTGGACAACGCAGCATAAACAACGGAGGGTTAAACGGGTCCCACTCCGGAAGTGTTGATATCTACGCACCGGGTTGCGTTCCTACCTCAGCCGATCCTCCCAATGCGGGAATGCTCGACCTGACCTATAACAACTTCAGATGCGGGTCGAGCACAGCAGCAGCCTATGTGTCCGGGATCGCTGCAATGGAGGTCGCTGCGCATCCTGGCAGTACGCCGACGTGGTTGGAATCAAATCTCATAGAAACAAGCCGGAGTCTCTCGCATCGAGTGCTCGATGATGCCCTGCTGGTCAACGCCAAGAGAGCTGTCCTCACAGCACTCGGCCCACAAGCCCCGGTGGTGACGATTCAAGCTCCGTGGCCAGGTGCAACCGTTGGGCCAGATCCTCAGACTTTCACGCTAGCGGCGAAGGTTGACGACGTTCAGGATGGTGCGCATTGCTGTGCCGGTTCCATTGACTGGTATGCCGATGGGAACTTTCTTGGGCGAGGGTCGCCGTTGGTTGTCTCGTTTGCCGGCGTCGGGACCCACCGCATTGTCGCGTCTTACAAAAACTCAGTAAACCTGACCAGCTCAGCGGCAGTGAACCTGATCGTGGACGCTGGTAGACCTCAAATCAGCATTATCAAGCCAGGTTGGGACGATACAGTCCCCCTCAATACTCCAGTCAACTTGGTCGCAAACACGGGTTTCCCAGGGAACACGTTTAAGACCATCACGTGCACTTGGACCAGCACTGCTGGAGACGCACAATTTCCGTCCTCTGGGAACCATGGCTGCACGTCGTTGTACAAATTTACCAGCGTCGGAATGCGGCAATTGACAGTAACGGGGACAGATCAGTTCCAAAACACGGCAATCTCTAAAGTCTGGGTTGATGTTCAGGCGCCAGATCCCGATTATCCGTTGGTCTCGCTTACTGCCCCTGGAGCCTCTGGAACGGTCGATGTTGGTGACAGCGTCTACGTTGACGGCTTCGGGGTGGGTGGAACGGGTCATTTGAACTATGCCTGGTCATGGCAGCCTGACAGTTGTCCGACAGTATCGATGGCTCTTTCCGGGCCCTCGTTCAACTTCTCTTGGATGGGTCCTGCGGCAAGCATCTGGGACACAGCAGGACTTACCGGCTCGTGCCAGAACGGTCCAGGGGTCTTAAAACTCACCGTCACCGATGCAAATGGGCATTCAGGAAACGACTCCATCCACTTCAAGTTGTGGACGCCGTTTATTCAGAATTAGGTCTGCAAGCTGGCCGGACCAGCGTCACGACTCGGGGATTGACGGATTGACTTGCCAGCGACAAACCAAAACCGCCAGCTTCCTGATTTGGTGGGAAGTGACGGTTAGGTACGACTTGGTCGCTTGGACCCTTTAGTGGAGCTGAGGGGGCTCGAACCCCTGGCCTTCGCGCTGCCAGCGCGACGCTCTCCCAGCTGAGCTACAGCCCCAAATTGGTATGTGGAAGCGTAGCGCACTCCCACTATCTGGTTGTTTCTCGCCGGACTGAGTCGAAGGTGGAGGATTGTTAGGCCAACAACGTCCTCCATCGGGATGAGATACGCGGTCGATAGGCTTTGGCACCACACTCCGATCACGTCGACCTCGTTGCTCGAATATCTCGTCCTGACATACCCCTTGTTGGGAGTCGCCCGGCAAGTCTCAAGTTGCACCTTGATCACCTCGCCATGAAGCCGGCCCCACTTGACCTGAGTTCGGAAGACATCGCCGCTTGAGTCCTGGAGGACCATGTCTGCGCGCGATCCGTCGCCGAACGGCAGATAGACATCCCAGCCCAAGTTGGTAGCCACCAACGCGACGCTTGCCTCAGCCATTCGACCCTTTTGTGACGGACTGGGCTCAGCGGCCATATGTGGCCTTCGTTGCGTATAGCTGGCTCGATTTGGCACCCATAGGTTGAAGCTAGAAGGGAGCGGTCTCAATTGGAAGGGTCTGCGCAGAGTTGGAACAAAGTGCTGACCGGGTCGGGAAGGTACCCTCCATCTCTCAATGAGCGAAGACCGCAGATACGACCCAACCGCGATCGAAGCCCGCTGGCAGAGAGTCTGGGCTGAAGAGAAGACGTGGGAAGTAGGCAACGACGCCGATCCGGACCGCACCACTTACGTGCTCGAGATGCTGCCGTACCCGAGCGGCGAGCCACACATGGGGCACCTGAAGAACTATGCACTCGGCGACGCCGTTGCTCACTTCACCAGGAGGACGGGGAGGATCGTCCTGCACCCAATGGGCTACGACGCATTCGGCCTTCCGGCAGAGAACCACGCCATCAAGACCGGCGTCCGGCCACAGGTTTCAACCGCAGCATCAATCGAATCATTCCGTGAGCAGTTCAAGCGCTGGGGCATCTCCGTTGACTGGTCCCGTGAGTTTGGAACGCACGAGCCCACTTACTACCGCTGGACTCAGTGGCTGTTCCTCAAAATGTTTGAACGTGGGCTTGCCTACCGCCGTGAAGCCGCGGTCAACTGGTGCCCAAGTGACGCGACAGTGCTTGCCAACGAGCAAGTGGTAGATGGTCGCTGCGAACGCTGCGGCTCAGAAGTCGAAGTGCGGCAGCTTGAGCAGTGGTTCCTGCGCATTACCGACTACGCGGACCGCCTCCTAGAGGACCTGGTCAAAATCGAGTGGCCTGAACACGTCAAGACAATGCAGCGCAACTGGATTGGTCGCTCCGAAGGCGCTGAGGTTGTATTCCGGTGTGAGGAGATGGGCGTTGACTATCCGGTCTTCACCACCCGCCCCGACACCCTTTTTGGAGCGACCTTCTTCGTCATGGCCCCAGAGCACCCCGATGTGCTCAAGCTGGCAGCCGGAACCGTCCATGAGGACGAGGTCCGCGCCTACGTGACCCGGGCGATGACCGAGTCGAACGATCTGCGGGGATCTGCTGATCGCCCCAAGACGGGGGTTTCACTCGGACGAACGGTGACCAACCCGGTAAACGGTGAAGAAATCCCAATGTACGTCGCCGACTACGTGCTCCTCGAGTACGGAACGGGCGCGATCATGGCGGTACCTGGACACGATGAGCGAGACCACGCTTTTGCTCTTGCTCACGAGCTTCCAATCAGACGCGTGATCGAAGACCCTGAAGGGGGAGAGCTTCCATACGCGGGGGACGGGCCTCTCGTAGGATCCGCGGCTGACTTTGACGGAGTTCAGAACCGTGAGGCCTTTGAACGAATTGTCGACTGGCTGGACCGTGAAGGCAAGGGGCATTCATCTGTCAACTATCGCCTCCGCGACTGGCTTGTCTCTCGCCAACGCTACTGGGGCTGCCCAATCCCGATCATTCACTGTGCAGACTGCGGAACGGTTTCGGTTCCAGAAGAGGACCTTCCCGTTGTCCTGCCAGAGCTTGAGGACTACACCCCCAAGGGCAAGTCGCCGTTGGCAGCTGCAGAAGACTGGGTATCCGTCAAGTGCCCCGCGTGCGGCAAGGACGCCAAGCGGGAGACGGACACGATGGACACCTTCGTCGATTCGTCGTGGTACTACCTGCGCTACTGCGACGCAGGCAATGACCAAGCGCCGTGGGACAAGGATGTTGTGGACTCATGGATGCCGGTCAGCCAGTACATCGGCGGAGTTGAACACGCGATCCTCCACCTTCTGTACGCCAGGTTCTGGACCAAAGCAGTGCATGACATGGGACTTGTCAGCTTCGATGAGCCATTTGGCAAACTTTTCACGCAGGGCATGATCACCCGGGACGGCTCCAAAATGAGCAAGTCCAAGGGCAATGTGATCAGCCCCCGTTCGTACGTGGACAACTATGGCGCGGACACCGCTCGCTGCTACGTCCTTTTCATTGGGCCACCGGATCAGGACGCTGATTGGTCAGATGAGGGAGTTGAAGGTGTTCACCGCTTCCTCTCCAGGCTTTGGAGGCTTGCTGATGAACTTGAGCCAAGCACGGACGGAATCCGCCAACCTGAGGATCCACAAGGCGCCGGGCTTGACCTCGTTCGTAAGGCCAACTGGGCAATTGACAAAGTCACTGCTGACATGGCCGGCCGGTTCGCGTTCAACACCGCGATCAGCGCTGTCATGGAAGTTGTCAATGACTGCTACCGCTTGAAGGATCAGGCAGATGAGGATTCGGTCCGCTTCGCTGCGATAACAGCAGCGTCGCTCGTATTTCCCTTTGCGCCGCACTTGGGAAGCGAAGTTGTAGACCGGCTTGCCGGGGTTCGGATCTGGGAGGAGCCGTGGCCGGTTGCCGACCAGGCCATGCTTGAGCGCGACACATTCGAACTTGTCTGTCAGGTCAATGGCAAGGTTCGTGACCGCGTGGAGGCTCCAACAGGAGCCTCGGAAGACGAGCTTCTGGGTCTTGCCAAGGCTGCGCCGAACATGCAGGCTCACCTTGATGGCAAGGAGACGGTCAAGGAGATCGTCGTGCCCGGCCGTCTTGTGAACATCGTCGTTCGCTGACGTTTGTAGTCGGGCTTTGTCCCTGATTTGATTCTGCACTGCGCAGATCCATGTGTGGGCGGCCTCTAGTTTCGAGGCATGGGCAATTGGGATCGCGGGACTGTGTTGATTTGGGGTGCTTGCGCGCTTCTTGTTCTCGGGTTGGGCGGGCGCTGGCTACTCGCGCAAGGCGGCGACGCAGGTTCTGGTGGTCGGAGCAGCAGCGGTAATGCTTCGACCAGCCCTCGTTCGGCTGGCTCTCCGGGATCGGTGAGCGCCGGCGCGGGGGAGGAGCAAGCCCCGACGGTGATCGTTGTCCATGTCGTTGGAGCAGTGAGGCACCCAGGGGTATTTCGGCTTCGCGCTGGAGTTCGGGTTTATGAAGCGGTCAGGGCTGCAGGTGGGTCAACACGGGGTGCTGACGAAAGCGCCGTTGATCTTGCGGCCAAGGCGTTGGACGGCAGTCAGATCCTGATTCCCCTCAAGGGTCAGCCTTCTACACCCGCGGCTTCTGGCGGGTCGGGAGCAGGGGCATCAGGTGGCCCCGTCAGTCTGAGCTCTGCAAAGGCAGAGGACCTTGACGCGCTTGACGGAATCGGACCCGCTTTGGCAGCCCGGATCATCGAATGGCGCCAAGCCCACGGTGGGTTCAAGTCCGTTGGGGATCTGGACCAAGTTTCGGGTATCGGGCCCGCCAAGCTTGCCGCCCTGCGCTCGCATGTCGTTCCCTGACCGGAGGTGTTCAGGCGACCGAGGACCGTGGCAGTCTGGCTCTGCTTTTGCCTTCTGTTCGTGACGGGTCCAGATCCTGGTGTGAGCAATGCTCATTACACCCAGAAGGCAGCCCACGGTGATAGTGGGGCAGCAGGCTCAGGGCTGATCACTCAGGTTCGCACACGAGCAGAAGATGCTTTGGATCCCGGATTGCCGCCGGATGCTGCTGCGCTTCTGCAAGGCATGGCGCTTGGAGATGCCTCCCACATGTCCAGCAGAGCCAAAGAGGACTTCCGACGGGCTTCGTTGACACATGTTGTCGCTGCCTCGGGTCAAAATATTGCGCTCCTTTTGGCATTGGTCCTTCCGGCCCTTGGC
>JBAXHG010000026.1:0-14784 GCA_037139015.1 Actinomycetes bacterium | reverse complement strand
AAAAATCGTGGTGGAATTGTGTTGCAGTCTGTGCGAACATGTGTTCGTATGTCGCGCAATGTTGTTTCAGTCCTGATTCCTCGTTTTGAATTGAAAATCGCCGCTGGTGGAAATGCCGCGCTGCTCGGAAGGGCTATCGCGTTGGCCCCGCTTGACGCTGGCGACCGCCTGATCGGCGATGCATCCCCGGCCGCAGGTGCGTTTGGAGTTTCATCCGGAATGAAGGTCGGTGAGGCGCTTTCAAGATGCCCGCAGCTGGTTCTTATTCCGCCAGACCCGGTGGGCTCGGCGGAAGAATGGGAATCGGTACTGGTTCGAATGGAAGGGTTTGGGGCGCTTGTTGCCGCCCCGTCAGTCGGGGTGGCCCAGTTTGAAGCGGATGGGTTGCTGAGCCTTCACGGTGGGCTTGACCGGATCCTGAACAAAGCCCGCAAGTCAGTTGGCGGGCCTGCGCGCGTAGGCGTTGCCCCAGGTCCCTTCGCGTCCCGGCAGGCAGCGTTATCAGCACGCCCACGGCGGGCCGTCGTAATCGGGGGTGGGGAGGCGGGAGCACGTGACTTCCTCTCCCAAGTGTCGGTGGACTCGCTCAAGACTGTTTCCACACTTGGTCATCTGCCAAACCTGCTTGAACGGTTTGGGATCCTTACCCTCGGAGCGTTCGCACGGATTCCACGTCCGTCCGTTGCCGATCGATTTGGGCGGCCCGGGGTGGACGCGCACGAGCTCGCGCATGGAAGAGACATCCGTCTGCGCCCACGCAAGCCAGTGCCACCACTTGTCGAACGGATTGAACTTCCAGAGTCAGCTGGAGAACAGCAGCTCGAGCATGCACTTGATCTTCTCATCGGGAGGCTCCTCGCCCGCAGGGAACGGGACGGACGCGCATTGCGGTCCGTCACCGTCTCTGCGGCGATGGAGGGCGGTGGAACATGGCGGCGAGAGGCTTGCTTCCGTGAAGCACTTGTCGACCGTGAACGGATGACAATTGCCCTGATGCCCCTGATCGGCGGGCTCTCCGGCCCGCCCAAGTCGCTTTCCCTCGCTGTAGTGCGTTTTGGCCCTCGAGTTGCCGAGCAAGGGAGCCTGATCAAAGAACCGCACGCCGTGCGGCTAGCACGCTTGCAGGAGGCTGTCAGGCAGGCTCGGGCAGCTGCGGGCCCGGATGCTGCACTCAGGGTCATTGAGGTCGAACCTGATTCCCGCCTGCCAGAGCGAAGAATGGCGCTCTCGCCCTTTGAGGCATGACCATGACGCCCAGCAAACGTTTCAACAGCCGTCCACGGATTGGTTCCGGGTCGCTCAGGCGACTGGGTGAGCCTGGCCCGGTTCGCGTCAGCGTTGACCCTGATGGCCGTCCGGTCAAGGTCGAAGGGAGGGAAGTCATGTCAGTCCGTGAGTCATGGCTTGTTGAAGACCGCTGGTGGACTGCCAACCCAATTCGACGCCACTACTGGGAGATCGTGGATGAGGGGGGAGCAGTGAAAACTGTCTTCCGCGAACCTGGCGACCGCTGGCTTAAGCACAGCTGATGGCCGCTCCATACACAGAGCTGCACGCCCACTCGGCGTTCTCGTTCCACGATGGCGCCTCCTTGCCTGACGAGCTGATTGCTGCCGCAGTGGACCTTGGGCATGGGTCGCTCGCCTTGACGGACCACGACAACCTGTCTGGGGCAATGGAGTTCGCCCAAGCAGCAAAGTCGATGGGCATCAAGCCAATCCATGGAGCGGAGCTGACTCTGGAAGATGGGCGGCACCTGACCCTTCTTGTTGAAAACGCTGAGGGCTGGAGAAACCTCTGTCGGATAATCACCATCGCTTATGCCCACACGCGTGATGGACGGCCTGGCAGCCCAGCCAAAGCGCCAAAGACCGACATCAACACGATTCTGGCCCACTCCAACGGACTCGTCTGCGCAACCGGCTGCGCAAGGCACGGCGTCCACGACGAAGCAACCATGCGGGTGCTGCTTGGTTCGTTCGGCAGAAGTCACCTTCGGGTTGAGGTCCAGCGGCCACTCCACCGTGGAGACAGGGATCGCAATGCCAGACTTGCGCGGCTTGCCCGAAAGTTGGGCGTCCCTTGTGTGGCGACCGGGAATGTTCACGCCCACGATCGCAGTCGGGTCCCGTTGCAGGATGCCTTTGTCGCTGTCTCAATGGGCAAGTCGCTTGACTCGTGCGAGCCTGAGCGCAGGGGCAACAGTTCACATGCGTTGACAACCCCAGAGCGCATGGCTGCCCGCTTTGTGGATCTTCCAGACGCTGTTGCCCAGAGCGTGGAGTTGGGAGAACGGCTCAACTTTGATCTGACACGTGACCTTGGCTACCGACACCCGAGGGAGGGCGACGGGGACGCAGACCGTGATCTGGCGGAGGTTTGTGATGCCGCTTTTGACGGGCGCTACGGGGATTCCGCCATTGGACTCAATCTGGAGGCCAAGGCCAGGCTTGAGGAGGAACTACGGGTCATCAGCGGACTTGGACTGTCCGGTTTCTTCCTGTTGCACAGGGACATGCTCGAGTTGGCACGTGACGTGGCCGCTGAGGTCAGAGGACCGGACACCGTCCGCGCCGTGCTTCCCCCTGGGCGTGGTCGCGGTTCCTCCGTGTCATCAATCGTCTGTTACCTGACCGGGCTGTCACACATTGACCCGGTTGCGGGAAAGCTATGTCTTGGTCGGTTCCTCAATGACGACCTGACATCCGTGCCCGACATTGACCTGGACTTCCCCCGGGACATCCGGGAAAAGCTGATCCCCCGCGTCCACGAGCGCTACGGACAGGACAAAACGGCGCTTGTGGCCATGTTCCCCACTTATCGGGCCCGCAGTGCGATTCGTAATCTGGGGGCAGCGCTCGGACTGCCGCCCGCAGAGATTGAACGGGTTGCCAAATCGTCGGAAGGGTGGTCCGGCAAGCGGGTTGAGAGCGACATTGAGACAGCCCTCGGGCCTGGTGCGACGGAGAACCCACGTTGGCAGTGGCTGGTTCGGCTGGCAGGAGAAGCGCATGGGCTTCCCCGTCACATCTCTCAACATCCGGGCGGAATGATCGTTGCGACTGAACCCCTCACCTCTTGTTGCCCGGTGATTCCCTCTGCGATGGAAGGTCGGCGCATCGTCCAATGGGACAAGGACTCTTGCGCTGACGCTGGCTTTCTCAAGATTGATCTTCTGGGCCTTGGCATGCTCTCTGCCGTTGAGCGTTGCGTTGAGCTGATCGCTCGTACACGTGGAGAGCGGGTGGACCTCTCCCGGGTGCCACTGGATGATGAGCCGACCTTCAAGGCCATTCGTGCCGCCCAGACAACTGGCGTGTTCCAGATTGAAAGCCGTGCTCAGATGTCCTCACTGTTGAGGACCCAACCAGCAAACCTTGATGACCTGACCATTCAGGTTGCAATCGTCCGTCCCGGGCCAATCCAGGGAGGGGCTGTGAATCCCTACATCGAACGCCGTCGCCGCAGGCTCGTTGACCCCAACGCTCCAATTGAATACATGCACCCGTCGCTTGAGCCTGTGCTTGAGGAGACTCTTGGAACGATCATCTTTCAAGATCAGGTTTTGGAAGTTGCGACCGCATTCGCCGGATTCACTCCGGGTGAAGCAGAAGGCCTGCGGCGGGCGATGAGCCGGAAGCGTTCGTCGGCTGCAGTAGAAGCCCACCGACTGCGGTTCATCGAAGGAGCAAGAGAGATCAATGGGGCCAGCGAGGATCTGGCAGCAGAGGTGTTCGAGATGATCCGCGGCTTTTCCGGGTTTGGTTTCCCCAAAGCTCACTCGGCAGCGTTCGGCCTGCTCGCCTACCAGTCAACCTGGCTGCAAGTTCATCACCCGGCAGAGTTCCTGTGCTCGTTGTTGGATGAACAGCCAATGGGGTTCTACCCTCCGGACTCGCTTGTTCATGAGGCCCAGCGCCGCGGGGTGAAGGTATTGCCTGTTGATGCGCAGCGAAGTCGGATTGAGTGCACTGTCGAAGACGGGGCAGTACGCGTCGGTCTTGGCCGAATCAAGGGCTTGAAACGGGAATGCGCTGAATCGCTTGTCAGGGAGAGAGAGCGGGGAGGCGGCTGGCGCGACGGCGCGGACCTGTCCGCCCGGTCGGGCGCAACGAGAAGTTCACTGCAGGCGTTGGCGTGGTCTGGAGCATGCGACCCGATGAGCGGATCAAGGCGTGCAGCTCTTTGGGAGTTTGGCGTCACTGCAGTTGCCGACATGGGTGGCGGTGGTGGCCAGCTTGCTTTGCCACTCCCCGTGGAATCTCCACTACTGCCATCGCTTGGCGAATGGGGGAGGGCGGTCGCTGACTATTCGACGACTGGCATTGCCGTGGAAGGCAATCCAATCCGCCTTCTGCGGCCTCGCATGCCAGAGAAGGTCGTTCGTGCAAGTGACCTCGTGCGTATCCGCCACGGGTCAAAAACTTCCGTTGCGGGGCTCGTCGTTGCCCGCCAGCGGCCGAGTACAGCGGGCGGCATCGTCTTCCTCTTGCTTGAGGACGAGACCGGAACGATGAACGCGGTCATCAAGCCTCGCGTGTACGACAGGCACAAGCTTCTGCTTCGGTCCGAGCCGATGCTTCTGGTCGACGGAATCCTCGAGCGCCCGGCTGCTGCGGGCGGTGGAATCTCCATCCTTGTGACTGGGGTTTCGGGGCTTGGCCGCACGCTTGAGGGCCAAGCGCAGGTCAAGGATCTGTTCGCTGCGGACGCAAGGGAGCGCGAGGCGGCCGATCAGGAAGCGAGCGCAAATGCGCCCAGCGGCACTGCAGCCGAACTTCAAAGGCTTCCCCGGGCGTCGTCAGGCCGCCGAGGGCGATAGGCTTCGCGACGCATGATCGGCATTTACACATTCGCCCTGACATGGATCTCACTCGCCGTGGGCATCCTGCTCTTCGCGCTCCTCAAGGGCCGCAAATCGCGCGCTGGCGCCACGCGCCCTGCGACCCGTAATCGCATGCTGCTCGGCTTCGCTTTTCTTTACCTCGTCATCGGGCTGGGAGTTCCAGCCTTTTCGATCGCTGATTCCCACAACTCAGACGTTGTTCGAGCCGAGGGCATCAAGCTCACCGCCAGTGAGAAGAATGGTCAGGCGCTCTTTGGTGAGCTTTGCTCAAGCTGCCACCGTCTTGCCTCGGCAAATGCACAAGGACGCGTTGGACCAAGCCTTGATGTGCAGCTGATTCCACAGACCGCGGCCACTCCGGCTGAGGCAAAGAAGAACTTCGATGGTCGTGAGAGTTACGTCTATACGACAATCATCAACGGCATTCAGCGCGGAAACGGCAACATGCCGGGACTCATTGCGCAGGGGCAGCAGGCGAAGGACATTTCCGCCTTTGTTGCCGCCACAGCCGGCTACACCAACCCGTAACCCTTCAGATGGATCCTGAACGGGCAGCAGACCTCCTTGCACGGGAGCGAGCCCGTGTGGAGTTTGCGCTGGAGGAGCACCAGTCCGCAGCCGAGGCTGACAGTGTGGCCACTGGCGCCGGCGGCGAACCAGAGGATCTGGCGGCAGCCATTACTCAGTTTGAGACGGATTCGGCTCTGGTTCAGAGACTCCGGTCTGAACTTGCGGGGATCGCAGAGGCAGAGTTTCGACTGAAGACTGGGACCTATGGCATCTCTGTGATCAGTGGGGATGTCATCCCAGATGAACGCCTTGAGGCACTCCCGTGGGCTGACCGAACAGTAGAAGAGGCCGATTAGCAGCACTTTTCCGTCCGGCATGGGGGCGACTATTGCCCACCAATGGCAGGAAGGCAAGCAGCCCGAAGCTCAGTGGCGACCCATGTGGTCCCGATTGATGCACCGCATGAGCCATCGCGTCCAGCCAGACCCAGACACTTGGCAGCCGTTTCAGAGACGCAGCCACGACGTTCAGCTGAGGTTGTGGACATCGCGTCGAGGCGAGCGGCCCCGCGGCCCCAAACGATTCTGCGTCCGCAAGGTGAGCCTGCCGTGCTAGCCAGATGGGCAGTATTTCTTGCCGTGATCATGCTCGTCGCAGCAGCCACCAGCGGACAGGCATGATGCACCCGGAACAAATATTTGGGTTTGCTATCTGAGCCGACTATCCTCAGCGGCAGGCGTACGCCAAGAGCCAGATCAATGCAATCCACAGGAACCACAACACCCCAAAGCGCGCAGGTTGCATCGGAACCCGTCGTGTGCTGCGCCGTTTACCAGGAGGCCGTTGAGCTTGTTGGTAGGCGTTGGACTGGCGCAATCATCAGCGTTCTGCTCGAACGTCCCATGCGGTTCTGTGAAATTTCCACTGCAGTCCCTGAGCTTTCGGACAGGCTTCTGGCCGCTAGGCTCAAGGAGCTTGAGCATCGCGGGCTGATCGAACGGGCCCCGTGTCCGACCCGGCAATCGAGTCAGGTGTATTCGCTGACAGAGATGGGCCGTGAGCTCACGCCAGCACTGGATGCGATTCAGGATTGGGCGCATCGTTGGCTGTCGTACCCCAGTGACTAGAACCGCGGTACGCTCACAGTCGAATGGCTGAGCAAATGCCCCGCACTGTGGAGGAGATCCTCTCTTTTGTTGAAGAGCGGCAAGTCCGTTTCATTCGCCTTTGGTTTACGGATGTTCTTGGACGTCTGAAGTCCTTCTCAATTGGCCGGGATGAGCTGCAAGACGCGTTTGAGGGAGGGATGAGCTTTGACGGGTCGTCGATCACCGGATTCAACGCGATCGAGGAGTCCGACATGATCGCCATGCCTGACCCGACGACCTTTGCACTGCTTCCATGGCGTCCCCAAGAGGACGGGGTTGCGCGGATGTTCTGCGATGTTCTTACGCCCGAGGGAACTCCATATGAGGGAGACCCCCGCTACATCCTTCGCAAGGCCGTCGATCGTGCGAAGGCAATGGGCTTCGATGACTTCTTTGTTGGGCCTGAGCTTGAGTACTACTACTTCAAGGACAGCAAGGGAACTGAGGTTCTTGACGAGGGCGGTTACTTCGACCTGACCACTTTGGACGCTGGGTCCGACCTGCGCCGGGAGACAGTGCTCGCACTTGAACAGCTCGGGATCCGTGTCGAGTACTCACACCATGAGGTTGGCCCTTCCCAGCACGAGATCGACATGCGCTACTCAGACGCTCTGAAGATGGCCGATGACTGCATGACTTACCGGATCACAGTCAAGGAGTACGCGATGAAGTACGACCTTCACGCGACGTTCATGCCAAAGCCACTGTTCGGGCAGAACGGCTCTGGGATGCACACACACCAGTCCCTCTTTTCTGGAGGCAAGAACGCCTTCTATGACGAGAACGACCAGTACTTCCTCTCAGCAACAGGGAAGGCGTTCATTGCGGGTCAGCTGCGCCATGCACGGGAGATGAGCTCAATCTTCGCCCAGTGGGTTAACTCCTACAAGCGCCTTGTCCCCGGCTATGAGGCTCCCGTTTACGTGGCTTGGTCACGACGCAACCGCTCTGCGCTCGTCCGCGTGCCGATGGCGCACAAGTCCAAGGACAAGGCAACACGCATGGAGCTCCGCTGCCCCGACCCAGCCTGCAACCCATACCTGACCTTCGCGGTGCTGCTTCACGCTGGGCTTGATGGCATTGAGCAGGGTTACGAGCTTCCGGAGCCAATGGACCGCAACCTTTACCACCTGAGCCCAGAGGAGCGGCGTCGGCTTGGGATTGAGCAGCTTCCCGAGACCCTTGGTGAGGCAATCGAGGTGACAGCGGAGTCGGAGCTTGTCCTCCGTGCACTAGGCGAGCACGCTTTCAACCGTTATGTGGAGATCAAGCGCAAGGAGTGGGAGGACTACCGGGTGCAGGTCACCCAGTGGGAGCTCGACCGCTACCTGCCAGTCCTCTAGGACCGGCGTCCGGGCTGTCGGAGGAGGTTCCCCCGACGCCCAGTTTCACCTTCAGTCGTTCTTCCCGTCGCTTTTCTCGGTCGGGTCTTTTGCCTTGGCGAGCGCGGATGGCCACCAGACCTTCTTGCCGATGTCGAAGACAAGTGCGGGGACGAGGATTGACCGCACGATGAACGTGTCGAGCAGGACTCCAAAAGCGATCACAAACCCGATCTCGGTAAGGGCCACCAATGGGAGTACGCCCAGGACCGCGAAGGTCCCCGCGAGGACGATTCCGGCAGAGGTGATTACTGATCCGGTTACGGAGAGTCCTCGCAGCATGCCCATTCGGGTGCCATGGGCTTGTGTTTCCTCCCGGGTTCTGGCCATCAGGAAGATGTTGTAATCCACTCCCAGTGCAACCAGGAAGATGAAGGAGAGCAGCACCAGTCCTGGGTCCGCTCCCGGGAAATGGAAGATCCATTTGAAGGCCATCGCTCCCGCGCCCAGCGAGGCGAAGAACGAGAGAATCACAGTGCCGATCAGCAGCAGTGGAATCAGCAGGGCTCGTAACAAGAGTGCGAGCACAATGAAGACAACGAGCAGGACGATTGGGATGATCAGCTTGTTGTCCCGAACGGTTGCCTGACGGAGGTCGTACTCGATGGCTGTGCTGCCGCCGACCAGGACGGCTCCCTTGCCAATCTCGGGGTTGGCTGCCAGCCGCTCACGCAATGCCTTGATGTTGCCGAAAGACGACTCTGCATAAGGATCCTTGATGAGGGTCGCGTTGAAGATCGTCTGATCTCCAGCGTGAAGGTCAGCCGCCTTGGGGGCGACCGACGCGATTAGTGCCGTGTCAGCTGCGACTGAAGCCCGCACCGCGTCAACCTTGGCTGGGTCCTTAACCACAATGTTGACGGGTGAGGACTCTCCCGCTGGGAAAGACTTGGCGAGCAAGGCCTGTCCCTGTGCCGACTCAACCTCGCCGCGGAACCCGTTGCCTTGCGTGAGGTTCGTTGAGAAGACCGTCAGGCCTGCGCAGAGAACGAGCAGGCCGACCAGAGTTCCAATCCAGACTGCGCGAGGGCGGTTCATGATCCGTTCTCCAAGGCTGTGCCACGCGCCATGAGTCTGGTCGGTGCCAGAGTCGCCAAAGTGAGGAACGAACGGCCAGAAGGCGCGACGGCCAAAGCTGACCAGTAGCGCTGGCAGGAGTGTGAGCATTGCCAGTGAGGCCATGGCAACACCAATCGCGCCGGCCGGTCCAAGGCCCTTGGTGCCCTCAACTTCAGCAAAGGTGAGGCACATGAGCGCGAGGATCACGGTTCCGGCAGAGGCAGCAATTGCCGGGCCGGCCTTGCGCAGTGCGATGCCAATTGCATCAAACTTGGATTCGGTCTTTCGCAGCTCTTCGCGGTAACGCGATACGAGCAGCAGGGCATAGTCGGTTCCCGCGCCAAAGACCAGGACGGACATGATTCCGGCTGACTGACCGTTGAGCGTCAGACCGTTCTTGGCGAACATGTATGCCACGCCGCGCGTCGCGGCTTCAGCGAAGATGACGGTGAACAGTGGAATTGCCCAGAAGATCGGACTCCGGTAGATCAGGATCAGGAGAATGAAGACGAGCGCAAGCGTGGAGTAGAGGAGTGTGCTGTTGATTCCGCCAAACACCTTCACTGCGTCGGCTGAGAAACCGCCACCGCCGGTGACCTTGACTTCAAGTCCTGCGGGGACTTGGTGCACTGCTGTGCGGATTCGGTCGACTGAGTCGACGATGTCGTTGCCTTGGCCTGTAGCCGCCAGATCCATGGCTACAAGTGCCGCGTTGCCGTTCTTTGAGTAGATCGGCGTTGGGGCGATTGCCGGCAAGCCAAGCGTTGCAAATGACTCAGCTGCCTTTTTGCCCTCCGCTGTTCCGCTGCAGGCCTTGACTGCCGCTGCTACGACTGTGGGCGGAAGGCCCTTTGTGCGGGAGATGGTCTTTGGGGGATTGCATTGGAGCGTGAGGATGCTCTTTTGGATGGCCGCCTTGTCAGCGGAGCTCAAGCCCCCGGTCCGGTTGAAGACAACGATCGTTGGGATCGTCTCTTTCTTCTGGGCCGCAGCGACAGTGTTGAGGACCTTGACTGACTCAACGTTCTGCGGAAGCCATGACGACTGCTCATTCTTTTGGACCTGCTCAAGCTTGCCCGAGGCTGGTCCCAGCGCGCCCATCAGGACGACCCAGAGGGCAATCACGACCCAGCGGCCTACTCGTGTTCCAGGGAAGGCGATGATCTTGTCCAGCTTGTTTCTCATGGGGAAGGGAAGTCTCCTGCTGTTATTGGGCGTTGGGCGTCATACAGACTACGAGCGCTGTCGGCTGGGAGGTCAGCAGAGCCTCGGCCGGGGAAACCCAGCCAGAACTTCAGGCTCGTGAAGTCTTGCTGCGTGCGACGCGTACGGCAAGCGTCAGCGTGATCACTGCAAAGGCTCCGCCCGCTGCAAGGCCCTTGATGAGTGACGACGCAACCCAGCCTTGGATCATCACTGAGCGCATTGCCTCAAGCATGTAAGTCGTCGGGTTCACCTTCGCGATTGCCTGAATCCAGCCGGCAAGCTGGTCCATGGGCAAAAAGACGGGGGCGAGGAACATCAGTGGGAAGAAGATGAATGTCGCGGCCTGGGCGGCTTGCGCATTTCCCGTCTTGAGGCCTGTTGCAACGGAGTAGCCGGCGAAGCCCATCCCCCACAGCAGTGCAAAGCCAAGCAGGGCAAGGATGCCGCCAAAGCCAGCTGCGGGGTCTGCGCCCATGATCAGACCCAAGGTCATGATCAGCGTTGCCTGGACAAGCACCTGAATGGCGCCGAGCATGATCGCCGCAAGGACAATCGCTGAGCGAGAGAGCGGCATGGACAGCTGCCTGCGGAAGTAGCCCGTCTCAAGGTCCGCAACCAGGGTGAGGCCTGCTGCGCCTCCGCTGATTGACGAGAACAGCACGGTCACGGGCAGGATGAAGTTCAGATAGTTGCCGCCAACCCCGGGAAAGCTGGTCACGCCGGAGTTGCCAAACGCGCCGTTGTAGGTGAAGAGGAAGAACACGCTGATAGCAAGGTTCGGGATGGTCACAGCCGGCTCCCGGATGACCTTCTGCAGCAGCCGGACGGTCAGGAGTCGGACTTGGGTTGCCAGCGGTGCTGGGCGAGGTGGTGCGACTGTTGGATCATTCATGGGCAGCTGGTCCATCCGTGAGGTTGAGGAACACATCATCAAGAGTCGGTTGAGTCAGGGAAACGCCCTTTGTCTCGATCTGAGCCTGTTTGAGAGCATGGATTGCCTCGGCAAGAGTCGTCGGCCCATCAGTGGTGCTGATCCGGACTTCGTGGCCAATCACCTTGGCGTCGTTGCCGATTGCAACTGCTGCTCGAGTAGCGGTCTCACTGTCGGCAAGCTCAATGTCAACAACATCGGCGCCCATGCCTGACTTCAGCTCATCAGGGGTTCCGCTGGCAGCGATTACACCGTCAGCCATGATCGCCACATGGTCGGCAAGCTGGTCTGCTTCCTCCAGGTATTGGGTGGTCAGGAGGACTGTCACGCCTTCCTTCTGAAGTTTGGCAACCTCATCCCAGATTGCCCTGCGGGAAGCTGGGTCAAGGCCGGTTGTAGGCTCGTCAAGGAAGAGGATCGGCGGATGGTGGATCAGTGCTGCGGCAAGGTCCAGACGTCTGCGCATGCCTCCGGAGGAAGTGCCGACGCGGCGCCCCCGATCCTCAGTCAGCCCGACGACCTCCAAGAGTTCAGCAGCACGGGCTGCGGCAGCTGCCTTGTCGTAGCCGTAGAGGCGGCCGTGCAGTTCGAGCAGCTCTCCTGCTTTCTGGAGTGGGTCAAGTCCTGTTTCCTGAAGCGCGGCTCCAAAGGACTGACGGACCTCGTTCGGCTGGGTGAGAACGTCAAACCCGTTGACGCGGGCAGTGCCCTCGGTCTGACGAAGCAGTGTTGCGAGCATCAATACAACCGTTGACTTGCCAGCACCATTGGCGCCCAAGAGCCCAAAGATCTGCCCTTCGGGAACAGTGAAGTCAATGCCTCGCACGGCCTTGACCGCGTTGTCTCCAGTTCCGAAGGTCTTGACGAGACCCTCAACTTCGATCATTGGCTTGCTCATTGGATTGAACTTACCAGCGGCGTGAAGCTGTCACCCATTCAGCTGGTCCAACAGTGCCTGAGGGCTGGTGACTGGCAGGGAACAGGTGAAATTCCGGCAGACATAGGCGGTTGCAGGGCCGTGATCCGGCTCTCGCCCGAGGAGCAATGGGAGCAGGCTGTTGCTGGGCTTTGCTGCTGCGGCGATGACGGCGTCACGCCGGAGACCTGAACGGAATGCAGCGACCATCTCTTCACGCCCCTCGCCGGCGATCGCAACCTCTTTGACGCCCCGGCTGCGGATCCCGATTGCCAGCAGGACACGGCCAACTGCATTGGGAGCCCGGTCGGCAACGGTCGTCAGGTTTCGGATCACGCAATCCGCCCGGTGCAGATGTGTCGCATCGCCGGTCAGTGCGTGGAGCCGAATCAGAGCCACGGCCATCGCGGAAGCTCCAGAGGGAACCGGTTGGTCTTCAATCTCCTTGCGGCGTGCGGCAAGGGTTTCAACTCCATCGCTCGCAGTCATGAAGTAGCCACCGTTCTCCGTGTCCCCAAACCAATCCCAGATTGTCGAGGCAAGGTCACATGCCTCCTGAAACCAGAGTTCGTTGAAAGTGGCCTCATAAAGGTCAAGGAGCGCCGCCAGAAGAAGTGCATGATCGTCAAGTACCCCGGGAACGCCACCAGATCCCCTCAGACAGCGCATAACCCGTCCGTCAGGGCCTGCGAGCGCTGTCAGGAGGTATTCAGCACAGTCGGCCGCTGCGGTCAGGTAACGCGTTTCTTCGAGGACCGCTCCAGCGTCGGCAAGTGCACTGATTGCAAGGGCGTTCCAGGCGGCAATCACCTTTGTGTCCGTCTTTGGCCTGGGGCGGGATGACCGTGTCTCAAACATTGCTGACTTGAAGCGCTCAAGTTGCGGATGGTCCCCAGCCCGGATGGGAACCGTCAGGCCATCCTCGTAATTGCCCTGTGGGCTGATTCCAAAGGCGGAGCAGGCTGCAGCTGCATCATCTGGATCAGGCAAAGCCTCCGCAACCAGAGACGGGGTCCACGCGTAGAAGCGGCCCTCGCCTTCCTGGTCATCGGCGTCCAGTGCGGCATAGAGCCCACCGTCTGGCCCGGCCAGCTCACGCAGCATCCAGTCAAGCGTGCTCCTGCAGACATCAAGCAGTCTCTGGTCGCCCGTCACCTGCCATCCATGCAGGTATGCGCGTGCGAGCATTGCATTGTCGTAAAGCATCTTCTCGAAGTGCGGAATGGTCCATGTGGCATCAACCGCATAGCGGGCGAACCCACCGCCAATCTGGTCGTGAATGCCACCATCTGCCATCGCATGAAGCGTTGGGATGGTCATCGTGGTGTCTCCCTCGGCCAAGAGAAACTCAAGGACCTCAGTCGGCGGGAACTTCGGTGCTCCTCCGAAGCCTCCATTTTCACTGTCAAAGTTGCCACCCAGTGTCCGGACTGCCTTGTCGGTCAGCTCGGCGCCAGGGAGCTCGTCAACAGGGTCAATTCCCACGGCGCCAGCAAGTCTCGCGGCAAGCCGTTCACCACTTACCCGCAGCTGATCCCGTTCCTCAACCCACGCTGTGGCAATGCCATCGAGCACATTGGTCCATGAAGGCATCGCTCCGCGCGGCTGGGGCGGGAAGTATGTGCCGGCCCAGAACGGACTCCCGTCAGCCGTAGCGAAGGCATTCAGTGGCCAGCCACCTTGGCCGGTTATGGCCTGGCAGGCATCCATGAAGATCGCATCCACATCCGGGTGTTCCTCACGGTCCACCTTCACACAGACAAAGTTGGCATTCATCTTCTCGGCAATGGCAGGGTCGGAGAACGACTCATGCTCCATCACATGGCACCAATGGCAAGCCGAATAGCCAATTGACACCAGTACGGGCACATCACGCTCGGCTGCCTCGGCGAGTGCCTCTGGGCCCCAAGCCTGCCAGTGGACCGGGTTGTCAGCGTGTTGAAGGAGATAAGGGGATGTTTCCTCCCCGAGTCGGTTTCCCATTCGCCTATTCAACAGTCTCAAGTGCGGAAGCGACCAGCCGCTTAATGCTCAGTTCAGATGGCTCGCCATGAGCGCGGTCAACAACCTCTCCAAGGCGTGAGACAACCATCACCTCAACCCGTGGCTCGGGAATGTCCAAGGTCTTTCGGAACTGCTCAACATCGGTGTAAACAGTCCAAGTCCGGGCTAGGACTTCCTTAACGCCGATTTTTCGGCTCATGCCGCCATCAATGAGCCTGCGCGCCATTCTGTTACGGGATGGGAGTACCGGGATCTCAATCACAGCCGCCTGGGCTGTCTCATCGAGACCAAGCGTTGTGTGGGGAAGGCCAGCCTCCTCAAGGGCATTGATCCACCGATCTACTTCCTCCTGCTGCTCGCGCAGGAAAGCAGCAATCACGACGGTGCGCCGCGCCGGGAGGTCGGCTGGAAGGCCGAGCTCTTCTCCGAGTAGGGACCGGGCATCAACTTCGGGAAAGATGTTCATCCTTGGATGATGGCGCTATTGGGCACTCACGCGTAATGTTGTTGATGCATGAGCCAAGAACGCAAAGCCCACAATGCCCCTGACGCTCCGCCTGCGGTGGGTCCTTACAGCCACGCTGTGAGTGCCAACGGCTTTGTTTTCGCTTCAGGCCAACTTGGCCTTGCTCCTGATGGCAGTGGCTTGGTTGACGGCGGGGTTGAAGCCCAAGCCCGTCAGGCCCTGACAAACCTTGCAGCGGTCGCCCAAGGGGCAGGATGTTCACTCGCGGACGCAGTGAAGGTAAATGTCTACCTGACTGACATGGGCGACTTTGGGG
>JBAXHG010000025.1:0-15024 GCA_037139015.1 Actinomycetes bacterium | reverse complement strand
CCAGTCTGGGTTCGAGCAGGCAACAGGCTCGGCAAATGGAGCGCCTGGGTCAAGCTCACAGCCTGACCACCACCAACAGCCAGAATGGACTACCGGCGATGAACGACTATTTAGTCATCTACGAACAGGGCGAAGATGGTGGTTGGGGAGCCCATGCGCCCGACCTGCAAGGGGTCTTTGCGCTCGGCGTAACGCGGGGGGAATGTGAGGACAGGATGCGCGGAGCCATCCAACTTCACTTTGAACTACTGCATGAAGAAGGCTCGGAGATTCCCGTTCCGGTTCACTCAGCCGGCTACATCGCAGCCTGAGGCGATCGCTGAATAGTCCAGCTACGGCGTGAAGCGGATGCTGATGATGTCGCCGTCCTGCATGACGTAGTCGCGACCCTCGATGCGCAGCAATCCCTTGTCCTTGGCCCGCACATAACCGCCACATTCAAGAAGTTCCTTCCAGCCAATCACCTCGGCACGGACGAAGCCCTGCTGAATGTCGGAGTGGATCTGACCTGCGGCCTCCCAAGCGCTCCTGCCACGGCCAAGATGCCACGAGTGGGCTGGCTTGGCCTCACCAGCGGTAAAGAATGAGATCAAGTCAAGCAGCTCAAACGCTCCGCGCAAAACCCGGGAGAGGCCCGACTCGCCAGCGCCAAGATCCGCGCGCATCTCCGCTGCCTCCTCATCATCAAGGCCACCAAGATCAGCCTCAAGACGAATGCAAACTGCCACTGCCCCAGCGCCCTGCTCATCAGCATGAGCTTGGATCTCTGGCGGAACGCCCTCCTCACCCTCGCCGATGTTCGCGACGATCAGCACTGGCTTTGCTGTCAGCGGACCAAGGTCGCGCAATGCGTTTGGCGCATCAGCGGGCGGTGGGACGGTGCGAGCAGCCTTGCCGGAGTCAAGTGCGGCAATGACTGCCTCAAGCCAAGCCTGCTCCGCCACTGCAACCTTGTCGCCCGACTTGGCCTGGCGGATTACGCGATCAAGACGACGCTCTGCTTGGTCAAGGTCTGCAAGGAGCAACTCGGTCTCAATCGTGTTCAGGTCCCGGAGTGCATCAACGCCACCCTCTGGATGAATGACGCTCGAGTCGTCATGCGCGCGGACAACATGAAGCAACGCGTCGGTCTCACGGATGTTCGCGAGAAACTTGTTGCCAAGGCCCTCGCCCTTGTGCGCTCCGGCAACAAGACCCGCGATGTCGTGCACTTCCATCGTGTCGTTTACAACCTCGCTCGCGCCGACAAGCTCTGAAACCTGGTCAAGCCGCTCATCTGGAACGGGCACAATCGCCACATTGGGCTCAATCGTCGTAAACGGATAGTTGGCAGCCTCAGCAGCAACCTTGGTGAGTGCTGTGAAAAGCGACGACTTGCCCGCATTGGGCAGGCCGACAATCCCGACCTTCATTGGCATGAGTCAGCGAGCCCCGGGCTCAGACGCCGAAACCGACGCGCGAACCGTCGCCGTCAGCCTGGACATAGACAATCCGAGCAAGGTCAAGACGGACTTCGCCCTCCTCGACCACAAGCTCATGCCACCCGGTCGAACCGAGTGCCTTGCGAAGTGCCTTTTCTGCGTCTGCGTCAACGCGAACTGCGAGTACCTGACCGCCTTCGAAACCAATGGAAATTCTGCGCATGCTCTTTAGTGTCCTTCTGCCGGGGTGACTAGCTCTGTAAGGACTTTGCCGCTCGCACCAGGGTGCAAGAAGGCCACCGATGAGCCGCGAATACCGATGCGTGGTGTCTCGTCAATCAGACGAACGCCGGCTGCCTTGAGTCGCACAAGCTCAGCTGCGACATCGTCAACGCGATAGGCGACATGGTGGAGGCCAGGGCCCTTGCTGGCAAGGAACTTGCCCACTGGCGTGTCTGGACCAAGTGGAGAAAGGAGCTCAACATGGCTCTCGCCAATGTCAAGCAAAACTGCCTCAACGCCCTGCTCTTCGACTACCTCGCGGTGCACAAGCTCAAGGCCGTAAGTGTTGACATGCAGCTCAATTGCTGCGTCAAGATCTTCAACTGCGATGCCCACATGGTCGATTGCTTCAAACATTGGATTGAGGATAGCTTCGACGAGCCCCTGAAGGTCAGCCGAGCAGCCTGCGTATGACCGACGTGTAAGCACGGGCGGCCACTCCAACATCATGGGCGGAGATCCGCTCGTCCGCACCGTGGATCAGTGGAGCAGTTGAAAACAGGTCCATCTCCGTCTGAGGGAAGAAGCCGTAAGCGTGAATGTCGGGGTACGCCTCGCGGAAGGCGACCGAGTCGGTGTACCCGGCGAGGATGACTGGGAATACCTCTCCGCTAGCGTCCTCCTCTGTAACTGAGGCGGTAATCGCATCCCACAGTTCGCCTTCAGCCGGCGACCTGTTGCCAGGCACCTGTTCAAGAAACTCAAACTCGTAACCCTCGGTGCCGAGCACCTCATGGGCGGCGGCAAGGGCGGCTTCCTCACCAAGACCCGGAGGTACGCGACAGTCAACCTCGATCACGGTTTTGGCTGGAACCACATTGATCTGCTTGGAAGCGCGAATGCGGGTTGGAGCAAGGGTCACGCCGAGCAGTGGGGCGAGCAACCCGGCGAGGTTTGCGTCGGTCTGGGCAATGGTGTCGAGCGCTGTGTGAGGATCGGAAGGGTCAGCGCCCAATGCGCGGAGCATGGTCTCCGTCTCCGGCACAAGGGTTGGCGTCGGCTGCGCTGCCGCGAACTTGGCAAGGAGCGGAGCCACCTTGAGCAACGAGTTGTCCCCAAGGAGCGGCATGGAAGCGTGGCCCGCAGTGCCCGTGGTGGTCACGGAAAAACGGTAGACGCCCTTCTCTCCACAGCAGATGCCGTACATGTTGCGATCACCGAAGTGGATGACTTCCCCACCACCCTCGTTGATCAACCAATCACAGCGCGCAAGCTCATGGTGGTTGGCAACAAGCCAACGGGCGCCAAGGTTGCCCCCGGTTTCCTCATCTGCAACGACGATCACCTTCAGTGCTCCGCGCTCCGGACGCCAACCACCAGCTGCAAGCTCCACGGCTGCGGCGACCTCTGCTGCGGTTTGGGACTTCATGTCAATCGCGCCACGTCCCCAAACAAACCCATCAACGAGATCACCTGACCATGGGTCACGTGACCAGTCAGCCGGGTCGGCAAGGACCGTGTCCACATGCGACAGGAGGCCAAGCACAGGACCGCTTGACGGGTCACCCAAGGTCGCCACAAGGTTGGGCCGGTCGGCTTCAGCCCCGTGTATTTCAACGGTGAACCCAGCTGCGCTCAGCAGGCTTGACAGGTGCTCCTGGGCCGCAAGTTCATGGCCGGGAGGGTTGACGGTGTTGAACCGGATCAGCTCCTGCAGAAGGGTAACGCTCTTGGCTTCCAAAGTCATACAAGTGAGAAGCCTACGCAGTTAGCCAGAGACCGCAACAAGTCTGTAACCACTGGATCGATTGTCATGTGCGATCTTCCAGATTACGGATGACCACTTCAGCCCCGAGATCACGTCTTTCGAGAAGACTCAGCCTCACCGACGCAGTCGGAATTGGACTTGGCGCAATGCTCGGAGCCGGAGCGTTTGCCGCACCAGGTCCGGCCGCAGCGCTGGCCGGGTCGGGGGTCCTCCTTGCCTTGGTGCTTGCCGGAATGGTTGCCTACGCAAATGCCACATCCACCGCACGACTTTCGGCAGTGCAGCCAGAGGCTGGTGGGGTTTACGCCTTCGGCCGCAAGCGGCTGAACGACACGGCCGGCTTCACCGCAGGCTGGGCCTTTGTTGCAGGCAAGCTGGCCAGCCTGACTGCCATGGCACTGACCTTCGGCTTCTACGCATTCCCGGATCACCCTCGCATTGCAGGCGTTGGGGCTGTCATCGCCTTCACCGCACTCAACCTCAGCGGAATTCACCGAACCGCGAAAATTGCAACGGTCGGCGGGGTGCTTGTTGCCATCGTCCTTTTGATGGTCGGCCTTGAGGAACTCGCCGCACCCGGTGACGGATCCTCCAGAGGAGCAACCTTTTCGCATCTGAGCCCCCTGGCTGGCACGGGAGGGATCCACGGACTGCTCGGCGCGGCCGGGATCATGTTCTTCGCGTTCGCAGGCTACGCCCGGATCGCGACACTCGGCGAGGAAGTGAAGGACCCCGAACGAACAATCCCATTGGCGGTGCCGCTCGCACTCGGAGTTGCCTTTCTCGTCTACCTCGTCTCAATCAGCGGAGCGCTCGTTGCCGTCGGACCAGATGTCCTCGCCCACTCACAGGCTCCATTGGAGACAGCGGCGAGGGCGGTAATCGGTGACGGGACGGCTTTCATCGTGAGGGTCGGTGCGGCAATCGCAGTGCTGGGAGTCCTGCTGTCTCTACTGGCTGGCGTCTCGCGGACAGCATTTGCAATGGCTGCAGATGGAGAACTGCCCAGTGCGTTGAGCGCAGTCAGCAAGAAGACAAAAGTCCCACACATCGCCCAGCTGACAGTCGGGGTCGTGGTCTGCGCCGCAGTCATCGCCGTTCCAACCAAGGACGCGATCGCCACATCATCACTCTTGATCCTCACCTACTACTCAATCGCTCACCTCTCAGCCCTTCGCTTGGCGCCGGAGCAGAAGCGCCCGCGGTTCCTGGCTCCACTTGGGCTTGTCGGCTGCGCTGCCCTAGCTCTCAACCTGCCAGCCAAAGACCTGCTCACTGGCTTGGGCATCCTCGCCTTCGGTTTGATTGGTCGGGCGCTGTTGAAATCAGTTCGCCGCAACTAGCCGATCAGCTGGTGCCGAGCCCGCCACTGTGGCGTGAAGCGCACGCTGGAAGGAGCCAGCGGCACGACTGCGCGACGAACGTACTCCTGTCCCGCGCGCAATGCCACCTCACGCAATGGATCCCAACTGAACCCGTAGAGCCGCCTGACCTCAGGTGGCAGCAACCCCACGGCAGTCTGGTTGACAGCCGCTTTGAGACCAAACAGAACGGGCGGGATTGGCGGCGAGAAGATCACGTTCTTCGCCGTATCCAACGCGCCCGGGGTTACGAACAGGTCCCCGCTGGCAACAACCCCGTCCACGTAATCGCGCAAGCCCTCAACCCGCTTGGGCATGACTTTGAGTGGAATGCCGAACATCTTTCCGATTTGGCGCTGGTCATCCCAATACCCCTGCCGCTCGTCAGCTGAAAGCTCCCTGACGTACTTCTCGTAGACCAGCAGGCATGAGTCGATCAGACTTCCCCAAACCCAGAAGAGAAGCTCGGGGTCGGCTGCTGAATACTGCGTACCAGCCGGAAAGCGACCCGCCTTGGCCGGAAGTGAGCCCGAGGCTGAACGGTGCATGCGGCGCACAAACGCGGTTGCGCGCTCCGCGTCAGAGCGGCTCCGGTAGGAGATGGTCTCCAGCACTATTCCAGTGCGCTCGAGCCGGGCGAACGGGTCACCCTTCGCCGCCGTCGCCGCGAAGAAGCCTTCAAACACGACAGGGTGTGCTGCCATCAGCAACAAGGCTCGACCCCCTGCGAGGATCATCACCTGCTCACGGTGAACAACGCGCAGCATGCTCTGGTCGTTGAACAGGGGCGCGCCAGCTTCGACGGCCTTCTTCGGTGATTTAGCTGATGTTGGGCTCATACGGGTGAAAGTTGGATGGCATCCTCAACGGAGGGTGCGTATTCTTTACGGAGCAATGCCCGCACAGGCTTACAAAGGAAAAGAATGCGTCTGCCAGTTCCGCAAAGGAATCTGCGATCAGACCTGCGTGAAGGACATGATGAACACGCCGTTTTACATCGCGTGCCTCAAGCTTCGCGGCCGCTCCTGCCTGGTCGTTGGCGCCGGTGACATTGCCCTGGAGAAGGTTGAAGGCCTGCTCGCCTGCGACGCGGACATCGTGATCCTCGCCCCTGAAGCCCAAGGCGACCTGACCAAGCTTGCTGCTGAAGGGTCAATCGAATGGATCCAGCGTGAATACGAACCTTCCGACCTCGAAGGCCGCTTCATGGTCATCGCAGCCACAAATGACAGTGAAGTCAACATCGGCGTATACAACGACGCGGAAAAGCGCGCCATGCTCGCCAATGTCGTTGACGTGCCACCACTTTGCAACTTCATCCTCCCCGCAATCGTCCGCACCGGACCACTTGCCATTGCCATCTCGACCGCCGGCGCATCCCCAGCACTTGCCAAGCGAATGAAGCGTGAAATCTCCGAGCTGTTCGGAGAGCAGTACGCAGAGCTAGCCCTGATGCTCAACGAAGCACGGGGCTGGGCGAAGGGAACACTTCCGACTTACCAAGACCGCAAAGCCTTCTTTGAGGAGATCGTCAACGGGGACACCGACCCAGTTGAACTACTCCGCAATGGCGACCGCCAAGCCGTGCTCGACCTCATTGAGCAGGCCAAGGTCAACCACACTCCAGCTGCCGTCTAGCCGCCCGCACCACTCGGTGCCGCCTAGTATCTGAGTTTCCAATGAGTGCAACAGGACCAATCACAGAAGAGCGCCGCGCTGAGGCCCATGAGCACATGGTCCACCACGCTCTACTCGAACGCGAGCGGATTGAAAAGTCGTCACGAATCCGAGAGTTCGTGCTTGGCGCCCAGGATGGCCTGCTGGTTCCACTTGGTGTTGTCACCGGCATGGCAGCGGCCCACCCGGCGCAGAGCGTGATTCTCGTCGCGGGTCTCGCCGAGGCAGTCGCTGGCTCGATCGCAATGGGAGGCGGCTCATATTTGGCCAGCGAGGCTGAGGAAGCCCTTTACAAGGCGGAGATTGCCGATGAGGCTGAAGAGATCATCACGGATCCTGAGCGCGAAACGGCAGAGCTTGCGCTTGTCCTGGAGCAGGAAGGCCTTCCACGCGATGAGGCAGAAGTCGTTGCCAGGGGCCTTGCCGCAAACCCCAACGTCTTTCTGAGAACCAAGGTCCAGAAAGAGCTTGGCCTCTCACCGGATGCCGGCGGGGCAGCACTTGGTGACGCGCTCGTCGTGGGCGTCACCTACCTGATCGCAGCGATCATTCCGCTCTGGCCCTACGCGGTCATGTCAATCAGCCAAGCGTTGCCGATCAGCATTGGCTGCACACTCGTCGCCCTCTTTGCCCTCGGCGTGATGAAGGGAACTGTTGCCCGACAGAAGCGACGCTGGTCCGGCATTCAAGTCCTGCTGATTGGCGGCCTTTCAGCAGCGATCGGCTACGGCATCGGCCACCTTGTCACCTCAATAGCGGCCTGACATGTCGGGCCTGAGCCACATCGGCGACGACGGACAGGCCCGAATGGTTGATGTCGGCGACAAGGACACCACTGACCGCTCTGCCACTGCAAGGGCGACAGTCACGATGCTCCCGGCCACAGCCGAACTCGTCAACAGCGGAGGTCCAAAGGGCGAAGTTCTTGCGACAGCGCGGATCGCTGGAATTCAGGCTGCCAAGCGCACAGCAGAGCTGATTCCCCTTTGCCACCCACTCGGCCTTGACCATGTGGACATCACTTCAGAGCTGGACATAAGCTCCGGAACCCTCGTCCTTGAGGCCACTGCTCGCACCCGCGGCCGAACTGGCGTTGAAATGGAAGCAATGACCGCAGTTTCAGTGGCCGCGCTGACCGTCTACGACATGGTCAAGGCCGCCCAGCGCGATGTCACAATCGGAGCCATTGAGCTTGTTTCCAAGTCCGGTGGCAAGTCCGGCACGTGGCGCCGCGATGGCTGACTCGGGCCTGCGCACAGCGCTCGTCCTGACGGTCTCAACCTCAGCCGCGGGAGGAACAGCTTCAGATGAATCCGGCCCGCTCCTCCAAGGCCTCCTTCAGGGAACTGGTTTTGCAGAGGTTGAAGTGCAAGTCGTTGCGGATGATCACAGTGCTGTCGAACGCATGCTGCGTGAGGCGATCGCCTCCGGAACCCAGCTTGTTGTGACAACAGGCGGAACTGGTCTGAGCCGTGACGACGTAACCCCTGAGGCGACCGCCGCAGTAATCGAACGTGAAGTTCCTGGCTTCAGCGAGGCCATCCGTGCGGAGTCAATCCGCCGTGTTCCAACGGGAGTCCTGACCCGCGGCGTTTCCGGCACCAGCGGTGGAACTCTGATCATCAACCTTCCTGGCAGGCCCAAAGCTGTTGAGGAATCGTACGCTGTGATCGCCCCAGCACTTGCCCATGCGATTGACCAGCTCGGAGGCTTTGGTGGCCGCGACCGTCACTGAGAACGCGCTGCTCCTGGACTCCGTCGGCCGGACTTACGGAGAACGCGAAGCACTCAGTTCACTCACGCTCACTCTGCCGCAAGGCTCGTCCCTTGCAGTCCTTGGAGCCAACGGGGCTGGCAAGACAACGCTGCTGCGAGTCTTGAGCGGCCTTCTCCGCCCGACTTCAGGCAAGGCCTCGGTTCTTGGCCACGAACTGCCCACGGAGACTTGGGCCATCCGCGGCCGTGTGGGGCTCCTGGGACACGATCCGATGCTTTACCGGGCACTCACCGTCCGTGAAAACCTGGCCCATCAGTCACGCCTCCTGAAAGTTGATTCCGGGCGGGCTGACGAGCTGATCCACGCCGTTGGCCTTTCTGGACGTGCGGATGAGCCACTCCGAGGGCTCTCCAGAGGAATGATCCAACGGGCAGCAGCTGCTCGCTCATTACTTGCTGACCCAAAGCTGATGCTGCTCGACGAGCCCTACGCAAACCTTGACCCGGGTGGCCGCAGTCTGCTCTCCCCACTGCTTGAAAGCGGCCGGACGGTTGTCGTCAGCGGACACGACCCAAAGGACCTGTTGCAGCGAACCGACATGGCACTCGGACTGAAGGCTGGGAGAACTCTGTTCCTTAAGGCCAGCGCCGATGTGACCGAAGCTGACCTGGACAGGGCTTACGAGCGCTGATGTTCCGAAACTCAATAGACCTGCTCCGCAAGGACCTGTTGCTCGAAATTCGTGGCCGCGAGTCGGTTCCGGCCATGGTGCTGCTTGCACTGTCCACATTAGTCGTGCTCCACTTTGCCCTCGGGCAGGCCTCGCTTGATGGCGAGCTTGCCTCCGGGGCCCTCTGGATAACGATTCTCTTCAGCGCGACGCTCGGAATAGGCCGGCTATTCGTTTCTGAAAGCGAGGACGGGGGAATGGACGCTGTGCTGCTCAGCCCTGTTGACCGAACGGCCATCCTTGTCGCCAAAGTCTGCGCACTGTTCACATTCCTTTTATCAGTTCAGATAATCATCGTCCCCGCCTTCGCTCTGTTGCTCCTTGGACCGCACCTCGTCCCCGCCCTTCCCAAGCTCGCCGGCATCCTGCTGCTGACTGACTTTGCGATCGCCACAGTCGGCTCACTGGTCGGCGCAATTGCCGTGCAATCCCGGATCCGCGACCTGCTGGCCCCCCTGCTGGCGTTGCCTCTACTGATCCCTCCCCTGATTGCAGCGACGCACGCGACCGCTGGCATCCTCGCCTCCGGAGGTCCAGCTGGCGTCCCGGGACGGTGGCCGTTGATCATTGCCTTGTACGCTCTTGTCTTCGGGCTGCTTGGGATCGCCCTCTACGACAACGTTCTTGATGACTGAAACACGCAAAGCCCCAGGGCGTGGCCTCAAACGGCTCGCCATTCTCACCGCGCTGACTTTGGGCACCGCGTACGGACTTGTTTTCTTTTGGACTCCCAACGAGGCAGACCAAGGCTTTGTCCAAAAGATCTTTTACCTTCATGTCCCAATGGCAATTGTCACCTTGGGCGGGTTTATCCTCGGGGGCATCTTCGGATTCCTGCAGCTCCGCAGCGGTGACCGCAAGTGGGACCTGCGCTCCTATGTGGCAATTCACCTTTCGCTGATGCTTGCTGTGGGAACACTGATCACCGGCTCAATCTGGGCTCGCGCTTCATGGGGCCACTGGTGGGTTTGGGACGAGCCAGTACTCGTCTCATTCCTGATCGTCTTCCTGCTTTACGCCTGTTATCAACCACTCCGCTTCTCAATTGAGGATCCGGACAAGCAGGCCCGCTACGCCTCAGTCTTTGCAGTGGTGGCCGGCGCATTCGTTCCACTCAACTTTGCGGCAGTCCGGCTTGCACAGGCCTACACGCACCCCCGTGTCCTTGGTGGCGCCCAAAACTCCATGCCTGGCTCGATGCAGCTCACGTTCCTGCTCGCCATCATCGGTATGACTCTTCTCTACATCACACTTTGGAAATTTGAAATCACAAGCAAAACAACTCGAATGCAACTTGCGTCAATAAAACGCAGGCTTGACTCGGACGCCACAGGGAGCCCAGCCTGATGCCAGCACTGCCACTTGATACAGCCGGTCGTTATGTCGCCGCCGCATACCTCGTATTCATGCTCATTCTGATCATCTACGTGGCAATCATGGCCTCGCGCCTGACGCGGATCCAAAAGGACATCACGGTGATTGACGAAATGCTCAAGACCCGCGACGAACATGCTGCCAAGGCTCCTCCGCTTACACCTGAGTCCGCCCAGCAATGAGCGAAGTCCTCGCCATTGGTGTTTCGCACAAGACCGCACAGGTTGAAGTGCGTGAACGGCTGTCCCTGAACCAGTGGCAGGTTGAGGGCTTTCTGAATGAGCTCGCAAGCGACGAGGCGATTGACGAGGTCGCCGCGATCTCAACGTGCAACAGGACTGAGCTTTACCTCGTAACCAGAGATCCGGTTGCCGCAGAGTCAGCCGCACTTGGACGGCTTGCCACGCGCGCCGGAATTCGCCCAACTGAACTTGCCCCAATCATCTACGCGCTGCGCAACTGCGACGGCGCTCGGCACCTGTTCCGTGTCAGCGCAGGCCTTGAGTCAATGGTTGTTGGCGAGTCCGAGGTACTTGGACAGGTCCGGACCGCCTTTGACACGGCACTGGACATCGGAACCACAGGGCCGCTGCTCAACCGCCTCTTCCACTCTGCCCTGCGGACCGGCAAGCGGGTCCGCACTGAAACAGCAATCGGCGAACGCGCGCTGAGCGTTTCAACCGTGGCCGCATCACTGGCCCGCGAAATGATCGGTGACCTTGACGGTCGCCGCGTCGTCGTGCTCGGCGCAGGCGAGACCGCTGAGCTTGCTGCCAAGGCATTTTCCGCATTGGGTTCCAAGAGTGTCTTCCTTGCAAACCGCCGTCGCGACAGGGCGCTCGCCTTGGCCCAGCGTTACGACGGACAAGCGATCTTCCTTGACGGGCTCCCCGACCAGCTTCGGATTGCCGACATTGTGATTGGCGCGACATCCTCACCCCACCCAATCGTTACAGCGGAGGAGCTGAGCCTTGTAGTAGACGAGCGCAACGGCCGTCCATTGCTGCTGATCGACCTTGCGGTGCCACGTGACATTGAGGCAGCCTGCGCCGAGCTGAAGGGCGTCACCGTGCGTGACATTGACGACCTGCAAGCCGTCGTAGCCCGTAACCGCTCTGTCCGCGCTGCCGAAGCCGGTCTTGCCGAGGACATCGTTGAGGATGAGATTTCCCTGTTTGCCCGCTGGCTTGCCACGCTGGATGCTGTGCCGACAATCAGCGACCTTCATGCCCATGGCCAGTCGGTCGCGGACTCCGTAGTCGCTGACAACGACAACCGCTGGGAGACAATGAGTCCTGCGGACCGGGAGCGGGTTGCTCTTATCGCGAAAACCGTTGCCCAGCGAATCCTTCACGAGCCCACACTTCAGCTTCGCGCTCATGGAGAGGAAGGCTCACACGGCCGCCTTGAAACTGTGAGAGACCTCTTTGGCCTCGACAAGAAGGATGAGGACAGCAGCTGGTCTGCACAAATTGCTGACGTTGTCGCACTTCCGCCGCGCCGTGAGGCCGACGGCGACCGCAAAAAGTAGCCCGTGCTCCGAATCGGAACCCGAGGTTCTGCGTTGGCCACCGCGCAGGCAGGCATGGTCGCGGAACTCATTGATGGTGCCGAGTTGGTGGTCATCGAGTCGAGCGGCGCTCCTGCGGATGACAAAGCCCGCTGGACGCGATCACTTGACGAAGCTCTGCTTGATGGGTCTGTCGACATGACAATCCACTCCGCGAAGGACGTCCCTGCCGAACGGCCAGATGGCGTCATCACAGCAGCGGTTCCCCTGCGGGAGGACCCTCGCGACTCGATTTGCGGAGCGCTTTCCCTTGACGGGCTCGCTGCTGGCGCCAGGGTAGGAACAGCCAGTCCCAGAAGGACAGCCCTCCTCGGTGCGTTCTGCGAACGGGCGACCGCCGTAGAACTTCGAGGAAACGTAGACACAAGGCTGAGAAAACTTGATGAGGGAACTGTTGACGCGGCAATCTTGGCGGCAGCAGGACTCAACCGGCTTGGAATTGGAGACCGTGGAAACCCAATGGACCCAACTGTGTTCACACCGGCACCCGGCCAGGGATCGTTACTGGTCGAAACGCTGGCAAGCAACAGCCACGCCCTTGAGCTCGCTTCTGCAGTTAACCACGAGAATTCAGCATTGGCACTTCAAGCTGAGCGAGCCTTGGTGATTGAGCTTGGGGCTGACTGTCACACTGCCCTTGGAGCATTGGCCACAGTGAGCGAAAACACCATCACCCTTGAAGCAATCTGTCTTGCCCCTGATGGCAGCACGTGGATTCGCGACCGCATCTCAGGGTCAACAGCGGACCCTGCTCAGCTGGGGCGCAACCTTGCCAAGTCGCTTCGCGTTGCCGGCGCAGACGAACTTCTCGGAGCGTCCCGGGGAGAGCTTGCATGAGTGCAGTAAAGGGCACCGTCTACCTTGTCGGAGCCGGTCCGGGCGACCCTGGACTGATGACCGTGAGAGCGGTTGAACTGCTCTCAACTGCCGATGTGATCATCCACGATCGCCTTATTCCAGCTGGCTCACTTGAGCTGGCTCGCCCAGACGCGCAGATCATCTCCGTTGGGAAGGAAGGCGGTGGTCCGTCCACCCCGCAAGATGACATCAACGATCTGTTGGTTGAGCATGGCCGCGCGGGAAGCTCCGTTGTAAGACTCAAGGGCGGGGACTCCTTCGTCTTTGGCCGTGGCGGCGAGGAGGCTCTGGTTCTGCGGGCCTCCGACATTCCCTTTGAGGTTGTTCCAGCCGTTACATCTGGCATTGCCGCTCCCGCAGCCGCAGGCATCCCAGTAACCCAGCGTGGGATGTCAAGCGCGGTTGCCTTGGTAACCGGCCACGAAGACCCAACCAAGCCCGAAACAGCGATTGACTACAACGGCCTCGCCGGCTTCCCCGGAACGCTCGTTCTATACATGGGCGTCAAACGGCTGCCCGCGATCACCGCCTCCCTGATTGCCGCGGGACGACCTGCTGACCAACCCGCAGCTCTAATCGAACGCGGGACCATGCCAGGACAGAAGGCCATTGTCGCCACACTGGAAACACTTGCAGCCGAGGGCGAGAAGGCTGGCATCAAAGCCCCGGCAATCACCCTGATCGGCGATGTTGCCGACCTGCGGAATGAACTTGAGTGGTTTGAGCGTCGCCCACTGCACGGGCTCACAATCGCGGTCACACGAGCCCGCGCCCAAGCCGGAAGTCTGTCGGCGAGACTGAACTCCCTTGGCGCTGAGACCGTCGAAGTTCCCACAATCCGAACCGAAGCAGTAGACGTCGGAGTTCCACTCGATCCAAGCGGCCATGACCTGCTCTGCGTGACAAGCACGAACTCAGTCGACATCCTGATGGACCGGCTCGCCGCGGGTGGCCTTGATGCACGTGCCCTCAATGGGATCACCGTCACAGCGATCGGACCGGGGACCGCGAAGGCACTTCTTGGAAGAGGGATCAAGGCAGACCTTGTGCCCGAAAGGTCAGTTGCGGAAGCTCTCGTGGAGAAGATCCAGGCCAGTGGGAAGACCTTTCACAAAGCAATGATCGTTAGGGCTACTGAGGCTCGAGACCTGCTGCCCGACTCACTTTCCGCAGCTGGCACCGAGGTCACAATCGTTCCGCTCTACCGCACCGTTCAGGAAGATCTGACCCAGGTTGAACGCGATTCTCTTGCCAAGGCCGACATCATCACCTTCACCTCCGCTTCAACTGTCCGCAACCTCCTGACCGCCGTGGGCGGTCCCCAAGGACTCGACAGAGCTGATGGCAATGGGCGACCCAAGCTCGCTTCCATCGGTCCGATTACCAGCGCGGAGCTTGAGGCAAATGGGCTGACCGCCGACCTTGAAGCCTCGGATCACGACATTGAGGGGCTCGTCAACGCATTGGTAGCCAACTCAAAGGCATGACTCGGGACGGACAACCCGCTGCAGTTAGGCCGCCGCTCGGCTTGCCACGGATTCACCATCGCTCAGTCTCCTCAACCAATGATGCAGCTCGTGTCCTTGCCGGCGCAGGAGCATCGCATGGCACGCTGGTTACTGCCTCTGAACAGACGGCTGGCCGTGGTCGCCAAGGCCGCGTTTGGAGCGCTCCGACTGGAACGAGCCTCCTGCTCTCAGTGATCGTGCGCGAGCCGCCAACACTGCTTCCACTCGCGGCTGGCATCGCAGTCGCGGACACTGTCAAAGAGCTTGGCCACGAAGCCCTTGTCAAGTGGCCAAATGATGTTCTGATTGACGGTCGCAAGGTCGCAGGGATTCTTGCCGAAGGTCGACCTGCGGACGGATGGGCAGTGGTGGGAATCGGACTCAATGTCGCGATCAAGCAAGTCGAGTTCCCAGTTGAACTTCAGGAAACCGCTTTCACTCTGGGCCTTGAAGCAACAGACCTTGACCGGGTGCTTGAAACTCTGCTGAGGGCCTTGGAGTCCCGAATCGGTCAGAGGGATTCCGAACTTCTCGATTCATTCAGGGAGCGCGACGCTCTCCTGGACCAGGAGATCTCCTGGTCAGTCGGCAGCCGGGGGCTTGCGCCTCCGGGGACGCCTGGGCCTGGGGGAAGCGGGCTTTCCGTCGCTGCTTCCACTGGAGTCGGAGCTGGAATCGACGGAACGGGACGGCTTATCGTCAGAGGATCCGACGGCCTTAGGCACCTTCTTGACGCGGGCGAGGTTCACCTCGGACGCCCCGCCATCAGCTGAGTCCTTCCCACCATTTGAGTCCTGACCCCCACGAGGAGTCCTGTC
>JBAXHG010000024.1:0-16520 GCA_037139015.1 Actinomycetes bacterium | reverse complement strand
GGAAGCAGCTCGCTCCAGTCAATGAATGGGGCCTTGATCGCGGCGAGCATCACTTACTTCACCGCCTTGGTCACTTGGAGTGGGACGGTCTTTGCCTGAATCGGAATGTGTGCCTTGATGGCGGCCGTCGTGACCGCTTCCGGAGCAGCGTTTTCACTGGTCTTGAGGACTACCTGTGGGTAGAGCGCAAGGCCGATAATCACAAGGATCGCTGGGACCACAGGAAGGGCTTCACGGAAGCTGATCTCACGCTGTTCAACGCCGTTGACGTCGGGACCATGCATCGCCTTGATGTAGGCGCGGAGCATGTAGACGGCGGCCATCGCAATGCCGATCGTTGCGATCACAGCGATGGTTGCGGTCGAACTGAATACACCCTTGAGGATCAGGAACTCGCCGACGAAATTGGCCGAGGCTGGCATGGCCAGGTTCGCGAATGCTGCGATCAGGAATACGACCGCCAGTACCGGAGCGCCCATTGCCATGCCGCCCATCGAGCCAAGGTCCTCGGACCCCTTGGCGCGGGACGCGAGCATGCCAACGACCATGACCAGGGCGACGGTCACAACGCCGTGGTTGACCATCTGCAGGATTGCTCCTTGAGCGCCATCGGCGGTGAGACTGAAGATCCCGATCACGATGAAGCCAAGCTGTGCGATTGATGAGTAACCAACGACAAGCCTTGCGTCGCTGGTCGTGAAGGCGAGCGCGGATCCGTAGAGGATTGAGATGACAGCGAGAACGAGCATCAGGGTCTGGAAGTTCGCTGCTGCGTCAGGGAACAACGGCAGCGCTGTCTTGAGGAATCCGTAGGCGGCAACCTTGGACAGGACTCCGGAGAAAAGAGCAAGGACTGGCAGTGGCATCGCCTTGTAAGCGTCTTTGAGCCATCCGTGGAATGGAACGGCCGGCATCTTGACAAGGAACGCTGCTGCAAAGCAGAGGAAGATCCAATCCTGAGTTCCCTTGGAAAGCGGCAGGTGTTGAAGGTTGCTGATCAGGAAGTCAATGTGACGCCCGTGCTCTGACGCTGCCATGACACCTGTGGCGACGGCTGCGGCGAGCATCAGCAGTGAGCCGGCCAGTGTGTAGATGACCATCTTGGTTGTCGCGGCAACGCGATCACCTGTGCCCCACTGGCCGACAAGGAAGTAGAACGGCACGAGCATCAGGTCGAAGAAGAACACGAAGAGGATCAGGTCCTGTGCGAGGAAGGCTCCGATCACGGACGAGGCAGCAAGGCCAAGTTGGAAGAAGAACAGCCGCGGGCTTTCAAGATCACGAAGGGCGCAGGCGACGGTGACGCTCGCATAGACAAAAGCGGTCAGCACGATCAGGGCAAGGTTCAGTCCGTCCACGGCGAACGCCCAGTGAATGCCGAGCTGGCTTACCCAGACGTTGTCAATGCTGAACTGCGAACCACCCAAAGAGGAATCCCAGTTGAGCGCAATCCCGATCGCAAGGCCCAGCGTTCCAAGAGCGCCAAGGATTGCAACCGACCGCACGGCGTTCTTGCCAAGCAGGCCGCCAAGGACTGCTGAGGCGACGGGGATGAGTAGGAGGAGTGTGAGTTCCATGTCAGCTGTTCAGGAGGAAGTAGAGGACAAGGAGTGAGGTGCCCACGACGACTGCGGCAGCGTAAGCGCGGAGCATGCCGCTCTGCCATGACCTGACCGCAGCGGATGAGACTCGGGCGATGGAGACTGAACCCGCGGTGACCCCACCGTCAATTGCAACACGCTCAACAGTGCCTTGGAAGAATCGTCCAGCAGCAGCGAACGGACGGACGATGATCGCGTTGATGATCTCGTCGAAGTACCACTTGTTTGAGAACAGGCGGTGGAGGCCAGAGAAGCGAGCTTGGATCTTCGCTGAGGTGCCCGGCTTCTTGATCCAGATGTACCAAGCGAGTGCAATGCCAGCGAGGCCGACGATCGCCCCGATGATCATGCCGATCACAAGCAGGTTGTAGTCAATCGCCTTCATGAAGGTTGGCGAGTCCGAGAAGGTTGGCTCAAGGAACTTGTCAAGCGTGTCAGTGATGTGCGGAAGCTGAATGACCCCGGCCACCGTCGCAAGGACCGCAAGGGTGCCCATGGCGATGGCCATTGCAGGTGAGGACTCGGCAATGTGGTGCTTGGCACCTGGGAAGCCGACACCCGTGTCCTCAAGCGTTCCATCACCCGGGTTACGGTGCTCGGCAGCGTGGAACAGCCGCCCATTGGCCAGTGACTGGGCCTCTTCGCACTGCTCGCCGTGGAAGGCGCGGAAGATCATTCGGAATGTGTAGACCGCGGTCATCAGCGCGCCCACATAACCGGCGACATAGAGAATCCAGTGCCAGCCGCCAAGGCTTGCCATTCCGTAAAGGATGTCGTCCTTGGAGAAGAACCCGGAGAACGGTGGAATGCCTGAGAGGGCAAGGCCACCAACGATGAAGCAGCCGTAAGTGATCGGCATGACCTTGCGGAAGCCACCCATCTTGTTGAGCGACTGCTCTCCTGCCATCGCCCCGATCACAGAACCTGCGGCCATGAACAGCAGTGCCTTGAAGAACGCGTGCGTCATCAGGTGGAAGAGTCCAGCACCGTAAACGCCGGCCGACACCGCCATGATCATGTAACCGATCTGACTCATCGTCGAATACGCGATTACGCGCTTGAGGTCAGTCACGACAAGGCCGATTGTTGCCGCGACGATGAGGGTTACTGCGCCGACGATCGCGCCGACATTCTGCGCGGTTGGGGCAAGCTGGAACAGGGGGTGCATGCGGGCAATCAGGTAGACGCCAGCCGTGACCATCGTCGCGGCGTGGATCAGGGCGCTGACCGGGGTCGGGCCCTCCATGGCGTCGGGGAGCCATGTGTGGAATGGGATCTGAGCTGACTTGGCAAATGCGCCGACCATCAGCAGCAGGCACCCAATCACGAGCGTCGTGTCGTTGCTGTGGAAGACCTCTGGCGCCTTGTGGAAGATCGTGACCAGGTCGACTGAGCCAACCTGCTTGAGGATCAGGATTGAACCCAGCACGAGGCCAACGTCGCCGACGACATTGATCACAAAGGCCTTAAGGCCAGCCTTTGTTGCCGTGTTGCGTCGGTACCAAAAGGAGATCAGCAGATACGACGCAGCGCCAACAAGGCCCCAGCCGACAATCAGCACGATCAAGTTGCCCGCAAGCACCAGAGTGAGCATTGAGAACACGAAGAAGTTGAGGTACGCAAAGAACCGCACATAGCCCTCATCCGAGGCGAGGTAGGCGGTGGAGTAGAGGTGGATCAGCGTTGATACCCCGGCGACGATCAGGATCATGAAGATCGAAAGCGGGTCAATCAGGATCGAGAGCTGCGCGTCAAGGCCAGCAGTCTTGGCGTACGTCCAAAGGCTTGAGACAACCTGACGCGACTCTTCAGGTCGTGACTGAAGCTTGTTCAGTGCGCCAAGGCCTGAAAGGAACGAGAGGAGGATCGCAAGCGTGCCGATGTAGCCGGCCTTGCGACCACTCAAGACAGGGCGCAGCAGTCCAAGCAGAATCGTTCCGGCAAGCGGGAACGCGAGTACAAGCCAGCCGTATGTCTGGACGCTCATCCGCGCATCTCCGAAAGCTCATCGGCGTCAACGGGAAGGTCACGGCGATGCAAGGCCACGATCAGGCCAAGGCCCACGGTGACTTCGCAGGCTGCGACTACGAGTACGACCATCGCGAAGATTTGCCCGTCGATGTTGCCCCACATGCGAGAGAAGGCAACAAGAGCGAGGTTTCCGGCGTTGAGCATCAGCTCAAGGCAGAGGAGGATCACAAGCGCATTGCGCTTGGTCATCACGCCTGCAGCTCCAATGGCGAAAATGATTGCTGATACGGTCAGGTACCAGCCGATGCTCACGAGTCGCCTCCGCTCAAGCCCGTCATTGGCTTGTCTCCAGCTGCTTCAGCCATCGTTCCCGTGCCCTTGGGTGGAACTGATGGGATCGCACCTGCCTTAAGGGGAATGCTCCCAACCGTGTAGCCGTCACGGCGCCGTGCAAGGCCAACTGCGCCAACGGCTGCAACAAGCAGCAGTAGTGATGCGACTTCAAAGGGGAAGAGGAAGCGTGTGAGCAGCGCCTGTCCGATTTCCGCTGGGGAACCGAATGTTGGGCTGATGTCAGCACCCTTGGTGGTGATCGCCTTCAGGCCACTGCCAAGGCTTGCGATGACCAGTTCGATCATCAGCACTCCGGCGAAGATTGGCGTCAGTACTCGCAACCAGCCGCGGGATGCACCAAGCGACTCTTCCGTTCCGCCCACATAGGCGACCACGAAGACATAGAGGACCATCACGCCACCCGCGTAAACGATCACCTGTGAAGCAGCGAGAAACTCGGCCCGTAGAAGCAGGAAGAGTGCAGCAAGACAAAGGAGGTGTCCGACCAGCGAAAGGACCCCGTAGAACGGATTACGCAGGGCGATCACACCGATGGCACCGGCAATCGCGCCGATTGCGGCAATGAAGAAGACGAGCTGGGTCATGTCGCTGCTACTCGTCCTCCGTCCGCAATGGCGTGCGCTCGATCGGCTCAGCAAGGAGCATTTCCTTGGTGAAGATCAGGTCTGAACGGTTGAAGTCGGAGAGCTCGTAGTCGTTGCCCATCGTGATTGCGTCGAAGGGGCAAGCCACCTCGCAGTAGCCACAGAAGATGCAGCGCGACATGTTGATCTCATAAACGGCCGCGTAACGCTCACCTGCGCTGACGCGATTGTCAGGATCATTTTCGGCTGAGACAACGCGAATGCAGTCTGCGGGACAAGCTGCAGCGCAGAGTGAGCAGCCAACGCACTTTTCAAGACCCGTGTCCTCAAAGGTGTGCAGGCGGTGACGGCCGCGGAAGCGTGGATAAACCGGAGTCTTTTCCTCCGGGTACTGGATGGTCAGCGGCTTCTTGAAAAGCTGAACGAAGGTGGTTTTGAGACCACGCCCTGTTTCCACAAAAGCGCGGTAGAAGCCCCCCGCAACGCCAGGCCGTGGGCCGCGCTGGATGAGGAGTACGTCGTCTTCTTCGATCTTTGCCATCAGGTGGCCACCAGTACCGCAGTAACGAGGGTGTTGATGGTCGCTATGGGAAGCAGAATCTTCCACCCGAGCGTCATCAGCTGGTCGTAGCGAAGACGCGGCAGCGTCGCACGAACCCACATGAACAGGAAAATCAGGAAAAGGGTCTTGCCGATCACGACAAACGGCATCGCCCAGCCTGGAGTGTGCCAGCCGAAGGGCAGCAGCCACCCGCCGAGGAAGATCGTGGTGGTGATGGCGCTGACGACGATCACGTTCAAGTATTCGGCGAAGAAGTACGAGGTGAAGCCACCGCCGCCATATTCGGTGCTGTAGCCGCCGACGAGTTCTGCGTCGGCTTCGGGAAGGTCAAATGGTGCGCGGTTGGTCTCCGCGAACCCAGCAATGAGGAAGACGAGGAAGCCGACGAGCTGCGGAACAATGAACCAGCCCTGGTCGGCCTGGGCTTCAACTATGCCGGTCAGGGAGAGGGTGCCAGCCATCATGATCACGCCGATCAGCGCAATGCCCTGACTGACCTCATAGGAGATCAGCTGTGCAGCGCTTCGCATTGCCCCGAGGAATGAGTACTTGGAGCCGGAAGACCAGCCGCCGAGCATCAGTCCATAGAACGCGATTCCGCCAAACGCGAACGCGTAGAGGATGCCAATGGATGGGTCGACTCCGTAAAGACCAACCTTCGTTCCGAAGATGTCGACCGTGTTGCCAAACGGGACGATCGCAAGCGTTGCTACTGCCGTGAGAATTGAGATGGCTGGGGCGACCATGAAGATCACTCCGACAGACGTCCGGGGGCGGAACGATTCCTTTGTGGCCAGCTTGATGATGTCGGCCAACGGTTGCATCGCACCCATCGGACCGACGCGGTTGGGCCCGTAGCGGCCTTGGAAGCGCCCGAGCAGCTTGCGCTCAGCCAGCAGGACCAATGGGATTAACTGGAGGCCAACGGCAAAGATCACAACTGCCTTGATGATCTGCACCCACCATGGCTCGGCGTAGTTGACGGTGGCGATAAGCGGGGTCATGAGCCGGTCACCTCGACGAGGTCACCTTCGGCCGGAAGGTTTCCGCCGTCTGCAAGGCCAGATTCGACGAAGACTGAGCCCGCTGGCACATCGCTTCGAAGGTTCACGGTGGCCTTCAACTCGTTCTCGCCGGATCCGATTCGGACAGTCTGGCCCTGGCCAATGCCCATTCGCTCAGCGTCCGCTGGGCTGACTTCGACTGTTGGTCGGCGGCTCAAGAATTTGAGTGCAGGGCTGATCTCCACCTCGGGCGAGGCCCAGATTGACCTGTAGGTGCCAAGGCGCAGGGCGCCATTGGGTGACTTTGCCGACTGCGGCTCTGCGGCCTGACCAGCAACATCACCGGCGGGAAGGTTTGCTGCGGCGTCGCGGTCCTGCCAGCGAATGCCCTGACCGGTGATCTCATCGGTCGTCAAGCCTGAGTAGATCGAAACCGCGTGGGAAACAGCAGCTGTGGCGGCCGGACCTGTTGACGGCCCAAGGTCAACTCCACTGCCCACCTGGGCTATGCGCGAGATGACTGCGCCAGCGGGACGGACCTCGGCGGGACTGCCGATTGCCTTGCGCAAGCGCTGGATGCGCCCGTCCGGATGGGTGATGGTGCCGTCGCGTTCAGGCCCTGACTCTGCAGGGAAGACAACATTTGCGTGTGCCGCAAGTTCAGGTGAAAGTGTGGAGGCGTGGGCGATGACAAGGCCTGCTTTTGCAATGGCCTTCGTCCAGAGTGCGCGGTCTTGGCTATCCCGGGTTGGGTCTGCATGGAGGAGCCAGAGTGCTGTGACCTGTCCGTCCACTGCTGCGCTGGCGATCGCCTTCGAGTCACGGCCAATTGCCTGCGGGTCGCTAAGTCCTGGGCCGGCCGTTGGGACTGCGCCGACCTCACGAAGGCCACGGCCGTTCGTTCCGCGCGGAAGTTCAAGCAGGCCGGCTCCCTCGCGGCCGCCAAGGCCAAGCTTCTGGGCGATGCGAAGCAGTGCTTGGGCTGCAGCCTCTCCGCCGGGACCGTCGGTTACACGCTCGCCCCAGACGATGACAACGTCTTCTCCGCCGCCTTGGAGTGCTTCAACAAGGGACTGGACTTCAGCTGCTTCAGCGCCTGCATTCTGAGCGTGGGCTGCCAGCGAGCCATCGCCGGAGAGGGCCGCGTCAATTGCCAACACGAGTGAGGCGGCGCTTCCGGGGGCATGACGGACGGCGTGAGCAGCCCGTGGGTCAAGTGCGGTTGGGCGACCCGAAGCGACAAGCACCTGCATGTTGTTGCGGCGTGCTCCCTTGCGGATCCGAAGGTCAAGGATTGGCGCGTCATCAACGGGGTCAGCGTCAAGCAGCAGGACTGTGTGCGCGAACTCGAGGTCTGGAACGGTCGCCTGAAGCGTTGGATCTGCGAGGGCGCGCAGCAGGCCGACGGGGAGCGCTCCGCCTTGACGGGAGTCAATGTCGTTGGAGCCAAGCGTGCCGCGCAGGTAGTTGCCAAGCAGCAGGGCCTCTTCGTTCGTGGTCTCTCCGCCGACGATTGCTGCGGCGGCCCCAGAGTGACGCGCAATGCCGGAGGCAACCTGAATCGCGCGCTCCCAAGTTGCTGGGCGAAGTTGATCTCCGTCGCGTACAAGCGGGGTTGTGATCCGCTCATCCGAATGGGTTGCCTGATAGGCGAAGCGGCCCTTGTCACACAGCCAGCCGTCGTCAACCGCATCGTTGTCCCGTGAGAGGACTCGCAGAACACGGTCGTCACGAATGGTGAAGGTCACATTGCACTGGGCTGGGCAGAGGTTGCAGACAGAGCCCGAACCTTCGATGTCCCAGGGGCGTGCGCGGAAGCGGTAGGCGCGGCTGGTCAGCGCGCCCACGGGGCAGAGCTCGACGATGTTGCCGCTGAATGGGGCCACGTACGGATGTCCGTCAAATGTGGCTACGAATGTGGCCGCGCCACGCTCCAGCAGGACGAGTTGGTGATCCTCGGAAACCTCTTGGGAGAATCGAACGCAGCGGTAACAAAGGATGCACCGCTCACGGTCAATCGCGATCAGGGGAGACAGGCCCAGTGGCTTGACGAAGTGGCGCTTTGGTTCGATGAAGCGGCTCTTTCCGCCGCCGTAGCCGTAAGCGATGTCCTGAAGGGGGCATTCGCCGCCCTTGTCGCAGACTGGGCAGTCAAGCGGGTGGTTGACAAGCAGGAACTCAACAACTGACTGCTGAGCACCCTTGACGCGGTCCGTCTGTGTGTGAACGACCATGCCGTCACGGACAGGAGTTGAACATGCGGTCTGGAGCTTCGGAATGCCTTCAATTTCCACAAGGCACATGCGACACGCGCCAACCGGGCCGCCGATCTTCGGTTCGTAACAAAAGACGGGGATTTCAATGTCGCCACCGCGCGCAGCGTCGACGAGGATCTCGCCTTCAGTGGCGGTTACTTCACGACCGTCGATCGTGAGGGTGATTGTTGTGTGCTCGGGGCGGGGCATTGAACAGGCTGGTCTCAGAGGCTGAGTGCCGGCTCCTCGGAGGCGGGGGGTGGTGTCATTCCAAGGCCATTGCGCTCGCGTGCGGCTTCAATGTGCTCTTCAAACTCAGCGCGGAACTTTGTGACCAGTGAGCTCACTGGCATCGCCATTGCGTCGCCGAGCACGCAGAGGCAGTTGCCAATGATCTGCTCTTGGACGGAGGAGATGATGTCCAGGTCCATTGGCGTCGCTTCGCCGTCTTGGATGCGCTGCAGCATCTTCACTGTCCAGGTCGTTCCCTCTCGGCAGGGGGTGCACTTGCCACAGGACTCGTGCTTGTAGAAGGAAGCGAGTGTGAGAGCGACATCAACGACCGAGTTGGTGTCGTCGACGACAATGATCGCCCCTGACCCGAGCATCGTGCCGGCCTTGGCGAGAGTGTCGAAGTCATAAGCAAGGTCAAGGTCGTCGGCTGTGAGGACTGGTGACGATGATCCGCCTGGGAACCAGAACTTCACGGTGCGACCCTCATCAGGTCCGCCAGCGAGGCCGTAGATGATGTCGCGTGAGCTCATGCCCAGCTCGATCTCGTAGTTGCCAGGGCGCTGCACATTTCCGGAGATCGAAACCAGCTTCGTGCCGGCGGAGTTATCCACTCCCAACTTTGCGTATTCGGATCCGCCCATTCGCAGGATTGGGGGAATGGTCGCGAGCGTCTCAACATTGTTAATCAGCGTTGGGCCTTGGAACAGTCCCTGGTTGGCTGGGAATGGCGGCTTGAGGCGAGGGTTTCCGCGCTTGCCCTCAAGGGAATCGAGCAAGCCTGTTTCTTCACCACAGATGTAGGCGCCGGCGCCGCGGTGCAGGACCAGGTCCAGCGAGAACCCGGAGCCAAGAATGTTCTCTCCGATATACCCGGACGCCTTGGCTTGGGAGATTGCTTCCTCAAGAATGTCGGCCTGAAGTTCGTACTCGCCACGGATGTAGATGAATGACCGGTTGGCGCCCACGGCGTAAGCGGCGATGATCATGCCCTCGATCAACAGATGTGGATTCTTCTGCATCAGCTCACGGTCCTTGAAAGTTCCGGGCTCAGATTCGTCCGCGTTGCAGACCAGGTACTTGTCAATGTCTGCGGTTGGAATGAACGAAGCCTTCGTTCCAAGTGGGAATCCGGCCCCGCCACGGCCGCGCAGTCCACTTGACTTGAGCTCTTCGATGATTCCTGCGGTTGGGACCGTCACTGCCTTCTTGAGGGCTTCATAACCGCCACGCTTTTCGTAGACGGCAATGTCATTGAGGCCCGGCTCATCAATGCGGTCAAAGAGGATTGCGCTCATGACTGGCCTCCTTCGGTGCTTGGGGCGGAGACATTGCCTGCTGGGTCTGCGCATGGGCGAGCCCGAAGCTGCTTGGAGGGAATGACTTCCAGTCCGCCTTTGAGGTCACTCACGATTTGCGCACAGTCGGCTGGTTCAAGTGGGCCGACGAAGTCACCGTTGACAGAGGCCATTGGTGCCATGTCGCAGGCTCCGAGGCATTCAAAGCCGCGGATGTTGAAGTCAGCGTCGCCTTCGGCAGCGGCCTTCATTGCTTCAAGGATCTTGTCGCCACCGCGCAGAGAGCAGGAGATGTTGGTGCAGACATAGATCGTCTGGCGGCCAACGGGCTTGGTTTCGAACATGTCGTAGAAGGTTGCGACTGCTGCTGCCTCACCCGGGGTGATGCCCATTACCGTTGCGACCTGTTCGATTGCTTCAGGAGAGCACCAGCCGTGAACGCGTTGGGCTGCATGGAGAGCGGGGATCAGCGCCGAGCGCGAAACTGGGTACTTGGCCATCTCAGCCTCGATCTCCTGGCGGAGTTCTGCTGGAACGGGAGTCGTTGCAGCGTCTGGAACTGGCGCCGGGGCCTTGTCCGGGTCAACCGCGTCGTCCCATCCGGGAATGCGCGAACCGTGAGTGAAGCGTGTGACTTCGGTCATCGGTCAATGCCTCCGAGCACAGGGTCAAGCATCGCGAGGGTTGCGATGAGGTCTGCGATGTAGGAGTCCTTGCACATCTCGGCGGTGGCCTGAAGGTTCACAAACGATGGGTCGCGCATGTGCACGCGTGCTGGCTTGCTGGATCCGTCTGAGCGGACGAAGCAGCCGAGCTCGCCGCGTGGCGATTCGATTGGGTAGTAGGCCTCTCCCTCGGGAACACGGAAGCCTTCAGTGACAAGCTTGAAGTGGTGGATCAGCGCTTCCATTGAGGTTGAAAGTTCCTCGCGTGGGGGCAACGCGTACTTGCGGTCTTCGGTGATGTATGGACCTTCTGGCAGGCCGTCAAGGGCCTGTTCGATGATCTTCACCGATTCGTAGATCTCGGCATGACGCACTCGGTAACGGTCGTAGTTGTCGCCAACTGTCCCAACGGGAATCTTGAAGTCAAAGTCCTCATATGAGGAGTAGGGGGCTGCCTTGCGCAGGTCCCACGGGTTGCCGGCTGCGCGCAGCAGGGGGCCGGTGACGCCAAGGTCAAGCAGCCGTTCCTCTGACATCGGACATGTTCCGCGCAGGCGCTGAAGGACGATCTCGTTGTTTTCAAGCAGGTCGGCGTACTGGTCTGCGCTCTTTGGCATTGACTTGATGAACTTGCGCAGCTTTTTCTCAAAGCCCTGCGGGATGTCTTCCATCACGCCGCCGACTTGGAAGTAGCGCGTGTGCATCCTCTGACCCGTGCTCATCTCGAACAGGTCAAGGATGTTGTCGCGCTCGCGGAAGCAGTACCAGAACACTGACATTGCGCCCAAGTCCAGGGCACTTGTTCCAAGCCAGACCAGGTGGCTCATGATCCGGTTGAGTTCCATGTGAATGACTCGCAGGTACTGGGCGCGCTTTGGCACTTCAACTCCGGTCAGGGTCTCCACGGAGCCGCAGAAGGTCATTGCGTTGAAGAAGTAAGAGAGGTAATCCATCCGTTCGACCACGGGGATGACCTTCCAGTAGGCCTTGTCCTCTGCCGTCTTCTCAATGCCCGTGTGGACGTAGCCGATCATCGGCTTGATGTCACGGACGATCTCGCCTTCAAGCGTGACGATCAGGCGCAGCACTCCATGTGTTGCCGGGTGATGGGGGCCAATGTTGAGTGTCAGCAGTTCGCTGCTGATGCCCGTGTCCGGGTCGTGATCAAGCTGCTTGAGCGTGATCGACTCCTCAACCTTCCGATATTCGTTGACCTGGGGCGTGGCCATTACTCAGTCCACCCTGGCATTGACTTTTCGTTGTATGTGAAGAGGACTTCCTCGCCGCCAATTGGGAAGTCGCGGCGTTGGGGGTGGCCTTCATAATCCTCGGGCATGAGGATCCGGCGAAGGTCCGGGTGACCTTCAAAGACGACGCCGAGCATGTCGAATACTTCACGCTCCGGGTGGTCCGCACCTGACCAGAGGTCAATCACAGTGGCGACATTCGGGTTCTCTGCTGTGACTCGGGTCTTGATGGAAATCCGATCCGCGGTCTTCATGTCAAGTAGTTCGTAGACGACGCCAAGTCGTGGTTCGTCGGGCCAGTAGTCAAGGCCATGGAGTGAGGCAAGGAAGGAGTACCCGCGGTTCTTGAGTTCCCCAAGGATTGGGCGGACTGCAGCGGGTGTGATTTCGATCTCTGCCCGACCACGGTCGTGGAGGGTGCGTACAACCGACCCTGGGGCTGTCTTGCCCAGGTCTGCTGCGATCAGTTCAAGTCCCGTGGCATCAGGCATTCGGGGTCTCCCCGATCCCCGGCCGGGGACCACCGAAAACATTTACTGAGTCATCTGAGGCGTGAAGGGGAAGGACTTCCTCTGTTCCTTCTGCGCCGTAACGGCTGCGCCAGCCCATTGACGGATCGCCCTGAATCATGTCGCGGAGTTGAAGGATGCCGTGGACCAGTGCTTCTGGCCGTGGTGGGCAACCGGGAACGTGAACATCAACGGGCATGAACTTGTCGGCCGGGACGATTGCGTAGTTGTTGAAGACTCCTTGGGAGGAGCAGCAGGCACCCATCGCGATTGTCCACTTCGGCTCAAGCATCTGGTCGTAGATCCGGCGCACGACCGGCGCCATCTTGATTGAGACTCGACCCGAGAGGATCAGCAGATCTGCTTGGCGTGGTGATGCGCGGAATGCCTCAAAACCAAAGCGGGCGACATCAACGCGACCGGCAACGATCGACATCATTTCGATTGCGCAGCAGGCAAGTCCAAAGGTTGCGGGGAACATCGCGTTGCCACGTGCCCATGCGACAGCCTTGTCGAGCGTGGTCGTGATGATCCTGTCTTCCACGTACTTCTGGAGCTCTTGGCCCTCCATGTCTCCACGGAGCATGTCCCGGGCGCGAAGCTGGCTTGCGCGGAATGCGTCCTGCCCGTTGCTTACCGCCATGAGAGTGCTCCCCGGCGCCAGACGTATCCGAAGCCAACGAACAGCAGGGTGATGAAGATTGAGGTCTCAGTGACCGCAAACGTTCCAAATTCCTTGAGCTTGACCGCGATTGGGTAGAGCATCACGACTTCGATGTCGAACACGATGAACAGCATTGCGATCATGTAGAACGAAATCCCAAAGCGGAAGCCCTGCTGGACTTCAGACGGAAGACCACATTCGTAGGGAGAAAGCTTGGATTCGGAGCGTCGGTTCGTCTTCGGTCCGAAGAACCCGTTCATGAGCGCGAAGAACGTTCCCACGATGCCACCGAGAAGGAGAAGGACTATTGCTGGAAGATAGGAGTTCAGCATGAGGGCGGACAGCTTTTATAGCACCGCGAGGGGGGACTTTGTAACAACCTGTTACTTAGTGCGATATCGCACTTTCGCAAGGGCAGCAAACTATGGGGAAAAGAGCCTATGACCACTACTTATGAACTTATCTGCTGGATCGCCGCATTTGCATGTTTGGCAGCAGCAATTATCGGGGCGATCGCCTTCCGCTCCGGGTTTGCACACCCCAAGGCCTGGCTTGCGATTAGGGCTGCACAGGGGGCGATAGTTGTTGCCGCCGTATTCGGAGCCTTTCTGATCGCAGGCCTGGGCGAGTCCGGTTACGGTCTGGCCTACGGTTATTCGCTGATGGCGGCTGCGGTCTCGTTCGCTGCCGAACAGCTGAGACTTGCGTCGGCAACCTCTGTGGTCGGCCGACTCGGGATCACTGACTCGGCCGGCCTAAACGCGCTTCCAGAGGACGAGCAGGAGAAGCTGGCGAGACAGATAGCTCTGAGGGAGCTGGGAGTGGAGACCGTCGCGCTGTTTGTCTGCTGCGTACTGCTGCTTAGGGCAGCAGGAGCCTTCTAGAAGTCAGGCCTGAGCGGAATCGTCAGCATCGCTGAGCGAGCCGTAGGCGCCGTCAAACCAGACCAACGGCCTGCCCTGACTGGTTCCGACCGCTTCAAGCTCACCGATGACAATCGTGTGATCTCCGCCAGGAAGTGTTTCCTTGAGGCTGCAGACAGCCCAAGCGATTGAGTCGTCAAGTACCGGAACCCCAGCCTCCTCACGACTTGGAACTCCGCGGAGCTTTTCGCCCTCCGCGATCTTTGACGCGAACCGATCGGCGAGCTCCTGAGATCCCTCGGCAAGGATGCTGATTGAGAAACGACCGGCCTGTTTGACCAGAGGCAATGTTCTCGCCTGATTCTCAAAACACACGAGCAGGAGCAGCGGGTCAAGTGAGAGGGAACAGATCGCATTGGCCGTCATTCCTCCGTCATTGCCGTCAGCGTCCCGGGCGCAGATGACTGCGACTCCCGTGGGGAACCTCGCAAAAGCCTGCTTGAGGCCAGCTGCGTCTGGGGGTGTTGACTCGGTCACTGCCGTCCATCATCCCAACTGAACGGTCGGGACAGGTTGCAGCGCCCCGGCGCCGTCCAATCGGTTGCCGCCGTCGGAGGACACCTCGCGCGGACTAAAAGTCCAAAATTTGCGAGCCGTCTGTCCCTGGTCGGCACCGGGGTTACAACACGCTTCGCCGCCCGTGGTCTGTGTCCTTCCCGCCCGGCAGCGGCCTTGTCAGCTAGCATCCCGCACCGATGCGTTTCGCTCGTCCAAAGACCTTCTTTGCAATCGCTCTCGCGGGGCTCTCCGCCATCGCTGTTTCAGCATGCGGAACTCAGGAGATCACGGTTGCAAGCAGCACGCCTGCCCACAGTGCAGCAGTGCTGTTCCAAGACCGCTGCGCCGGCTGCCACACCCTCGCCGTTGCCGGAGCAAATGGATCGGCTGCCAACCCCCGCAGCGGTATGCGCAACAACGGACCAAACTTCAACGTCCGTAAGGAATCTTATGAGCGCGTCATCTACGCAATTCAGAACGGCGGTTTCTCCGGGGCTGTAATGCCACAGAACATCGTCAGCGGAGCTGAGGCCAAGCTGCTCGCGGCATTCGTCGCGAAGTACGCAGGTGCTGACGTGAACACGCCGCCATCGCCTGGGGCGATGGGCTCCGGCTCATCCGCCGCAGCTGCTCCACCGAAGCAGGACCTTGCCGCACTTGGTGCGCAGGTGTTTGCCCAGAACGGCTGTGCTGCGTGTCACGTCCTGAAGGCCGCGAACGCCACGGGGAAGATTGGTCCAACGCTTGAGGGTGTAGGCGCTGATACAGCGGCTGCCCTGAACACCGCGATTGTCAATCCGAACGCGGAGATCATCCCGGGCTATCAGAAGGGGATCATGCCAGCGAACTTCGGCCAGCTGCTCACCGCTGAACAACTCACGGCACTCATCGCTTATCTCCAGAAGGTCGCCCGCTGATCAGCGGGTGCCCCGCAGATCCGCAAAATCCCGGTCGAGGTGACTGATGCTCGACCTTAAGACTCTCCGCTCCGACCCCGACCCAATTCGTGCTGCGCTCTCACGTCGCGAAGATGGTTCTGATGTTCGCCTCGATGAGGTACTGGCACTTGATGCCACTTGGCGGAATGCAACAGCCGCGGCAGAGGAGGCCCGCGCGGAACTGAACGCCGGGTCAAAGGGGCGCAAGGGTGCACCAACTGAAGAAGAGCGCCAGCAGCTCGCCGCACTCGCCGCCAAGGGGCGCGAGGCATCCGACGCGGAATCCGGAGCCAAGGCTGAGCTCGACCGCCTGCTTGCCACACTCCCCAATCCGCCGGCTGCTGACGCGGCCAGTGAGGACACTGTTCTGCGCGAGGTTGGCGAGCATGGGGCTGAAGGCAAGGACCACCTGGAGCTCGCAGGGGGAATGATTGACATGGAGGCAGCCGCACGCCTTTCAGGTGCTCGCTTTGCCTATCTGCGCGGACCCCTGGTCATGGTTGAGCTTGCCCTCGTGCGTTATGCGCTGGAGCTCCTGCAAGGGGAGGGCTTCGAGCCAGTCATTCCACCAGTACTCGTCCGTGAAGAGGCCCTGTTTGGGACCGGGTTCCTCCCGGACACTGAGCAGCAGATATACCGCCTGGCCGACGATGACCTTTACCTGACCGGAACCAGCGAGGTTGCTCTGGCCGGACTTAACGCCGGGTCGATTATTGAGCAGGGCGATCTTCCCCTCCGCTATGCAGGGTTCTCACCATGCTTCAGGCGTGAGGCAGGATCGGCCGGTAAGGACACACGAGGTGTCTTCCGGGTTCATCAATTCGACAAGGTTGAGATGTACAGCCTTGTCCCGCCAGACCAGTCCGAGGCTGAGCACGAGCGCATCCTCGCGCTTGAAGAGAAGATCCTGACCGACCTTCAAATTCCGTATCGGGTCGTGAACATTGGGGTTGCTGAGCTTGGAGCTTCAGCCGCAAAGAAATTTGACTGCGAAGCATGGCTGCCCGGACAAGGCCGCTGGCGCGAACTCACATCGTGCTCGAATACGACCGATTTTCAGGCCCGTCGACTCAGCATTCGTATGCGGCCAGAGGGCGGCGGAAAGCCGGAGATCCTCCATACGTTGAATGGCACTGCGGTGGCAGTGGGCCGAACTCTGATTGCTCTGCTTGAGAACGGCCAGCGCGAGGACGGCTCTGTAGAGCTTCCACAGGTC
>JBAXHG010000023.1:0-16646 GCA_037139015.1 Actinomycetes bacterium | reverse complement strand
CATCCGAGGATGGGCCAGCCCCGATCGCATTGAGCGCAACCACCGAGAAGGTGTAATCGTCGCCCACAACAAGGTCTGAGAAGTCAGCGACGGTCGCAAAACGGCCGACGATTACCTTCTGGCCGCCACGCGCCGAATCGGTCAGGTCATGCGCCGTGACCTCGTAGGAGGTGATCGTTGACCCACCATCGATTTCAGGCTGACTGAACGAACCGCGCGCAACAGAACTGTCAACTGGGGAAACGCTCGCTGTGACGCTCGTCACCGCACCTGGCTTGCCAAGCGGAGTCGCATAGTCAGAGTCGCTTGATGGCGAGCTTGTACCGACTGCGTTCGTTGCTGAAACAGTGAATGTGTAGGCATGCCCATAGGTCAATCCTGCAACCCTGATTGGGCTTCCACTGCCGGTCACGGTCTGTGGGGCATCAACGCCTGTGCCATCGGTCGCCATGACGCTGTACTGCGTAATCGCAGAACCGTTGGCTGCAGGAGCTGTAAATGCGACTTCAGCCGTGCGGTCACGCATGATGATCGTCGGATTGGCCGGGGTGTCAGGTGCGGTTGCAGTCGACACAGCTGTCGACTCGACCGAGACCGCGCCTTCACCGCGGGAGTTAGTCGCACGGATCGTGAAGGAGTAGCTGTCCCCTTGCGTAAGGCCACTGAGTCGAACCGTTGACGCGGTTCCGGCAACCGTCGCTTGTTGTCCACCATTGCCTGAATTGGTTAGGTCCTTCGCAGTGGCCGTGTAGCCAGTTACCTGCGAGCCGTTCGCGTCTGCTGCGGTGAAGTTAATCGTGACCGCGTTGGCCCCATCAGCCGTGACGATCAGGTTTGACGGCGCGCCCGGCACGCCGTACGGAGTGACCGCTGCAGAGGCAGCTGACTGTGCGCCAGTGCCAAGTGCGTTGGTGGCAGAAACCTTGAATGTGTAGCGATCGCCGTTGGCGAGGTTGTTGAATGTGACGTCGCGCGAGGTTCCGTCAATTCGCTGGCCACCGCGGGTCGCGTCAGTCAGGTCTTCTGCGACGACCGTGTAGCCGGTGATCGCTGACCCGTTGTCGGCGGGCTCGCCAAACTCAACTCTTGCGGACTTATCACCCTCAGTGACAGTTACATCGGGAACCACAGCTGGGACGCCCGTCGGCTGAACTTCGTTGGACGCCGATGACGCCGACGAGTCCCCGATGGCGTTTGTTGCCACGACGCGGAATTTGTAGCTGTGGCTAGCGACAAGTCCAAGCACCGTGATCGGTGTATCTGAACCACTCGCCGTTTGCCCACCCGCGTCTGGATCGGTGAGGTCCTGAGCAGTCACGGCGTAGGAGCTGACTGCAGCACCGTTTCCGCTAGGAGCACTGAACGCGATCGAAGCCGACAGCTTGCCCGCCGTTGCCGTGACTGAGCCTGGAGCATCTGGGACTGTCGCTGGGACTACATCCTCGGCAGCTTCAGGTGAGTCCAACCCAGTTCCCGCAGCGCTCACTGCCTTGACGACAAAGCTGTAGCGGTCGCCATTGGTCAAGCCGGAAATCGTGACCGGGCTGACTGAACCGCTTGCAGTTTGACCGCCGCGGCCTGAGTTGGTTCGGTCAATTGCAGTCACTGAGTAGCTGGTGATTGGCGAGCCGTTGGTTGACGACGGTGAGGTGAACGCAACCGACGCTGAGCCATTGCCGCGTGTTGCTACAACACCGCTCGGTGCAGCGGGAGCACCTGCCGGGGTTACGGCGAGCGACTCACCAGACGAAGCACCCAAACCTGCTGAGTTCACTGCCCGCACCTTGAACTTGTAGCTCACGCCGTTGGAGAGGCCCGTGAAGACGCAGCTGCGCGACGAGCCCGTAAGTGCAGGCGTCTTGCACGCGTCTGGAACCGGCACGGCTGGGGTCGAGCTAACCGAGTAGCCGCTGATTGCGCTCGCGCTCGCGTAGTCAGGCTCCTCCCACGTGACTGTCGCTTGGCTGTCCCCACGTGTTGCACTGACGCCATTCGGAGCGCGCGGCACGGGCACCGCGGCGACCTCATTTGACACCTCTGAAGCGCTCCCGGAAAGCCCTGCAGTGTTGACTGCGACGACGGTGAACTTGTAGCGAGCGCCGTAGCTGAGGCCCGTGACCTTCACAGGAATCGTCGTCCCTTCCGCACCGCTGGACGCCTCAGAGTTGTCGAGATTGATTGCCGTGACCACGTATCGGGCAACTGCCGTTCCACCGGCTGAACTTGGCGGCTTGAAGCTGACTGCCGCGGTATTTGCGTCCGCCCCAAGGCCCAAGGTTGCCGTCACATCGGTGACAGTGGCTGGCGCAGCTGCTGGGACGATCACGGCAGACTGGTTCGAAGGCCCGCTGCTTCCGACCGCATTGCTGGCCACAACTGCGAAGCTGTAGCGGTCGCCATTAGTAAGCCCGGTCAACTCAACGGCAGTGGCATCGGTAGTCGCCGTCTGGCCGCCGGCACTTGGGTTCGTCAGATCATTTGCCGTGACGGTGTAAGTACCTTGAGTTGGGACGCCCGGAGTTCCAGTCCAAGTGACGCTGATCCCACTGTCCGTTCTGGCAACGCCGCTGATTGACGGGCGGCCAGGCAATGTGCCTGGGATCACCTGCGCAGCAGCAGATTCAGATCCTGTACCCACCGAATTGCGCGCAGCAACCGTGAAGGTGTAGCGATGCCCTGGCTCCAGAGCGCTGACGGTGACCGGGTTGTCCTCGGTCCAATTGGTCGTCCGGGCTGAACTGCCAGCCGTCAGGTCATTGATCGTCACCCGGTAGTCGCTGGCGGCTGCGGTTCCGTTTGGCTCTGGGGCCGTGAAGCTGACCGATGCAGAACGCACGCTAGGCACAGCTACGACGTTGGTGGGAGCGAGCGGTGGGGCGTTTGGAGTTACCGCTTGGGACTCTGACGACGGACCGCTCGGGCCAAATGAGTTGACTGCTGCGACCTTGAACTTGTAGGAATCACCGTTAGCCAAGCCGCTGAAGACACAGCTCATCCGTCCGTATGAGTCTGTGAGCGGCGTCGAGCAGACGCCCCCCGGAACGGCAGGCGACGAGCTCACTCGATACTCGCTGATGAGCAGGCCGCGATTGTTGGCTGGAGGCAGCCAGGAAACGGTCACAGAGCGGTCGCCGCGCGCAGCGTCGACAGCTGTTGGAGCATCCGGTTCCCCGTATGGGGTGACAGCATCGGTCTCAGTCGACCAATCGCTGAAATCGAGAGCGTTGGTCGCCTTCACTTGGAACTTGTATGTGCGGCCATTCTCAAGACCTGAGACGACACAGGAGAGAGCACCTGTCGTCTCACAGCCTTCTACTCCGCTGGCAGCATCCCTGACCGTGTACTTGGTGATCGCAGGACCATTCGGCTCGGCCTTAGCAAACGAGACCGTTGCCGAAGAGTTCCCCGCAGTCGCATTAACTGTCGCTGGAGCGCTTGGACGACCGTAAGGCACAACCTCGGCCGACGGGTTGGAACTAGAACTCGTGCCAGCAGCATTTGCCGCCTTTACGACGAACTTGTAGGAACGTCCGTTGGTAAGGCCCGTTACCCAAACGCCGGAATGATCGGCCGCGGTGTCGAAATCCTGATTGCTGTTGGTGGCAGTGACGGTGTAGCCGGTAATCCGCGAGCCACCATCGGGCCCGGGCGTCCACTCGACAAAGGCCTTTCCAGAGTCCGCGCGCCCCGTAACCGACGTCGGCGCACCAGGCTTGGTTAATGGCGTCACAACCTCTGACCAAGCTGACTCACGCCCTGTATCTACTGCGTTTGTCGCAGTCACTTGGAAGCGGTACATCTGGCCATTGGTCAAGCCCGGCACGGATATCGGGCTTGACTTTCCACTTACGGTTGTAACTAGGCCAGCGTCACCTGTTGCCGCATAAGCCTTGACGGTGTACTTGGTGATTGCTGCAGCACCGTCGAATGGGGCCGCAAAGGCAACCGACGCGGATCTGTCTCTCGGTGTCACGACGACGTTCGTGGGCTGGCGGGGAGCAGCCCGGACCAGCACCGGCAGCAAGCCGCGGTACATCGATGACGGAATGCCGATGGTTACCGGGTCACTCCAACCAAGCTCATTATGTGTTCTCACAACAAACTGGTAGTTGTGGCCGACGATCAATCCGTCATTGGCGGTCGAAAATTCCTCGTTAGCGCTCGAAAGCCCTTGCGTGCTGATCTTGTCCACAGACCGTTGTGAAGAGTTCGGGTTATCAAGGTCGGTGACAGTCACCTTCTGCTGGTCAATCTGGTTGCCGCCGTCATCACCCGGGGTCCAATTGACAGAAACAGTTGTGGAGTCATGAGCCTTGTCGTAGCTGCTTGTTGCAGAAATTCCAGTGACCGCCGAAGGCCGCTTACCGGGCTTCGCTCTTACGTCTTCACTGGCGACACTTGTACCGACACCATTTGTCGCAGTAACTGCCAGCCGCACTTCGCCGCCGTTCTCAATCCCCGTAATGACAATCGGAGACCCTGTTCCCTCGGCATGGACACTTGAAACGCTGCCATCGCGCGACCACTTCGAACCGTCAACCGAGTACTTGGCGATCGGCGAGCCGCCGTTAAGTGGCGCATCGAACTTCACTGTGACGCGGCCATCACCCGGGGTTACCTCAACACCACCAACCTTGTCCGGTACATCAGCAGGAACCGTCACGGATGATGTAAGCGCAGACACCGCGTCGGGCTTGCCAGGACGGTGAGCCGTAACGGTAAACGCGTATCTATCTCCACCTTGGAGGTTGTCGATGCCGTTCCATGGCCTGCTGTAAGGGCGGCCGAACAGATCGGATTCGCCGTCAAGCACCCATCGTGCGCGCGTCAAAAGCGAACCGGACCAGCTGCCGTACTGGTCCCAGCCAGACGGCAGGGCGACTGGGTGGCTCCACGTGGCAGCCTCTGCCGTCTGACCGCCCTTTGAGGGATGGTCGAGATTGGTTGCGGTGATCGTGTAAGTCGAGACCGATCCGCGATCAACCGACGGAGCAACCCAACGCAACGCGGCTCCCGAGCGGGTCCTCCGGTCTACGGGGCAGTCCTCGCTCGAATGTCGCTGACACGAACCGTGGTTAATTGAACTGGTCACGGTTGCCGGGGTCGTATCGACCGTCAGGCCTGTCGCGCTAAGTGTTTCGCCTCCTGTGAAGGCAGTTGGCAAAGTTGGGGTTGATTCATCGCTTTCAGTGAAGTCCGCCCCGTTCTTGGAACGAGCAACTACGACAAAGCTGTACTCATGCCCACTGACAAGGCCGTCCACCGTAATCGGGCTTGTCGCACCAGAGCCAACCTTGACCCCTTGGTGTGGATCGTCGGTATCCAAGTCAAGTGCCGTGACTGTGTAGTCAGTGATTGGCATTCCACGGTTAACCGATGGGGTGAAGCTGACCGTGGCCGATGTTGTGGTTTGACCATCAACCTTTACATCTGTCGGGACGGTCGGCTTCTGCGGAGCGGTACCGGTGGTCGTGAAGGTCGGACCGATATGTGTCGTGTCGGAGTTGTCACTGATCTCGGAATAGCTGTTGGCGTAACCAAGCGTCGCGTTGTGACCAGCTGACACTTCGAATCGATAATTACGACCTGGCGTCAGCCCCCAGATTGGGAATCGAATGGTCGGCTTGGCAAACTGCTGGCCGGTTGGGCCGAACTCCTTGCGGTACGGCCAATCAAATGAGCGGTTCGGGTCATCAACATCAATGACCTTGACCAGATAGTTGGTGATTGTTCCGCCACCATCATCACCGGGGGTGATGGTGATTACACCTGTTGTGGTCGGTGGTTGCCACTGGGGGGTTGCATAGAGCGGCCCGTTGGTGGAGCACTGCGCCGCGTGATCGACAACGTCATTAGCCCGAACTCCCGGCTTGCTTGGATCCTCACCGTCAAGCACCTTGTTGAATGCGTCAAGGCTTGTGTCCATGATGCGTGGGGAGCCACGCTGAAAACGGTCGCGTCCATAGTCAACGAGGGCTTTCCAAGACGTCTCGGTGAAGTAGTCCGAGAACTTGATACTGCACTTGGGGCTGCGCTGGCCCGGCGGTATTCCGAATGCAGTCCGCCAAGTCGTCTTCGGCTTGACAACGTCGGACGGAAGGTCATCTGAATTGGGCATGGACAGTGGCTTACCGTCTGAACCCTCTGCGTTGACAGCTGGATAGATCGACTTCAGTGAGACCTGCACGTCAGCTGGGCGGCCAAGATTGCGGACAGGCCAAACGTCTCCGTAAGTGCCTCGCGCCGGCCCGAATGACCCGTCTGAAGAGTTGTAGACACACTGGCCGGCAACCGGGCAACCCTGCCCGCCCTGAATTCCGGAGAACCGCCAACCGAACGCCGTCGCGAACATCTCATCGGGGACGCCGCCGCCGATCGTCTGGCTTGAAATCCGCGGTAGTTCGTACCTGTGAGCCTGTCGCTCGATGCTGTTGTCAGAAACAGGCATCCACGCAGAAGCACCCTCCAGCGTACGCTTGCGCACGATTATTTGGTAGTGATGACCGAAGGTGAGCTTGAGGTCTACGCAGGCAGCTCCGCTGGCTGGAGTCGGACAGTCATTCGTGCCGGGCACGACACGGACCACACGATCTGGCGCGCGTCCCAAGTCAGGGAACCAGTTGGAGGGCGTAGGCGTGTAGACCGTCGGCTTCCGACCGCCGATGGAGATGGTCCCCTGCACCGGCTGTGGATTAGGCCAACGCACCTCTCCAGTGCCGCGATCGAAAATATGCACTTCGTAAGACTTCGCTGGCGGCAGGGACGGAATCGACGGCGACGAGTCATAGATCCTCAAAAGTTCGCCAGTTGATCCGTTGACGTCATACGGAGTCGCAGTCGCGGATACAGGTTGTGTGCGCTGGTAGCTGTGCGTCACGGGAGACGGATCTGAGAGCGGCCCGCACCCACGAGTGTTGCATGCCTGAACGCGCACGCGGAACCCTTCCGGGTTGTTAAACGGGTTAAGGACTTGAACTTTGCCACTTGAGTTCCCCGTCCTTGCAACGAGGAGACATGCGGAAATATCGTTCGGACGACATGAGTAGATCTGATAGGCCTCTCGTCTGGTTTCAGCGACCATCTTCGGTTCCGTAAAGCTCACCGTCATCCAAGACCCAGTGTCAAATCGATTCCAGTAATCAACCCAATTTCGGTCTTCTGGTGCGGAATCCGCCCCGGGCAGAACTGGTACTGCCCGCACGTTCGTAGGAGCTTCAGAAGCGTCGCTCTCAAGTGTGAAGCCGGGATGAGTGAACCCCTCCAGCAGAGCTTGAGCCGTGCCGATCAGCGCGCCAGCCACGCCGCCCTCAGCTACTGCTTCAATGATTATCGGTATCACTGAACTCAAGATGTTGGCTAGCCGTGAGCCTGGCGGATCGAGCGATGTTTCCCAGACATTGTCCGGCATCGTGATCGGCAGGTTCTCGATCTTGCCGCGATCGACATCGTCAAAATGAAGACCTGAACTGAGGCAATCCCAGACGTCATTGCATCCGTCGTTAACGCGCAAGTCTGCTGTTTCGCGCCACCAGTTGCCACAGAATTTCTGGCTCCAATATGCGAGGCCAAATGTCTTGTCCGCTCTACAGGCCAGCGCCCGCAAGTGGAGCAACACACGCCTACTCTCTCTGTTGTAACTGACTTTGACACCGGTCAGGTCGGCGTCCGACGTATCCGCATTGATGATGAGGCTCGTGCTTGTCGTCATGTCCGCGTTTCGGAAGCTTGTGCGGAAAAGGTTGGTGTCGAGCGTGAACTTGAGATAATCCCCGACTGCATTGTGGAAGTTTGCGTTGGTCAGGTTGACACCATCAAAATCGCAGTAACGGATTTTGGCGCCTGTGAAGTTGACGCCTTGCAGGCTCGTGCCAGAAGGAACGATGTTGGGGCGCTTGACCGTGTTCACATCGCCCATCCCAACTATCTTCTTGAAGTAGGTCAGTCCCTGGGACTCGGCGTAATCGCCAACGCAGCTGATCTCAGCCCCACTTAGGTCGGCACCCGGACCAATGAGGTAAGTGTTATCGGTTGGCTGATAGCCGCCCTCGCCACCTCCGTTAACAAACTGATAGCCAGACGGCAGAACGGCAGGCCTTTGGCTCCATTTGACTGGACCAATCCAAGTACCGGTTGTCCCACTGCCCGAAAGACTCGCTCCGGAGAGATCGGCGCCAGTCAGGTCCATGCCGCCCTTCAAGTCGCCAGTTGGGTGAGCCCCTTGGCCGATCAGATAACCATTTGCAAGCACCCAGCCGTCAGGCAGGTAGAACGTGCCCGGGGTTGCTGTCACACCACCGGATTGAAGCCCATCCATGCCGGATGTGCGTCGGCTGCCGAAGTTGACATTTGTGAGGTTCGCATTCCTGAGGTTTGCGTTTGTGAAGTTTGCGTTTGTGAAGTCGGCCCACTCCAGAGACCCTCCAGCGAGACTTGTTCCAGTCAAGTCGGCACCAGTCAAGTCAGCGTATGGACCAACCAGGTAGCCGTTGGCAACCTGCCAACCGCTCGGAAGCACCGGAGTTCCTGTGATCCCGCCTGACTTCGTGCTTATCAGACCGGCTGGTTGGTCTCGGGTGACGACCTTGTAGCCATCGTCATGAACCCAACGAGAACGGTTGCAAGGCGAAGGTTCAAAATGGCATTCGGTCGTCTGAAACGTCTCGCGCGCCGGCAGGACATCGCGCAGGTCCACTCCGCCGAGATTTGCTCCCGAAAGGTCCGCTCCTGGGCCGATAAGGAAACCGGAGACAAGGTGCCAATTGGTTGGTAGGGCCGTGGGGGTTCCGGTGATGCCACCTGAGCGAGCTCCAGTTAAGTCAATGTTTGAAAGGTCAACCCCATCAAGGTTGGCTCCTCGCAGATCGGGATGGTCGGCAATGAATCGGCCGTTGATTACCGAGCCCGAGCTGATTGCCTCAGCGCCAGTAACACCTTGCCCTGAAACACCGGAGAAGATGCCGCCTTGAAGCTGCGAGTCGGTCAGGTTTGCCCCAGTCAGCAGCGCATTGGTGAAGTTTGCTCCAACCAGCCACCGCCCGACCAGATCAACCCCAGTGAGGTCAGCTCCGGTCAGGTCAGCACCCGGTCCTACAAGTGACCCATTGGCTGGCCCATTGACGAGCGACCAGCCCTCGGGGACTGTGGCGAACTCGCCTTTCAGACCGCCGGTTTTGACTCCGTTGAGCACGACGTCTGACGAATCCGATGCCGAGAGATCTACCCCTTCGACGATCGCATCCTTGAGGTTCGTACCACTGAGGTTTGCTCCGGCAAGGGTGGCCAAGAGCAGATTCGCTCGGGTCAGATTGGTCTCACTCAGATCCGCGTCAGTGAGGTCAGCCCCGCTCAGGTTGATTCCGCTCAGGTCAAGGCCGGAAAGGTCTACGCCCTCGAGATTTGCCCCCGGCCCAATGAGCGCTCCGTTTTCGATCTGCCAGCCGACAGGCAGTCGTGAGGGTGTTCCTTCAAGGTTCCGCGCATAGATGCCGCTGATCGTGCCTCCGTCGGTGCCGAAGTCTGTCCCCTCGATGCCGGCACCCAATATTGCCGTTTCAACCATCGTCGCACCGGAGAGGTTTGTGCGCTTGAAATCAGGGCCGTTGAGGGTTGCGCCGGTGAAGTTTGTCCCGCTCAAATCAGCATCGCTGAAATCAAGGTGGGGGAACAGCACACTGTCGGGAATAGCCTTATCAAGCTGAATGATGCTGAACGGGGCCTCCAGCAATTTGCCTCCGACCTTCGCAAGGCTGCCGCTCGCTGCCGACCTGAGTTTGTTCAGAAGTCCCGATGGAGCAGATATCCGGAGCGGGGAGAGCTTGGCGACGTCCATCGAAAACCCATCCACGACCTCCTCCAGCACCTGGGGCACCCCATTGATGACGAGGGCATCGCCTTCGCCTCTGGTGATTGCTCGCAGAGCTGCCGTCTCCCACTTACTTACAACCTTGCTGGCACCGTCCGATTTAGTAACAGCCAGCAGATAGTCCTGCTGAATCTTTTTGTAACTTGCCGCAAAATAGGGGTCGTTCTTGAGGGCAGCATTCTCCTCCAAGAGCGCGCGGGCGCTGGCAAGCTCTGCTTTGGCAGCATCGGCATTGACCTTTGCTGACGCCATCGACTCGCGGTTGAAAGTCGAGTAGATCTGATCGTAATTTTTCTGAGCTAATGCGTCAACGTCAGCCTTAACTCGGACGACTTGCTCGTACGCCAGCCGCTCCCCTGCGGTAAGACCGCCCGCCCCCCGGGACGTGTCAAGCATTTTCCAGCGCTCAAGCTGCTCATCGAGGTTGGCAGACAGGGACTGAATCTTGTTGCCACGCTTAATGATCTCTTCAGGGGAATCCAAAGCGGAGTCTTGGATTCCAAGATCCATAGAGGCTTGGCTGCCAGGTTGGAGCGACCACCACTGTCCAACTCCCTTCGAATCTTTGAACTGCATTGCCTTCATCGAGTCGGACATGAGTCCGTCAGCGGGGTTGAACAGGTCGTTCCACGAATTAGTGATCGCTTGAAGGCGGCCCGCCTTGTCGTACTTGATGATTGCTTCGTCAATAATTGACTGTGTCTCGTCGTAAGCCATCTTGAATCGGCTACAGACTGCCTTCGGGAGCACCCCAGCCGTGCATCCCTCACCGAAGACTCCGTTCCCCTTGGCGATGGCCGTCCCGACCTTGCGCGTTTTAAGAAGATGCTTACGCCAGCCGTTCTTGGCATTCTTGATGAACGCCTTCTGCTCGTCGGTCAGCTCTGGCCCGAAGATGGCATCCGTGAAGTTTGCGCCCTTCAAGTTGGCCCTCTGGAAATTTGACTTGTCAAGTGTCGCCCCAGAAAGGTCTGCGCCGGCCAGATTGACGTTGTGGAGGTTGGAGCCCGTGATTCGTGCGCCGGACAGGTGCGCTTTCACTAGCTGCGTTGCGTGATCGGCGGCGATGCAAAACAGCGACGCAGCGCGCCATTGAACGCCCGGCTTGACAGACCACACAGACCTAGTGACCAGACCCTCGTATGAGCCGTTGCTGAGCCCGCCACAACGGTTGTACTCAGCCTGGCTCCACTGAGGGCCTGAGCCAAACTCAGCAGCGGCAGTTCCCTGCCCAGCTACCTGCGCAGCACCGAACGAAATCAGGGCTGCGAGCAGAAGTGGGGCTGCCCGGCGGCCGCGCAGGGAGAACCTATTCCCAAGGTTGGGACTTGCACTGCGGGGGGATGTATTCGAGGGTGCGGTCAACGGTCGTCGCAGCCATTCAGCTGCATTCGGAACGGTTTTCAAAAACCCGGAAGTTTTCGGAGCTCGAAAAGTTATCAGTTTGCAATGCATAAGGCAAGAAGCTGGCGTCGGGTGTTCGAAACTTGGCGCGTACCCCGTGGCACCTCGATCCGCCTGAAAGAACAGCGGCTTACCTAGGCTCTCGCCTGGGGCCCCGGCAGACTGCTCGCAATGCCTGTCGAGAAGCAGATTTGGCTCTACCATCGGAGACAGATGAGCGAAAGCCTGACAAGTCAAACAAACGCCACTCCGAGCCCTGATGCGTTGCCAGCCAACGGATCCAGCTCCCCGAGGGACCTCAAAGACCCGGCGCTCTACAACAACCGTGAAGTCTCATGGCTTGAGTTCGACAGCCGTGTGCTGCAACTCGCTGAAGACCCAACAACCCCACTGCTCGAACGGGCCAAGTTCCTTGCGATAACAGCAACCAACCTTGATGAGTTCGTTCAAGTACGCCTAGCCGGCGTCCACGAGCAGCTTGACGCTGGCATTGACGCGCGAAGTGCCGACGGATTGCCCCCAGAAGAAGTGTTCAACCGGGTCAGCCAATCAATGAAGGAACTGATGAGCCGCCACGGCCTGCTCTGGGACGGCGAAATTCGCCCTCAACTGGCTGCAAATGGCATCCGGATAGTTGAGCCAGACCAACTCGGGCCAAGTGACCTTGCCGCCCTGGACCGTGACTTCAACGAACGGATCTTCCCGGTACTTACACCACTCGCCGACGCCCCCGGCAGGCCGTTCCCATACATCTCAAACCTTTCGCTGTCCATTGCAGTGCAGCTCCACGACCCACTTACCGGTGAAGACGCGTTCGCCCGCGTCAAGTCACCAAGTGAAGTGCTCGAACGCTTCGTTTCAGCCGGAGAAGGCCTTTTTGTGCCGCTCGAATCAGTTATTGCGCGCCACCTGGACGCCCTGTTCCCCGGAATGGACATAATTTCCCACGGGTTCTTCCGAGTAACCCGCGACGCAGACTTCACCGTCTCGGACGAAGCCGACGACCTGCTCCAAGCAGTTGAGGAAGAACTTCGCCGCAGGCGCTTTGGAGAAGCGATCCGGCTTGAGATCAGCTCCGGCATGGAGCCCGTAATTCGCGCTTGGCTGACCGAAAAACTTGACTTGGACGAGCGTGACGTTGTCATGGTTGACGGCCTGCTGAGCCTTGGTGACCTTTGGCAGATCTATGGCCTGCGCGGGTATGAAGAACTCAGAGATCCATCATGGAGCCCTATTGCGCCAGCTGCGCTAAAGCGCCGGGACGGAGAAGCAGCCGACATTTTTGAAGTCATCCGACGCGGTGACGTGCTCGTCCACCACCCCTATGACTCTTTTGCCGCCTCCGTTGAACGGTTCTCCCGCCAAGCCTCCAGGGACCCGAAGGTCCTTGCCATAAAGCAGACGGTGTACCGAACCTCCGATGACTCCACCCTTGTTCCATCAATGGTTGAAGCCGCAGAACAGGGCAAACAGGCTGTGAGCGTTGTTGAAGTGAAAGCCCGGTTTGACGAGAGCGAAAACATTGGCTGGGTAAAAACCCTTGAGGACGCGGGAGCACACGTCTGTCACGGCCTCCCAGGCCTGAAAACCCACGCGAAGGCACTGATGATCGTCCGTCAGGAAGGCAAAGGCGTGCGCCGCTACGTCCACATTGGAACCGGCAACTACAACGCCAAGACTGCCCGCCTTTACGAAGACTTCGGCCTTCTCACCTGCGACCCCGACATTGCAGAGGATGTAAGTGACCTCTTCAACATGCTGACCGGGTACGCACGGCCAAAGAAGTTCCGCAAGGTCGTGATTTCACCAACCGGAACACGAAACCGGCTGATTGACGAAATTGACCAGACAATCGCTGCTCACAAGGGCGGCAAGAAGACCCGCATTCGGATGAAGATGAACGCACTGGTTGACCAAAAATCAATTGAAGCGCTCTACCGCGCCTCACAGGCAGGCGTTCCGATTGACCTGAATGTGCGCGGCGTCTGCTGCCTGCTTCCGGGCGTACCCGGAGTCAGCGAAACGATCACCGTTCGGTCAATTGTGGGCCGCTTCCTCGAACACTCGCGCATCTACTTCTTCGAACGAGGAGAAGAACAGAACATTTGGATGGGCTCCGCAGACCTGATGCCCCGCAACCTTGACTCACGCGTGGAACTGCTCGTTCCAATTGAGGACCGGGAACTTCAAAAACAGCTCCTCGACACCTTTGACCGTTGCATGGCCGACGACACCAACTCTTGGGAGCTTGGCTCCGACCGAGTTTGGACGCGACGCACCGGCAACCATCGCTCGGTTCACGCCGAGATGATCTCCCGCTACAGCTAAGCGCTCTAGGCAAGCAGCGCGTTTACGCGCTCAACGACCGCATCGGCGGTGATGCCGAACTTCTCCATCAGCACCTCGGCTGGAGCCGATGCTCCGAACCGCTCCACGGACACGTGGGCTTGAGCGAACCGCTCCCAACCCATTGAAATACCGGCTTCCACGGAAACGGTGGGAAGGCTCTTTGGCAAAACCTCTGCCCGTTCAGCCTCTGGCCGCGCGTCAAACAATTCCCATGAAGGCATTGCGACAACGCGAACTTCCGTCCCAGCAGCCGCAAGGCGATCGCGCGCTTCCAAGGCAAGACCAACCTCAGATCCCGTTGCGACAATCGAGGCGACCGGATTGCCATCACAGGCAAGTACATAGGCGCCTCCCCCAAGGCCACTGACTGGACCAAGGACGCTGCGGTCAAGAACGGGAAGGTCTTGGCGGCTCAGGATCAGCACTGCCGGGCCCTCAAGCTCCTCGCTGATTACACGCCAGGCTTCAGAAGTCTCGTTTGCGTCTGACGGGCGGATCACGGTGAGACCGGGAATTGCCCGGAGGGTCGCGATGTGCTCAACAGGTTGGTGGGTTGGACCGTCCTCGCCAAGTGCGATCGAATCATGGCTGAAAACCCATGTTGTCTTGAGGCGCATCAGTGACGAAAGCCGGATCGCTGAGCGCATGTAGTCGGCGAACTGAAGGAATGTGGATCCAAATGGTCGTCCGATGCCACCGTGCAAAGCCATGCCGTTGACCATCGCGCCCATTGCATGCTCGCGGACGCCAAAGTGAATGTTGCGGCCATTTTCCGTCTTGGTGAAATTGCCGCCGCCGGGAACAGTCGCCTTCACAGAAGACGCGAGGTCAGCGGACCCGCCAAGCATGGTGGGAAGGTGATCGGCCACTGCTGCCAGCGCCTTGCCACCAGCGGCGCGAGTTGCAACCGCGCCGTCCTCGGGTGCCCAGGTTGGAAGCGCCGCGCCAAGGCCGGGAAGCGCTCGCCCTGCCTGTGCTGCCTGCCAAAGCTCTGCGCGCTCTGCGTCCGCGGTGAGGAAGTCTGCAAGGCGGGACTCCCATTCGGCGCGAGCTGCTGAGCCACGCTCAACCGCAGACCAGCGCTCTGGAACTCCGTCCGGGATTGCGAAGAACTCATCCGGGTTGAAGCCCAATGCTTCCTTGACAGCCCTCAGCTCATCCGTTCCAAGTGGAGCACCGTGAACACCAGAGGTGTTCTGCTTGTTTGGGGCCGGATAACCAATGATTGACTTGGTGCGGATCAGCGTTGGACGCTCTGTCTCGGCCTTGCCCGCAGCAAGGGCTGCGCGAAGCGCGTCAAGGTCGTCAACTGTGTCGACCTCAAGCGTGTGCCACCCGTAAGCCTCAAAGCGCTTCATCACGTCTTCGCCGTCGAAGCTCATGGACGTAGGCCCATCAAGTGAAATTGAGTTGTCGTCCCAGCAGTAGACAAGCTTCCCAAGGCCAAGATGGCCTGCGAGTGAGGCTGCCTCTGCGGCGATGCCCTCCATCAGGTCACCGTCGGAAACGATCCCCCATGTCATGTGGTCCTGAACCTCGGAGCCGAACTTCTGACGCAGCCAACGCTCTGCAACTGCCATGCCTACGCCGTTTGCGAAGCCCTGACCCAGCGGACCGGTTGTCGTCTCAACACCCGGTGTCGGATGGTTCACATCAAACTCAGGATGCCCCGGCGTGCGGGAACCCCACTGGCGAAAATCCTTGAGCTCCTGAAGTGGGAGGTCGTAGCCAGAAAGGTGGAGGGCCGAGTAGAGCAGCATTGACCCATGGCCTGGTGAGAGGACAAAGCGGTCACGGTCTGCCCAGTCCGGAGCCGACGGATCGTGCTTCATCACATCGGCAAAAAGCACAAACGCCAACGGTGCGAGTGCAAGCGGCAGGCCCGGGTGTCCGCTGTTTGCCTGCTCAACCGCATCGGCGGAGAGCACGCGCGCGGTGTCGACGCTGAGGCGGTCGAGGGCTACGTCGGGGCTGGTGGAAGTGTCTGCCATCAAGTCAGTACGAAGTGGCCGAAAGGGGCGCGGCCACACCGTGGTTTCGTATCGTGGCCGCCGCCTCGGACGCTGCCTTTACGGCAATCAAGGCGACTGGCGAACACCGGGTCAACCCCGGTGCCGCAAGCCAAGCGAAGGTGTCTTCTACGACTCGTCTCCGCTGCCAATTGTCGGCGTCTTGCCGCCCGAACCAATACCGCCCGTTGCACGGCGCTGATAGTCGAGACGCGCTTTGTCGTCCACTTCAGTCAGCACCTTGTCAGCACGGAAGAGGCGGTTGGCCGCTTCGGCTGCGCTGCGTGGCATAACGGCCGTGACGCGCACAAGTGCAGCGTTGCTGCGAGGTACATAAACGTCGAACCGTGGGTTCTTCAGAGCGTCAATGATCTCATTGGCAACATCCTGGGCGTCAACGTTCTTGACGAACCGTGCTGAGCCGAGTCCTGCGGCCAGCTCCGTGTTGACGATTACTGGCATCACACAGGAGACCTCAACGCCACTGCCGCGCAACTCGCCACGCATTGACTCTGAAAGCCCAACAACCGCATGCTTTGTCGCGCAATAGGTGGCAGCGCCAGGGAAGCCGCTCTTGCCAGCCATTGAGGCAACATTGACCAGGTGACCGCGACCGCGACGGCGGAAGCGACGTCCAGCGATCTGCGAGCCGAGGAGAACACCCCAAAGGTTGATCTCAATCTGACGGCGTGAAAGCTCAAGGTCCTCATCAAAGAAGTCGCCCAGAAGCATGATGCCCGCGTTGTTGATCAGCACATCAACTGGTCCGAGCTTGGCCTCAACGGCGTCAATGTAAGCCTCAAAAGATGCCTTGTCGGTTACATCAAGTGGAAGGCCGATGGCCCCGCCGCCGATCTCCGCTGCGGTCTGCTCGGCAGCTGAATGGTCAAGGTCGCCGATGGCAACCTTGGCTCCCTCTCGGACGAGAGTTGTGGCAGTTGCGCGGCCGATGCCACGTGCACCACCGGTGATTGCGATTACCTGACCTACAAGTGAACGGGGCTGGTTTGCCATTACTCCGG
>JBAXHG010000022.1:0-16736 GCA_037139015.1 Actinomycetes bacterium | reverse complement strand
CCGACGGCGATTACCTGAAGTCAACCCTTGCCAAGAAGGGCACGCTGCTTGAGAACTTCCGCCAGGTCTCCAAGAGTGGCGTTGCGAACCGGATCGCACTCTTCAGCGGTCAGCCTCCAAACCTCGACACGGAAGCTGGATGCCTGACGGCCACCAAGGTTCCTGACACCGCTGAATCCTTTGTCGATGGGGCGGTTGCCCCAGGGGCCGGCTGCATCTTTCCAGCGACCGTGAAGACCCTTGCTGATCGGGTCATGCAGACAGACATGGAAGGCGTTCGCGTTTACAAGGAGTCGCCGGCAGTGCCTGCGAAATCAGACGTAGCGGGCCTCGACGCATTCAACAACGCGCTCTGCGCAATAACTGACGTTGGAACCACTCCTGCGTTGCCGACCAACGGAATGGCATCGGCCTTTGATGATCCGGCAGTCTGGTTTGAGTCAGTCACTGGATCAGGAGATGCGCGCAGCGGTACTTATTGCCCCAACGCGGACGGAGGCAACTTCGTGAACCACCCGCTCTCGAGTCTCAAGGCGGATCTCGCTGCCTCAGCGGCAGCTCCCGTAGATAAGCCCTTCCCAGCCTTGACGATCATCGTTCCTTCGCCGTGTCGCGGTCAGGCAGCCACGAGCTGTCCGGATGGCAAGAACGGCGGTCCTGGCGCTCTGGACGCATTCCTCAAGGACCAAATCTCCGGCACGCTGATGTCGTCCAAGGTCTTCAAGGCTGACGGAATGTCCGTTGTAGCGTGGGATCGCCCTCCAGTCCTGTCAGGACGGCGCGGTCAAGCTGCGGCTGGGTCAACGATCGCGCCGAGCGGTGCGCTCGTCCTCTCCCCGTTCGCAAAGGCCGGGACTGTAAACAAGAAGGCCTACGACACGTGGGATCTACTTCTCACCATCCAGGATCGCCTTGGGATCTACAACAAAGAGCAGCAGATTCTGCCACTCGGACGAAGCAACGATTCCGGAACCCAAACTTTTGGCACTGACGTTTTCAAGAAGAAGCTTGACCCCCGACCAGCCCCGTCGTTCTAGGCATCAAAACGAGAATCAGGAGACACAAATGGCACTTCCAGACAAGCTTCCAGGCGCACTTCGCAACCGCCTTCCAGGTGAGAAGGCTCGTATCCAGGCAGAGGAGGCTGCGGCCACGCCCACAGTCGGCATGACAGAGCTGCGCAAGCGGCGCGACGACTTGGCCCAGCGGTTTGGCGAGATGCAGTACGACTTGGGCGGAGTTGTCTACGAGATGGCCATCCGTGACCACTACCGACTTGACGTAGTCACAAAGCGCGCTGCGGATCTGCAGGGCGTGGATGCGGAACTGGCTGAAGCAGAGCGTCTGCTCAGACTTGATGACGCGGCGGCTTCAGGCGCCTGCCGATTCTGCGGATCGCTCCACGCACGTGGAGCGACCTTCTGCTGGCAGTGCGGTGAGCGGCTGTTGATTCCGGGCACTCCGGATGGGCCGAGCCACTCGACAAACGGAAGCCATTCAACCTCAGCCTGAGACCAAGGATTTCACCACCCGGTTACGGGTGGTTCACACCGTGAAGGCCAACTGAATTCAAACTGAAGCTGTAAGCAGTTCAAACCTCAGTTTCACTCAACACAAGGAGTCCATAAAAGTGCGCCTTCGTTCAATCGCAACAACCACAGCAGCAGGCTTGCTGGTTGGTCTGGTCGCAGCAGCCTCTCCGGCCGCAGCAGCCCAGAACTACTCACCAGACTGCACAGGTAAGGCTGTGGTCACAGACACAGCAGCCTACGAGCTGACCTACCAGATCACCTGCAGTGACTTCACAACCACATTCGTCGATGGTGCTGGAGCCACCAAGACGGTCACCTATCCAGGTGCAGTCAATGGTTACACGGTCTTCACCACCAACCGCCAGATCGTGGGCTTCGACACTGAGCCAACCGTTCACAACCCTGATCTAACAACTGCTGCCAACCAGACGGTCGGCTGCAACGGCGAAGCACCAAGCAACGCCATTGGATGCTCATTGAGCTCCGCAGTTGCTCTCTACACACGTGCAGGAGACGGGAGTGGAACTCCTTACTCATACACAGCAGCAGTTGTAAGCGGTCTGTTCGGCAAGGTGGGAAGCGATTACTTCGCAAGCACCGACCTGTTCCCATCCGCCAGCCTCTTCCCAGCCAACTCAGGCAAGAAGATCGTTCCAGCCAAGGCCGGAAACACGATCGAGGGCAAGATCACGGTTGACACAAACCCATGCCAGGCAACGCTTCAGCTTCCGAAGCTTGTTGTCAACGTCAGCGATGGCGAAGGCCAGCAGGCAGTCCCATTCAACCTTGACGTTGCCAGCAGCGTGAAGGTCAAGCTTGCGCCAGGCGCCAAGGGCATCGCAATCGCCCACGGCTGCAAGTACAAGGTCAAGAAGCAGACACTTATCGCTCCGTAGTCCAAGCGACAAGGCAGTACTGGCGCCCCGTTCTCCTCGGTGGCGTCAGGCAGCGTCGACAGTCCGTCGGGGGACGGCATCGGCAAAAGTGAACATGACCCGGTTCTCAAGTCCTCAGGCTTGAGGATCGGGTCGTTTGCTTAACCGTGATGGCAATCCCGGGCTGGACGAATCGCTGGTTTAGCTGCGGCGGCCAGCAGGCTTCGTACCGAACACGACATCCCAAAACGGGGCGCTTACCCCGAAGCCAGTCGCATGGTCCTGAAAGTGGTGCCGCATGTGGAGCTCTCGCATAAGTCGGCCAAGCCGAGTGCGTGGACGGTGGTGGTGCATGTGGAAGTGGAGCATGTCGTAGACCAGGTAGCCCGTCAGGAAGCCGCTGCCAAACACCATCCACGCCCCGGTCGGCAGTACGGACCAGAAGAGCAGCAGGAAGATGGCGGCAAGGGGAATGCTTGCTCCGGGTGGCATCACGAGGCGCAGTGGATCGTTTGGATGATCGTGGTGAACCCCGTGGATCATGAAGTGGAAACGATGGGCCCACTCGCTGTCCGCGTCGAAGTGAAAAACGATTCTGTGGAGCCAGTACTCGGTAAGCGTCCAAAAGAACCAGCCGCCGGCAAACCAGACAATCGCGCTCAGGCCAGTGTGGGTGGCACCCACCACTCCAAGGACTGCAACGGTGGGGATGAAGATCACCAGCACCACTGAAGGGTGGACTCGGGACAGCCGATCCATCCAATCCGCCTTGAACATTCGTGGTGACGCCTTCAGCAGCTCGCTGCGTGATTCTGCTGTTTGAGTGAGGTTTTCAGCCATTGCAGTTGCCCAGACTAGCGCTCGTGGCGCCCGCTGAGGGTCTAGATTGCAGCTTGTGAGCGCACTCGTCACCGGCGGAGCCGGATTTGTTGGATCGAACTTGGTCGATGCTCTCCTTGCGCGCGGAATGAAGGTCACCGTGCTTGATGATCTGTCCACCGGCAGGGAGGTAAATCTCGACTCTGCGGTGGCGGCCGGAGCTGAGTTTGTCCACGGTGATGTCGCCGATGCCACGGCAGTTCGCGACCTCTTTGAGCGGGTGCGCCCACGGATCGTGTTCCATCTCGCAGCGCAAGCCCAAGTCAATGACTCAGTCAATGACCCGGCCGCTGACGCGCGAGTGAATGTGCTGGGAACCATTGCCGTACTTGAGGCGGCACGGGCAACTGGCGTTGAGCGTTTCATCTATGTGTCAACAGGTGGCGCGATGTACGGCGAGGCCGGTGTTTACCCGACTCCGGAAACAGCCCTGATTCGCCCGGAGAGCCCATATGGAGCCAGTAAGTTCGCCGCTGAATCTTATGTCTCCATGTACGTTGAGCTTCACGGGCTTTCGACCTACACGGTGCGTTTGGCCAATGTTTACGGCCCAAGGCAGGTCCCACACTCCGAGGGCGGGGTTGTTGCGATCTTCTGCGAACGGGCGCTGGCTGGGCACATTGCTCAGATCAACGGTGATGGGGAACAGACGAGGGACTTCGTTGAAGTCTCCGACGTCGTGGCCGCCCTCCTTCTCGCAGGTGACTCCAGCGTGATCGGATCGTGCAACATCGGCCGTGGCGAGGAAACAAGCATCAACGAGCTTGTCAAGACTTTGGGGACGCTCGTTCCCGACGGGCTTGAGATCAAGTACGGCCCTTCGCGTGGGGGTGAGGTCAGGCGCTCAGTGCTGGACCCTGCCAAGGCATTTGAAGACTTTGGTTGGCGCGCGGAAGTAGCTCTTCACGAGGGTCTTTCAAAGACGCTCGACCACTTTCGCTAGGCCCTGGCGCAACCGTATTGCGCTGGCCGAGCCCGGCGCTAGAGTCACCACCCAGTGTCCTCTCCGTCTCTTTACCGCCGTCACCGTCCCCGCACGTTCTCAGACGTGGTTGGGCAGGAGGCTGTTGTCCGGACACTCAGAAACGCGATTACTCGCAATGCAGTCCACCATGCGTATCTCTTTGTCGGGTCTCGCGGGACGGGCAAGACGAGCATGGCGAAGATCCTCGCTGCCGCACTGAACTGCGTCAACGGTCCTACTACTGATCCGTGCGGGACCTGTTCCGCGTGTGAGGCGATAGCTCTTGGGACATCGCTCGATGTCGTTGAGATGGACGCCGCGTCGAACAACAGCGTGGATGACATTCGAGACTTGCGTGACAGTGTTGCCCTCGCCCCGATGAGCGGTGGCTACAAGGTCTACATTCTCGACGAGGCTCACATGCTCACCCCTGCAGCATGGAACGCCTTCCTCAAGACGTTGGAGGAACCGCCACCGAACACTGTTTTTGTTCTCGCCACCACCGAGGCACAGAAGATCCTGCCCACGGTTGCCGACCGGTGTCACCGGTTCGACTTCCAGAGGCCGTCGATAGCCCAGGTCACTGAAGTGGTGAGCCGTGTTTCCGAGATGGAGAACATCAACGCTCCAGCGGAAGTTCTGAATGTTGTTGCCCGGTCTGCCGATGGCTCATTCCGTGATGCGCTCGGCACCCTCGAGCAGCTGGTGACCTATGCCGGTGACGAGGGTGGGGCTATCTCACTTGATGACGCGCTTGCCGTGCTCGGCGTTGTGGACTCCGAGCTTCGATTTCAAGCCATTGACGCTGTCGTCGCTGGTGACGCAGCAGCCGCTGTGCGCACAGCTGCGAGCATTGCCGATTCTGGCCGGGACCTGCGGAGGTTCCTGGACGACCTTGAGGCCCATGGGCGCGCGTTGCTTCTCGTCGACTTGACTGACGCGGTTCCGGCTGAGCTTTCAAGCACGCCCGAGGACGACACTCGGCTTGCCGCGCAGGCAAAAGCCCTTGGCAGGGGAGGGATCATCCAGTTCTTGGATTTGGTCTCGGAGGCCTTCACCGCAATTCGTGACGGTGGTGACGCGAGACTCCGACTTGAGCTTCTCCTCGTCAAGGCTGCGTCGGGCGGCAACCCACTTCCCATCGGGCGTCCTCAAGTCACTCCAGCCGCTGCTCCCAAGGCGCCAACCCCAGCCGCGCCACCAATGCCCGACGCAAGGCCAGCAGCACCGTCTGCGTCAGCCTTGGAGTCTGCTCCGGCGGCCCCAGATCCCGTCCGGGCTCCAACCCCGGCGCCGATGCCAAGCTCGTCCGGTGCTGCGGCTGCACTGAGTGCAGTTCCTGAATCTGAGCCAGAGGTCCAGCTAAGCCAAGGGCCACTCCCGTCCTTTGAGGAAGTCCTGTCAGTTTGGCCGACCGTAGTTGACATGGTCGGTGGCGAAAGCGCTGTACTGAGCGCGATTCTGGCCCAAGCGACTCCAGTTGGCATGTACGAGGCGAAGGTCACAGTGGCCTTCCCGACTGATGCCGAGTTCCATCGTCGCAAGGCTGCTGATGGCCGTTACCGCGAGGCCGTGATGGCAGCGTTGCTGACTGTTACCGGCGCTCGACTCGAGGTTGAGTACGAGCTGTCTGCAGAGCTTGAGACGGCTGCCTCAGTGGCAGAGAGAAATCTGAGCGGCAATGAAGTTGCTGATGTGTTGCTGAGCGAATTTGGCGGCGTGGAGATAGAGCCTGGGAGCGAAGCGGGACCAGAGGCAGCACCTCAACCTCCCGCCCCAACTGAGTCTGAACCTATGGATGACCCGGGTATTTCCGACGCTGGTGTCTTTTAGGAGCGGGGACTTTGTACGCGCCCCCGATCCAGAGGCTGATCACTGAGCTCTCAAGACTCCCAGGTGTCGGTGGTCGGACTGCCACAAGGTTGGCATTCCACATCCTGAGAGCGCCGCCAGAACAGGCTGCGGCCCTTGCGGCAGCGATTGTTGAGGTGCGTGAGCGAATCGGAGAATGTGAGGTCTGCTTTGACCTTGCCGAGGGTCCTCGCTGTCCCATCTGTCAGGACGACCGCCGTGATGAGTCGATCCTCTGCGTTGTCGAGCAGTCACAGGATGTCCACCCCATTGAGCGGACTTCTGAGTTCCGAGGCCGCTATCACGTGCTTGGCGGCGCACTATCGCCAATGGACGGGGTGGACGAGGATGATCTCCACATCGCCGAGCTGTTCGAGCGGGTTCGCAGCGGCAATGTGACCGAGGTTGTTCTCGCAACCAACCCGACGACCACTGGGGAGGCAACTGCACTCCACATGGCAGCCAAACTGAGGGAGATTCAGCCAAGCCTTGTAATCACCCGCCCGGCGAGCGGTCTGCCTGTTGGAGCAGACCTTGAATATGCCGACGAGCTCACTCTTGGAAGGGCTCTTTCGGGCCGTCGCTCGATCGAGCCCTGAACGGCTCACGGTTTTGGCCCCACCGGGCTGAAACAAACTCCTCAGGACGGGTACGCTCCAGCTTGATGTCAGAGACAGTCGTCATGAAATTCGGGGGCAGTTCGGTCGCAGACGCCGACAGGATCAAGGCTGCGGCAAAGCGGATTGTCGCCAAGCGTGAAAAGGGCGACCGCGTCGTCGCCGTTCTTTCAGCGAGGGGAGACACCACTGACGAGCTCCTCAACATGGCCGCGGAGGTCTCCGGAACGCCGGACCCACGGGAGATGGACATGCTCCTTTCGACTGGAGAGCGGATCTCTTGCGCGCTCTGCGCAATGGCCATCAGCGACCTGGGTCATGACGCGATTTCCCTTACTGGCTCACAGGCTGGAATCGTCACCGATACATCTCACACCCGTGCGCGGATCCTTGATGTTCGGGCCGACCGGATTGAGGAAGCTCTTGACGCGGGACAGATTGTTCTCGTGGCCGGGTTCCAGGGCGTGTCCACCAACAAGGACGTGACAACCCTTGGTCGTGGTGGGTCGGATACCACTGCCGTTGCGGTTGCTGCAGCATTGGGCGCATCAGTTTGCGAGATTTACACTGATGTTGCAGGTGTCTTCAGCGCCGACCCCAGGATCGTCCCTGATGCAAAGAAACTTGTAACCGTTTCGTTTGAGGAGATGCTTGAAATGGCGTCTTCCGGAGCGAAGGTTTTGCAGTTGAGGTCCGTCGAGTACGCACGCACGCACGGCGTGCGCATTCACTGCCGATCATCGTTTGACGAAGGCGCCGGCACAATCGTTGTCACCGAGGAGGAAACCGTGGAGCATCCACTCATCACAGCCGTTACCCATTCAACTGAGGAAGCCCGAGTCACACTCATCGGGGTCCCGGACTCTCCAGGCGTTGCCGGAGCAGTCTTTGGCGCGCTCGCAGAGGCAGGCGTGAACGTGGACATGATCATTCAGAATGAGCCCCCAGAGGAGGGCAAAGCTGCTGACATGAGTTTCACGGTTGCAACCGAAGATCTGCGTGATGCACGAACAGCGCTTGAGGGCATCATTGAGGCTCAGGGCATCCAGTCAATCGCTTGGGACGAGAAGATGGGCAAGGTCTCCGTCGTTGGCGCTGGCATGCGTTCTCACCCTGGGGTTGCAGCAACAGTCTTCCGCGTCCTTGGAGACCTCGGGATCAACATTGAGATGATTTCCACCTCGCCGATCAAGATTTCGTGCGTAGTCTCAGCTGACCGGGTTGCTGATGCAGTCCGCGGTTTGCATGGAGCATTTGAGCTTGGGGACGCCGACGCCGATGATGGCGCCCAGTCTCCGCATGGGGCAGCACGTTGAGCGCTGATCCACGGGTTGCTGTCGTCGGTGGCTCGGGAGCGGTTGGCCGCACTATCCTTCGCCTGCTCAAGGAGCGCTCCTTTCCTGCAGCATCGGTCACGGCACTTGCGAGCAGCCGGTCTGCTGGTCTCGAGGTTGAGGGCGTCGTGGTCGAAGACATTGAGACTGCCGACCTTTCTCAGTTTGATCTGGCGCTTTTCAGCGCGGGCTCATCTGTCTCCGAAGAGTGGGGCCCACGGTTTGTTGAGGCAGGCGCCGTCGTGGTCGACAACTCCTCCCACTGGCGCATGGATCCAAAGGTCCCTCTCGTTGTTGCTGAGGTAAACCCCGAGGCCCTTGAGGGCCACTCCGGGATAGTTGCCAACCCGAACTGCTCGACGATGCAGGCCATGGTTGTCCTCAAGCCAATCCTTGATGCTGTCGGCATTGACCGTCTTGTCTTTTCGACTTACCAGGCTGTATCCGGGACTGGAGTGAAGGCCTTGGATGAACTCAAGTCGCAGGCACAGGCTGTCCTTGATGGCACCACGCCGGATCCGGCCAAGGTTTACCCGCACCAGATCGCCTTCAACGTGATCCCCCAAGTAGAGAACTTCAAAGACGGGGACGATTACACGACAGAGGAACGCAAAATGATGGCCGAGACAAGGAAGATCCTCAATCTCCCCTCTCTAGCGATCACAGCGACCTGTGCACGCGTTCCCGTGATGAATGGGCACTCTGAGTCGGTAAACCTGCAGACGACGGCAGAGACCACCCCAGACGCTCTCAGGGAGATCCTCTCCAGCGCACCAGGCGTGGTTGTTGTTGATGACCCGGCCGCCGGGGTTTACCCAATGGCGGTTGATGGAAGCGGACGCGATGAGGTCCTTGTGGGCCGGATTCGGGTTGATGACAGTGCGCCGCGCTCAATCAACCTTTGGATCGTTGGCGACAACCTGCGCAAGGGAGCGGCAACAAACGCCGTTCAGGTCGCAGAGCTGCTCGTCAAACGCGGCCTCTGAACCGTTCCACTCTGGGCAAGAAAAAACCCGCGTCTCTGGGAGACACGGGTCTTTTCAAATCCTGTTGCGCGGTAACCCCGCGCAGGGCTTATTCAGTGTTACCAGCCGGAGCTTGCGCCGTCGGCTGAACCCACAACTGCGGTTGTCCAGTCGATGACAGACGTTGGCTTGATGACATGGCGCTGAAGGCCAAGTTCTTTTGGCTCCAGTCCGAGTGCAAGGCCAACTAGCTGCGGAAGGTGCAGCACTGGCATTGACAGGTCACGGCCGATCTCACCTGCAGCCATTGGCTGCTGGAGGTCAAGGTTCAGGTGGCAGAGTGGGCATGGGACGACAAGGCAGTCAGCATCAGCGTCAGTTGCGTCGGCAAGGTGAGTGCCGGCCATCTGCAGTGATGCCTTCTTGTTCATCGTGATGATTGGGAAACCGCAGCACTTGTGGACGCCTGCGTAGTCGATCACTTCGCCGCCAAGGGCCTCGATGACCTTCTCCATGTAGGTGTCACGCGGGTTCTCGTCGTTGATTCCAAGACGGTCGGTTGGGCGAACGATGTAGCAACCGTAGAAAGGACCGACTTTGAGTCCGGTGAGTGGACGCTTGACCTTCTTGGTCAGGTTCTCCAAGCCGATTTCTTCAACGAGGAGCCAAAGGAAGTTCTTGTTTGTGACCAAGCCCTTCTCGTAGGCGAGACCTTCGGCTTCAAGCGTTGTGTTGATTTCAGCGCGGTACTCAGCGCTTGCGTCAAGACGCTCTTGGCATTCGCTCTGGGCTCCCTGGCATGTGGAGCAGATGTTCATCATCAGCTCGCCCGGGGTTTCAGCTGCAAGCGCAAAGGTACGAGCGTTCAGGGTGTCTGCCAGCTCTTGGTTGTGCTCGGCAATGACGCCGGCTCCGCAGCAGGATCCGCGATCAATCTCGATCAGCTCAAGGTCGAGGAGTGGAGCTACGGCCTGCATTGATCCATGTAGTTCTGGTGTGAAGCCACGGCTTACGCAGCCGGGCCAGTAGGCGACCTTCACTGGTTGTCTCCTTCGGTTGGCTCGCTGTCAGCGGGCGCATCAACATCGGTTTCGGCTTCTGCCACTGGGGCAGGGATTTCCTCGACCACGGTCTCTTCAATGACGGTCTCTTCAATGACAACCGCTTCAGTTTCAGTCTCAATGATTTGCTCTTCGACCACGACAGCCTCGGTAACCGTTGCTGTTGCCGTTGCGGTGGCGGCTGGAGCCTCTCCACCAACATCGGATGGGTCGTCGGCCAGGTCATCTTCGTTGCCGGAGATGTAGAGGTTGTACTCAATTCGGACCTCACGGTTTTCGACCGTGTCGAAGATCCGCTTGATCTCTGGTGAAGCTTTGTGCTCGTGGAGCAGAGCCTTCTTAATCGTCACCTTGCCGGTCTTCAGGGCACGAAGCACGACAGGCAGTGAGCTGAGGAGCTCTGGAACCGCACGGGGGTGGAACTTGCCGCCATAGGAGTCCGGAAGCAGGTCGGCCTCGTGAAGCAGACCGTTCTTGCGGATGTTCTTGACGAAGGCCATCTCGTGACGGTGACCGTTGTTGCGGTCATCGATATGGAAGTCGGATCCTGCGCGGCGACGGAGGCGCATGATCTGGCTCATCGGAGCGACACCCTTGGGGCAGGCCTCGATGCACTGGAAGCAGTGGGTGCAGTCGTACATGCCATGCGGATCCTCTGCGAGGTCTGAAAGGCGCTGTTCCTGTTCTGCATCACGCGGGTCACCGACGAAGCGGTAGGCCTTGGCGAGTGCCGCCGGACCGACAAAGAGTGGGTCCATTTCCATTGTGAGGCAGTCGGAAACGCAGGCGCCACACTGGATGCAGGCCATCGTCTGCGTGACGTCAACCATTGCCTCGTGGGGCACGATGTACTCGCGCTCTGGGACTGGCTCCTTAGCGACAAGCCATGGTGTGACGCGGCGAATCTTCTTCCAGTGGACCTCTTCCATGTCCACAATCAGGTCCTTGATGACGGGCATGTTGCCCATTGGCTCAACGACGATCACGTTTTCGCCGTCCTTGCTGCGCTTGGCAGCGTCCTCAAGGTGGGTGTGGCATGCGAGGCCTGCCTTGCCGTTCGTACGAACACCACATGATCCGCAGATTGCTGCGCGACATGAGCAGCGGACGCCGATTGAACCGTCTTGGTCGCCCCTGACCTGAAGGATGGCCTCCAGAACGGAGCGGTGGCCGTCCAGTTCAACTTGGAAATCTTCGTAGTGCGGAGCCTCGCCGGATTCTGGGTCGTAGCGGCGAAGGCGGAGTGTGTAGTCAGGCATCTCTTTAGCTCTTTATCTGGGTGGTTGGAGGCTAGTAGGTCCGGGCTTCCGGCTGCCACTTGGTGATTGTCACAGGCGAATAGGTCACATTTGGAACATCGCCGCCATTGCGGGCGACATCAATGTGCTTGAGCCACTCGGCGTCGTTGCGGTCGGGGAAGTCGGTGCGGAACTGGGCTCCGCGTGACTCCTTGCGCTCCTTGGCCGACACAACGATGCACTCTGCAACGTCAAGCATGTACTCAAGTTCTACAGCGCCGAGGAGATCTTGGTTAAAGACAGTTCCCTTGTCGTCCACTGCGGCAACGGAAGCTTCTTCCTTGAGGCGGCGGACCACGTCATGTGCGGTCTCAAGGCCTTCCTGGTCTCGGTAGACGGCGCAGTAGCGGTTCATTGTCTCGCCGAGCTCGTTCTTGATGTCTGAGATCCGGCGTCCTGTCTTCTCGCGGGCAAGGATCGAATCGAACATCTTCTGCGTGTCGGTGACCTTTGAGTGGCTGGTTGAAGGCATTGCCTTCGACAAGGCCTGCTCTGCGGCGTGCTCACCTGAGCGGCGGCCGAAGATCAGCGTGTCAAGCAACGAGTTGGCTCCGAGGCGGTTGCCGCCGTGAACTGACACGCATGCAACCTCGCCAGCTGCGTAAAGACCGTTGACCGGGGTGTGCCCGTTGACGTCCGTCTTCACTCCACCCATGATGTAGTGCATTCCGGGCTTGATGTGAATTGGCTCACGGGTGATGTCTACTCCGGCGAAGTCGCGGCCGATGTTGACGATCTCGCGAAGGGCTTCAAGGGTGCGCTTGCGCGGAACCTTGGTGATGTCCAATGCGATCGTTCCGTCAGGGAAGCCACGGCCTTCAAGGATTTCAGTCTGTTCTGCGCGGGAAACAACATCGCGTGAGGCAAGCTCAAGCTTGTTCGGTGCGTACTTCTCCATGAAGCGCTCGCCAAGGGCGTTGTAAAGGTGCGCGCCTTCTCCACGTGCTCCCTCAGTGATCAGGAATCCGTTTTCGGCAAGAGTCGTTGGGTGGTACTGGATCATCTCCATGTCCATAAGTGGTGCGCCAATCTTGTACGCCTGGGCAATGCCGTCACCTGTGCAGATGAGTGCGTTCGTTGTTGGCTTGAAGACCTGACCTGCTCCACCTGAGGCGAGAATCACGGACTTCGCGTTAAAGACCTGAATCTGACCGTCGCGGATATTTCGGCAGACGGCACCGACGCAGTTGCCAGAGTCATCAAGCAGAAGTTCAGTGGTGAACCATTCCTCGTAACGGTCGATCTGATCGTGATGCTTCATCAGACGCTCGTAGAGAACGTGAAGGATTGCCTGGCCGGTGATGTCAGCCACGTAATACGTACGTGCCTGTGAGGCACCACCGAATGCGCGGGTTCCGAGTTGGCCCACATCGTTGCGGTGGAACGTGACACCAGCATGCTCAAGCCAGAGGATCTCGTCAGGTGCTTCCTTGCACATAACCTCGATGGCGTCTTGGTCTCCGAGGTAGTCGGAGCCCTTAACCGTGTCAAAAGCGTGTGACTCCCATGAGTCATCCGGGTTCAAGGCTGCGTTGATTCCGCCGGCTGCTGCAACGGAGTGCGAACGGACGGGGTGAACCTTGGAAATGATTCCCACGGTTGCGCCTTTTTCGGCTGCTGCGAGAGCGGCGCGCTGTCCTGCGAGGCCGGCTCCGATGATTAGTACGTCGTGATTGGGCATGCTCTGTTTACTCGCTCCAAGTGTGTTTGGATCAGCACCGAAGGTCCTCGGTGAGCGGCAGGGCGCCCCACTCGTAGAAGAGGGCGCGCAAGGCGCGGCTAGGAGCCTACTCCGACCGGTCTTGGAGTGCAGCCCGAACCTGCTCGACGGTTATTACTCCGCGCAGAACCCCAGCGTCGTCAACGGCCATAAGCGCGCCGTTTCGTGCAAGGGGCTCGGATGAGAGCAGGGACTCAACCTTTGTCATCTCGTCAATGGCCCAGCTGCTCACCGCCGTTCTGTCCATCACATCAGCAACACGCGGGGGCTCGCCAAGGCCAGGGTTCTCGGCAGCGTCGCGAACTGCCTCCTCGCGAACGATTCCCACGAAACGCGCCTGGTCATCAATTACTGGGAACCATGACCACCCGAATCGGGTGAACCAGTCTGATTCGGCTTCAACAACATCGACATTCGCTGGCAACGACACTGGGTGTCTATCCATGAGGTCCATGACAGTCCGATCACCGATCTTTGCGTGAACCTTGGTTTGGACCATGGTGCTGCGCGCTGCCTGGCCAATGAAGAATGCGAGCATCAGCCACCAGATTCCGGAAAGACTTCCGTTGAGGATCTCCCAAAGGCCATAGGCGGCGAGGATCCAGCCGAAGCCGCGTCCGAGTCGGGCAGCAAACAGCGTCCCCTTGACTTCAGAGCCCGTGATCTTCCATGCGATTGCTCTGGCAACGCGACCTCCGTCAAGCGGCCACGCTGGGATCAGGTTGAAAACAAAAATCACGATGTTCATCGTCGCGACAAACGAGAGCGCGAGAAAAGCGGGGGTCACCGGTGCGTTGCCGTTCAACTCTGCGGTGTTGACCACCGCCTTGGTTCCCTCAAGGCCCGCACCGATCAAAAGGCAGACGAAGGCAACGAGCAGAGAAACGATCGGCCCTGCGATCGCGATCTTGAACTCCTGGCCTGGGCTGTCCGGCTCCCGCTCCATGCGCGCCATGCCTCCGAGCATCCAAAGGTCAATGCTCGGGACTGCGATGCCTGACCTTTTCGCCACGAAGGCATGCCCCATCTCATGAGCCAACAGGGAAGCGAAGAACAGCAGGGCCGTGGCGACTGCTGTCAAGTAGGCGGTTGATCCTTGCCCACCCAGCAGGGACTTGAATACGCCTGACAGCCAGAAGATCGCGAGGAAGAGAATGACGAACCACGACATGTCCACGCCCACGCGAATTCCGAAGACCTTGAACAGCTTGATTGATCCGCTTTTCATTCCCATGTCTTCAACCGATGGTTGCAGGCTGACGGAGCATCAGCCGAGGTGGGGGATTGCTCGCGCGGTCAGACGGGCGGCGTCCACTCCTGCGGGCACTGCACCGAAGGCTCTGCCGCCTTCTCCGCGAACGCGTGTGGCTACAAATGCGTCCGAGACTTCCTGAGGGGCGAATCTGGCCAACAATGAAGCCTGCAGGCCGATTGCCAAGCGCTCCACAATCATCCGCGCCTGTGGCTGTGCCACGGCAGGGTCTTCCAATGCAACTGCAGCGTCGTTGGTCAGTGATGTCAGTTCGGGGACAGCTTCGGCGCCCAAGCGAATCTCGGCGAGCAGCGCGTCCAGAGTTCCCTCCTCACGGGCGGCTGCCCGGAGAACATCAAGACACATCACGTTTCCGGAGCCTTCCCAGATTCCGTTCAGCGGCGCCTCTCTGTAAAGACGGGGCATTCCGGACTCTTCCGCATAGCCGTTGCCGCCCAGCACCTCAAGGGCCTCGGCGACAAAAGCCGGCTGGCGCTTGCAGACCCAATACTTGCCGACTGCGGTGGCTATGCGACGGAACTTGGCTTCCTCGGGGGAATCGGAGTCGTAGGCGGAAGCCAGACGCATGGCGAGCACCGTCGCTGCTTCGCTCTCCACTGCAAGGTCGGCGAGGACGCCTTGCATCATTGGCTGCTCTGCAAGGAGACGGCCGAAGGCTGAACGGTGGGCGGCGTGATGGGCAGCTTGGGCAAGTGCCCAGCGCATGCCTGATGCTGAGCCAAGGACACAGTCAAGGCGGGTGTGGTTGACCATCTCGATGATTGCCTGAATGCCTCGGCCAACTTCGCCAACAAGCCATCCATGCGTTCCGTGGAACTCGATCTCCGAGGAGGCATTGCTTCTGTTTCCAAGTTTGTCCTTGAGCCGCTGGACCCGGATTCCGTTCCGTGCGTCAGGTCCAAGCAGGCGGGGCACCGCGAAGCAGGTTGGCCCCTCATTCGTCTTGGCGAGAATCAGGAACACGTCACACATTGGCGCAGAGCAAAACCACTTGTGACCGTCGATCAGCCATGGGTCGGAATCGGAACCGAGGGGGACTGCGGTCGTCAAGTTGGCCCGTACATCACTTCCACCCTGCTTTTCGGTCATTGCCATTCCTGCCAACGCACCGGTCTTCTCCTCGGCGGGAAGTGAGCGCCCGTCGTAGGAGTTTCGGACGAGCAAGGGTTCCCAATGCTCTGCCAGGGCTGGGGTGGAGCGCAGAGCCGGAACGGCCGCGTAGGTCATGGACACCGGGCAGCCGTGTCCAGCCTCAACCTGTGACCAGGTCATGAACATGGCGCCGCGGGCAGCATGTCCACCGTCGGCTCCAGTCCATGGGATGGAATGAAGGCCGTGGCCACAGGCGATGTCCATCAGCTGGGTGTATGCAGGGTGATAGACGGCCTCGTCCACGCGGTTGCCGTATCGATCAAAAGGCTTGTAGACGGGTGGGTTGTCGTTTGCCAACGTGCCCAGCTCGAGGATCTCGGGCTTGCCAGCAAGCGTTCCGAGTTCCACGCAGCGGTCCTTCCACGATCCAGCTCCACTGCGGTCAAGAGCCTCCACAAGCGGAAGGTTCGTGGCGAAAAGGTCAATGTCCGCAAGGGGTGGCGGCTGGTTTGGAGCTGCCAGCCTTGGGTCTTGTTCGGTGCCCGTCCTCATGGGTTCCTTAAGTGACATGCCGCCCATCATCCCACCAAATCGCCCCGGCGATAGGATCAAACGGCGGTCGCCCCGCATCGCGGGCTTTAGCGATCCATCCAATCCGCCCACGAGCAAGCGAGTTCAAATGGCATACGAAGTGACTTTCATTCCCGGCGACGGCACAGGGCCCGAGCTGGCAGAAGCAACACGTCGCGTTCTTGAAGCGACTGGAGTCGAGTTCATCTGGGATGAACACCCAGCCGGACTTGACGCGTATGAGGCTGAAGGAACGCCTTTCCCCGACCGCACCCTTGCTTCGCTCAGGCGCACCAAGGTAGGCATCAAGGGCCCTACAACGACACCGATCGGATCAGGCTTCCGCTCTGTCAACGTGCTTCTGCGCAAGGAACTGGACCTCTTCGCGTGCGTCCGGCCATGCAAGTCGTACCCCGGCGTCAGGACCCGTTATCCGGAGACCGACTTTGTGATCTTCCGCGAGAACACCGAGGGCATGTATGTGGGTATCGAATTTGAAATCGGGAGTCCGGAACAGGCGCGCATGCGTGAGGTTGTCTCAGAGCTTGGGAGCGAAATCCCAGAGGACAGCGGAATCTCACTCAAGTACATCTCTGAGCACGGTTCAGAGCGCATTGTCGAAGCTGCATTCCAGTACGCCAAGGAACATGGCCGCAAGAAGGTCACGGCAGCCCACAAGGCAAACATCATGAAGTTCTCCGACGG
>JBAXHG010000021.1:0-17413 GCA_037139015.1 Actinomycetes bacterium | reverse complement strand
GCCGTCCCGGAGTCCTTAACGGCAGTCCCGAATGCAACAGGCTTTCTCTCAGTGTCAAAAGCAAAACCAAGTCGCATCGCTGCTGCCGTGGAGTCCCAGCGCGGCTTGATCGTGAAGCTCATCGGACTCCCCGCCCTGACCACCTTTATAACCACTGGTGTAGAGGCACGACAGCCGTTAACCGGAGTGCCAGCACAGCTGTGACTGCGAGTCTGGCGCACTAGCGCCTCCGGGCTTCCCCCAACGCCGTCGACTGAGATGACCCGGTCTCCGCGTTGAAGAATTCCTGCGGCAGGAGCAGCAATTGGGGCCGATGAGATAGCCGTTGTTACAGACTGCTTGCCATCTAAGGCAAGAAGGGCAGTTACAAGCAGGAGGCATGTCAATAAATTCGCCGCAGGACCTGCCGCAATAACCACCGCCCGCCTCCAGATCGCCTTGTTCGCGTAGGACACGTCGCTGTCCTCCAGTGAGACCTCCTCAGCCGCATTCTGTCCGGTGATTTTCACATAGCCACCCAGTGGGATTGATCCGAGAGCTATATCGGTGTTCCCAAACTTTCGGGACCAGATGATCGGCGGAAAGAAGAGAGCGAACCTTTCGACTCTCATTCCCATCGCCTTGGCAGCAAGGGCATGACCTCCCTCGTGGATCACGATCAGGGCAGCTATGCCAAAGATGGTCAGCAGCCAACTCATGCAGCAGCCTCAACAAAGGTTCGGGCCTGAGACCTTGCTGACTCATCCAAGGCAGCCAGCTCTTCAAAGGACTTCGGAAGTGAATCTCCAAGGACGTCAAGGGTCAGAGCCACAACTTCAGGAATCCGCGTAAAAGGAATGCCCCCGGAAAGGAAAGCCTCAACAGCCACCTCATTGGAGGCATTAAGAACAGCCGGCGCGCCGCCCCCTACCCTTCCGGCCTCAATCGCTATGGCGAGGGCTGGAAACGCTTTGAGGTCAGGCTCTTCAAAAGTGAGGGAGCCAGCTGCCGCGAGGTCCAGGCGAGGTATGTCAAGCTTCCGCCGGTTGCCGCCGTCCACTGCCCAGGCAATCGGGGCCCTCATGTCTGCAACCCCAAGGTGGGCCATCTGCATTCCATCTACCAGCTCGATGACGGCATGGACCAAGGATTGGGGGTGGACGACCACACCCAGTTGATCGTAGTGAACCCCGAACAACTGATGGGCTTCGATCAGCTCCAACCCCTTGTTCATCAGTGTGGCGGAGTCAATGGAGATCTTTCCCCCCATGTTCCAAGTTGGATGCGCGAGGGCCTCGCTCACCGTTACAGATGCCAGCTCCTCAGCCGTGCGGCCGCGAAAGGGTCCCCCGGAGGCTGTGAGGACAAGACGCTCGACATCCTGAGCGTCTACTCCTGAGAGGAGCTGGGCCAGCGCAGCGTGTTCGGAGTCAACGGGCGTTATTGAGAGACCTTGCCGGGAGGCCAGATTCATCACAAGGTCCCCTCCCGCGACTAGAGACTCCTTATTGGCCAGGGCAAGATCGGCTCCACTCTCAAGTGCAGCCTGCGTGACAGCAAGTCCCGCAAAGCCGACCACTGCATTCAGGACAAGGTCGGGCTCGAGCTCCCGGATCAGCCGGGCGGCCGCATCGTCTCCTGTCTCAATAGCGAACCCCGATAGATCGGTGTCACCCTGAACAGTGAGGGCACCGGCTGACGCACCAGTCTGGTCCATGGCCTCCAACAGCCCAGCGCCGTTAGAGCCAGCCGCAATCCCGACAATCTCGATTTCCTCATGCCCATGGAGGACATCCAGAGCCTGAGAGCCAATGGAGCCGGTTACTCCGGCAATTACAAGTCGCTTCATGACCCCATGCTGGCAGACGCTCGTGCTTTGTCCGTCACCCGAGGAGGTACCAGAGCCAGTAGACCCCAACGATTGAGAAGAGAACGCCATCAAGGCGGTCAAGCGCGCCACCGTGTGGACCGAGCGTTGTAGCCGCGTCCTTGGCACCCGCCTCACGCTTCAGCAGGCTCTCGAACAAGTCACCCATCGGGGCCAGCACGGCAACCGTAACTCCAATCAACAGTGCAACTTCCAACGGGAGCCAGTCCTGGTAGAGGCTGGCCACAAGGGTCGACGCAATAGCCGCCGCCGCACCGGCAATCAGCCCTTCGACTGTCTTCCGCGGGCTGATCCGCGGGGCAAGCGGCTTGGTTCCGAACGAGCGGCCGCCGAAATAGGCTCCAGTGTCGCCAGCGAAGGTAGCGATCAGAGCGTCAAGAACAATCCCTCCGCCGTGAGCAAGGTCCCGCAGGAGAACAGCGTGAGCGAAACCAACAGCTATCCACCAGATACCCAAGCCCGTCGCCAGAATCGAATCCGTCGCTCCTTCAAGCCGCGGCTGAGCAGCCGCCATCACGAACATCACTGGGAGCGAGAGCCAAGTGGCAAAAAGCAGGGCCGTCGGACCTCCGAGCTTCGCAGCGATAACCGCGCCAAATATGGAGAGGAAGCCAGCTAGCCGAAGGGGCCTTCTCGATTCAACAAGGTCATAGAACTCATGAAGGCAGAGGCAGCCAATGGCTGTTACGCCGACAGCGAATACCCATCCGCCCGCGGCCACGAGCACGACAGCAAGGATCGCCAAGGGAATGGCCACCACCGTCCGTCCGAGAACATCACTCGGTTTCTTCATCTCTTACCGAATCTCCTTTCACGATCGGAATATTCGTCCAGGCAGCCAACAAGATCCTCCCGGCTGAAGTCGGGCCAAAGCGCATCATGGAAGACAAATTCGGAGTAGGCACACTGCCAGAGAAGGAAGTTTGAAATCCGCTGTTCCCCACTGGTCCGGATAAGAAGGTCCGGGTCCCGAAGCGCAGGCTCGCCTATGAGACTCCCAAACGCTTCCTCACCCCCACCGGAGTATTTCTCTGCTGCGCGAAAGATTTCATTCCGACTGCCGTAGTTGAATGCGACGAAGAGCTCTATCCGGTCACATCCAGAGGTCAGCTCCTCAGCCCATCCCATCCGTTCCACAAGCTTTGTTGGAATCCGGCGGTCGGTCCTGTCCCCAATAAACCGCATTCGGACTCCTTCCTCGAGAAGTTCGGGCGTCTCGGTCTGAAGGCGTTCATCGAACATCTTCATCAGGCCTCGCACCTCGCGGGCCGATCGACCCCAATTTTCAGTGGAGAAGGAATAAACCGTCAGCTGCTCGACTCCGAGCTCAACGCAATCCCTGAGGCGTGCCTTGACAGTGTCTGCCCCAGCGCGGTGACCTTCAACAACCGGCAACGAACGATCGTTCGCCCAGCGTCCATTTCCGTCGGTAATGATCGCGACGGTTCTTGCCCGCCGCTCACTCAACCTGCTCAAACCTCGAGAATCTCGGCTTCCTTGCGGGCAAGGATCTCTTCGAGTTCAGCAATCTGAGCATCTGTGAGCTTCTGGAGGGCTTCCTCTGCGCGATGCTCTTCGTCTGAGCCACTCTCGCCGGACTCCTTGAGAACGCGAAGCTCATGCATTACATCCCGGCGGATGTTCCTGATGGCAATCCGTCCTTCTTCTGCAATTCCCTTGGTCAGCTTGACCATTTCCTTGCGGCGTTCCTCAGTCAACTCGGGAATGCTGATTCGGATCAAACTTCCATCATTTCCAGGGGTTACCCCAAGGTCGGCATTGGTGATGGCGCGCTCTATTGCTTCCATGCTTGAAGCGTCATATGGGCTGACAGTAAGGAGGCGCGCTTCAGGGGCGCTGACGGTGGCCATTTGTGTCAATGGAGTCATCGCGCCGTAGTAGTCAACGGTCACACGGTCGAGAAGGGCTGGTGTGGCCCTTCCTGTCCGCACGGAGCCAAACTCCCCACGGGTTGATTCAACAGACTTGTGCATGCGCTCTTGAGCGTCTTTTAGAAGGTCATTGATCATGTGATAACCAGCGTACCGATCCGCTCACCTGAAACGACTCGCGCTATGGCTCCGTCATCTGACATGTTGAAAACATGGATTGGAAGGCCGTTCTCAAGGCACAACGAGAGAGCCGTTGCGTCCATCACCTTGAGGCGCTTCTCAATCGCCTCCATGTGGGTGATCTGCTCTATGAACTCGGCGTCGGAATCAAGCGCCGGGTCGGCAGTGAAGACGCCTTGAACGCCGTTCTTTGCCATCAGGACGGCCTCAGCCCGGATCTCCGCAGCCCGGAGTGCAGCCGCTGTATCGGTTGTGAAAAATGGATTGCCCGTTCCGCCAGCAAATACGACGATGCGACCCTTCTCGAGGTGCCTCATGGCCTTGCGCCTGATGTACGGCTCAGCAACCTCACTGATGGTGATCGCGGATTGAACCCTTGTTGGAGCCCCTGCGGTCTCAAGCGCATCCTGCAAGGCAAGTGCGTTGAGGACGGTCGCAAGCATGCCCATGTAGTCAGCAGTTGCTCGGTCCATGCCCTCAGCGGCTCCAGCAAGCCCTCTGTAGATGTTCCCTGCTCCAACGACAATCCCAACCTCTACGCCCTGGGCATGAATTTGGGCGATCTGCTTGGCAACGGACTGCACCCGCTTTGGGTCAGTGCCATATTCCAGGTCTCCCATCAGGGATTCTCCTGAAAGCTTCAGAAGAATCCTTCGGTAGCCGCCCGACTCAGCCATCCGGGCCTCAGCCGCCTACCGCAAACCGCGAGAACCGTCTAATCACGATGTTCTCACCCGTTTTCGATGCCAGTTCAGCTCGCAGCTCCTCGATCGTTCTTCCCTCATAGCGATCTGAATTCACGTGGGCCTGCCTGAGCAGGACAACCTCGTCAAGCCACTTCCCTATACGTCCTTCGGCAATCTTGGCCCGAATTTCCTCGGGCTTGTCGGAATCCTGATCCTGAAGGACGCGCAGCTCAGCGGCGCGCTCTTCCTCTGGAACAGAAGCCTCATCCACATAAAGCGGATCTGCGGCGGCGACATGAAGTGCCAGATCACGGGCGAATGTTGCGAATTCCTCATTGCGTGCAACAAAGTCGGTTTCACAGTCCACTTCCACCATGGATCCGATGGAGCCTCCGGCGTGGATGTAAGAAGCGACAACTCCCTGGCTTGCTTCCTTGTCTCCACGCTTGGCTGCCTTGGCGAGCCCCTTGACACGAAGTGCGTCAACGGCTGCGTCAACGTCACCCCCGGACTCCTCCAAAGCCTTCTTGCAGTCGAGCATCCCTGCACCTGTGCGTCCCCGGAGAGCCTTTACGTCGGCTGCGGTAACGGTCATGCAGATTCCCCCTCAGTGCCAGCCGGAGCTTCCTCAGCAGGAGCAGCCGGAGCTTCCTCAGCAGGAGCAGCCGCTGCCTCTGCCGCTGCGCGTTCGGCAACGGCGGCACGTACGGCTTCCTCTGCCTCAGCCCTTGCCTTCTCTGCCTCAGCAGCTTCGATGACAACTGCCTGTGCGGCTGCCTTCGTCGCAGCCTCTTCCTCTACAGCGAGGCGACGAGCGGCTTCAGTAGCTTCGCGCTTCTCACGCTCTTCCTTCTCAGCCAAGGCCTTGGCTTCCGCTGCGGCCTTCGCAGCGGCCTCTTCAGCCCGGTACTGGCCCTGAGCGTCAGCGACGACACTGCTGATCGCGTTTGCGATCAGCTCGCAGGAGCGCATCGCATCGTCGTTGCCAGGAATTACAAAGTCAATGTTCGTTGGATCGCAGTTTGTGTCCACAAGGCCAATCACAGGAATTCTCAGCCGATTTGACTCGGCAACGGCGATCACCTCAGTGTTCACGTCAAATACGACGACCGCGTCCGGAGTCCGGGTCATGTTGCGAACTCCACCAAGGTTGGCTCGAAGTTTCACAAGGTCAGCCTCGGCAGACATGCGCTCCTTGGTAGGAAGCAGAGCGAGCTGTCCTTCGGCTGCGTAGCGCTCAAGGTCGTGGAGACGCTTGATACGACGTGAGATTGTCTGGAAGTTCGTAAGAAGTCCACCCAGCCAACGATGGTTGACATATGGCATGTCGCATGCATCAGCTGCGTTCTTTACGGCGTCACGGGCTTGCTTCTTGGTCCCCACGAAGAGGACAACTCCGCCTCTACGCGCTGTCTCCTGAGCAAACGATTTTGCCTTCTCAAGCAGCACTTCTGTCTGCAGAAGATCGATGATGTAGATGCCCTGCGCTTCGCCGTGAATGTAGCGGCGCATACGAGGATCCCAGCGACGTGTCTGATGCCCGAAGTGAACTCCAGCTTCGAGCAGCTCACGGATGCCATTGGCGGCCATGTGGATAAATCTCCCTTGCGTATTGGTTTTTATAGCCACCCGGTCCGTATCTGCGTCCCGAGCAAACGCTCCGGGAGGGTCGCAGTCGATTCCCCGGGAGGGTCGAATTGCATTGAAGTATTGAGTTTAGGGGTTTTACTGCCCCAAGGTCAGCCCGGAACAGCCTGCTCGCCGGCGCGTGCCCTAGCCAGTGCGGCATCCAAGTCCGAGGGAAGATCAGATGTAAAGGAAAGTTCTTCCCCGGTGATTGGATGAGTGAACTCAAGTTGAGCAGCATGCAGGAACTGCCGCGCCAGGCCAAGGCCTCCTCTGATCCCATATTCACGATCGCCAATAACAGGCAGACCTATGGTCTTAAGGTGCACGCGGATCTGATGTGTGCGCCCAGTTTCAAGCTGAACCGTCAAGAGGGTTGAGTGAGCGAATGCGGTTTCAACAGTGAAATGGGTTGTTGCATCACGCGGCGTGTCAGTTGTCGTTGACATCTTTGTGCGCACTCTTCTGTCCCTCCCTATGGGAGCCGTAATGGTTCCTTCCTTTGTCGGAGGGGCTCCATCAACCAGTGCTGTGTAGATGCGCGTCACCTCGCGCTTTTCAAGCATCTGCCGGAGTTGTCGATGGGCATCCTCAGTTCGAGCGACGATAAGCAGACCTGTCGTGTCCTGATCCAGCCGGTGCACAATGCCCGCTCTGCCCTCCTCACCTCCAGAAAGAGATCCGGCCAGAATTTGGGCAAGCGTCCCAGTCGCATGCCCAGGGGCAGGATGGACCACCATTCCGGCTGGCTTCTCGACCACCATCAAGTGAGCGTCCTCAAACACCACAGGAATCTCGGTTTGCTCAGATGACTCCCGAGCCTCCGGTACTTGCTGCTCAGTGAGCTGGACGGACTCCGACCCATGCAGGAGGAAAGACTTGGCTCGCCTTTCATTCCCGACCAGAACCCGTCCCTCCTTAACCGCCCGTGCCGCGGCCGTGCGAGAACCCAGCTCGGCGGCAAGCCAAGCGTCAAGCCTCACCGGCTCGGCAAGTTCAGGAACTAGGAGATTTTGGGTTTCTGCCATCGAATTCCGCCACGAGAATCAAGAGGATCACTCCACAGGTAATAGCAATGTCGGCAACATTGAAGGCCGGCCAGTAAGGAACCTTGATGAAGTCGGTCACTTGTCCGTGGGCGAGCCGGTCGCAAAGGTTTCCAAGCGCGCCGCCTACAACGAGTCCAGCCGGAAGCCATGCCCATGCGGCCGTGGGTGTCCGCGCAAACCAGACCGAAACCCCGAGGAGGGCGACCACCGTCAACGCGGGGACGATCCACCCCGCCCCGGTCAGTGCACCAAAGGCAACACCCTTGTTTCTTACATTAACGAGGTCAAGCGGGCCGAGAATGTCCCGGCGCTCGCCGACAACCACGTTTGCTCGGACCCAGACCTTGGACAGCTGATCAAGAGCAAAAACCAAAAGTGCGGTCACCCCTGCTAGGACAAGGGCGGAGCGGCCAGCCGACAAAGTCAGCCGTGGACCAGAGAGACGACCAACCCGCCGCCTATCTGCACTACGAGCAGAGCGACAAGTGGCGAGATGTCAACGGGACCGAGTGGCGGGATGTACTTCCTGAAGAGATTCATAAAGGGACCCACCACTGAGTCCAGAAAATGGAAGACCGGCGCGAAGCGGCCGACGTTGATGCCGCTGGCAAGCACCCATGACTGGACGACCCAACCGATGATCAGGACGCTGTAGACGAGCAGCAGCGAGGATAGATAGCCGGCAATCTCAATTCTTATGGTGGCCGAGAGGAAGGTCATTTTGGCGCCACAACGGCCTCCACCGCATCGAGAAAGGCCTGACGTATCCCTGCGGACTCAAGCGCGGCAACACCTCTCTCAGTTGACCCGCCCGGAGAACAAACTTCCCTCCGGAGACGACCAGCGTCCCCGTCACGAGCGTCCAACAGAGCGGAGGTTCCAACCATCGTGGCGGTTACCAGCTCAGTTGCAAGTTCTGTCGAAAGGCCGTGGGCGACTCCGGCCTCAACAAAGGCCTCAACCACAAACGCAAGGAAACCAGGGGCATTGCTTGAAAGCGCCATCGCCTCCTCAATAATCGCCTCATCGAGCTCAATGAGGCGTCCGAGATCTGCAAAGTGGTCGCGAATGGCGTCCCCTTCACCTCCGTTGCTCAACGGCCAGCAGAGGACCCCCTTCCGCAGCTCAACTGGGAGGTTGGGAAGCACACGATACGCAGGCGAAACGGTGTACGCAGCCCTTACCTCGGCGACTGTGACGGAGCCGAGTATTGAGACAACGGACTTCGCAAGACCATCAATTTCCGCTGCCACCTCGTCCAACTGTGCTGGTTTGTGGCAGAGCACCACAACATCGACGCTTTCAGCCACCTCAGCGTTGTTCGCGGCAACCGTTCCGCCCATCTCGGCAACCAAGTCTCGAGCGCGAGCTTCGTTGGGATCTGAGACAACGACTGGTTCCTGCCATCCGCGGGCCAAGGCTGTGGCCATGCTGCCGGCGCCAATCAGGCCAATCTTCATCTGGGGTTCCAGCGGCCAATAAACATGACTGCAATCACGTCTGGTTGAAGAATCCCTTTTCGATCATCTCCGCCTTCTGCTCTGCTGAGAACTCAACGTTCTTCGGTGTCACAACGAAGACCTTGTCGGCGATTTGCTTCATTCCTCCGCCAAGTCCATAAGTCAGACCACTCGCGAAATCAATGACTCGCATCGACAGCTCTGGGTCTGCCCCCTGAAGGTTGATGATCACGGGCACCGCGTCTCTGAAACGGTCTCCCATGTCCTGAACATCGTTGAAGCTCTTGGGAGCAACAAAGTGAACGCGTTGATCAGAGCGACGGCTTTCAACAGGCCTCAAGGTCGGGCGCCTGTCACCGGCATCGTCATCTCCGAAGATGTCATCAACTTCATCTCTTCTTCCACGCTGAGGGAACCGCGAAACCGAGCCTCGGGGTTCTCTGTCTTCCTGCCGAGAGGAGCGGTGGGAGTCGTCGGAGCCCCACGAATCAACATCGTGTTCCTCTGCGAGTCCGAAGTAGACGAGCGTTTTATGAAAGGTGTCTTTAAGGGCCATCCGTTGTCTTTCTTCGTGAGAACCTTGGATCCTGCATGACCAGCATGTCACCTCGCGGGGCGGATCAGTCCAAACCGCAGTCTCAGCGGCAGAGGCTCGCCCCAATTCTCACGTGTGTAGCTCCTTCTGACACCGCGACCTCATAGTCCTGGCTTGTTCCCATGGACACTATTTCAAGACCATTCTTGTCAGCCAGATCTCGAAGCTTCGCAAACCATGGACGGCTTTCTTCAGCGTCGGCGGTGAATGGCGGCATCGTCATCAGCCCGACAACATCACAGCCTTCCGAATCCAAATATCTCGCCAGGTCCTCGACCGCGATGCCGCTCTTGGATTCCTCCTGAGCCAGATTCACCTGGACCAAGACCTTCTGCTGGACCGCCTCGGCACGTTCAAGCTTAAGCAGGGCGCTCTCAGTGGCCAATGACTGGATCAATCTGACTTTCCCGACAAGGCTTGGAGCCTTTCTGCTCTGGAGGTCACCGATGAAATCCCATGTGAACAGGTCGCCCCACCTCTCCTGTTTGGCGGTGAGGTCCTGAATGCGATTTTCGCCAGCCACGGTCACACCGCCCTCGGCCAGAGTCCCCATCAGTTCAACCGGTACGTACTTTGTGGCTGCGACGACCTCAATCCCCGCCCCTCCCTGTCCTGACGGGTCGGCGGCCGAGATTCTCTCCCTGATCTCCGAGAGATTGGCACGGACTCGCTCTGGATCAATTTCTTTTACCTGTTCAACCATGCAACCACTCCCTGTCTTCCGGCATCGCTGCCTTCTGTTCTGAATGAAAAGTAACGCTCGGGACTCCCGCAGATGGTGCAGGCATCAAGCACTGTGAGATCGACCACTCCGGCAGCAGAGAGAATGGAGGCCGCTGTCTTCCCAGTGTCAACCATGCGTCTGTCAGCAGAGGCATGCGGCCCAAGTGCATCAACCACCTCCTGGGAGACCTCGTAGCAGCAGGACCTGGCGGATGGCCCGACGGCCGCAGCTACAGTCCCGCCCCCGGAGTTCAGGTCCAAGACCTCAAGTGATCTCTGAATAACCCCGGCGGCCAAACCTCTCCAGCCAGCGTGAACAACGGCAACCGACTGTCCTTGGGCCAACGCAATGGGAACACAGTCGGCGGCGAGCGCCACAAGGGCAAATTCTGCGCTGCTGGAAATCAGACCGTCGCAATCCGGCATAGGCCTTGATGGATCCACCATCTGAGCGTCCCTACCGTGCTGCTGGTTCATTCCCATCGTGATCCGCTCTCCCGCAGACCCAGCTGAGAGGACTGCCTTCACTGCAGCGTCCCTCCCTGGGGAGTCGAGCGCTATGTCAAGGCTTGGTCCATCTGGAAGCGCCCTCCGGTTTGGGAAGCACGCCGTAGCCGAGCCGATCTCCACGAGAATGCCCTCGGGAGCCTCTCTCATCGTTCCCATCCGAGCTCCCTCGCAGTCGTAGCGGCAACGTCAAGCAGCTCCTGCTCGGATGCCCCCTCATTGTCAAGGAGATGATCAAGCGCTGACTCAAGGGCCACTCCGACCATTGGCCCCTCAACAATGCCTATCCCGGCGAGAGCGAGCCCATCTATCGGAAGAGAGATCCCGCTCAGCTCATGGATCCAAAGACGAGCCTTGTCGAACCCGGACGTTGCTCCCGCCAGTGCAATCGACTCGGGAAGCCAACCCGCGCAGGCAATTCGGATCTCTGATGGTCTCGACGCCGCGGCCAGAGCTCCCTCCAACACCTCCCCCATTGCGGCTTGAGCCGCGAGGGCCGTCACCTGTGACTCAAGGTTCATATCCCGGGAATACTCGACGGCTCTCGGCTCCTTCCACCACAGCGCTCCAAGCCTGAGCACCTGAGGGGCAACATCAGTGCCAAGGATGGCGGCAGCAGCTGCAAGCGTCGAGAAGTCCAGTGCATCACCTCCGATGCGAGTGAGGAGCCCAAGCTCCTGGGCGGTCTCCAATGCTCCCAAGGACTCATCGGACGCCGTTGTTCGGAGCAACTCCGCCCCCAGCCGGGAACCGGAGACCGTCTCGAGCGCTCCACCGGTCACGGCCTCGTGGGCCAAGCGTGCTGTATTCGAATCGAGGCGCATACCAAGCCGACCGCAGTATCTGGCAGCTCGCCAGATCCTGGTCGGGTCCTCGACAAAGCTCTGCTCGTGAATCACTCGAATAAGACCGGCATCAAGGTCAGCCCAACCGCCTTCAACCGCCGGCCACTCGCCAACCTCCGTCGCTGTTAGCGGAACGGTCAATCCGTTGACTGTGAAATCTCGTCGCCGTAAATCTTCATCAAGCGTGGCCGGGACGACATCAGGAAGCTCTCCTGGCTTGGAGTAGACCTCTACTCGTGCTGATGCAAAGTCGACCGTTCCCCACTCGAATTGACATGTGGCTGTGAGGAACCGCTCGTGGGTCTCAAGGTGCTTTGAGTCCAGGGCCGTGGCCAAGCTGACTGCATCACCGACGACGACAACATCGAGCTCCACCGGGACCCGCCCAATCGCAAGGTCCCTGACGGCTCCACCAATCAAGTGGCAGTCCGATGCTCTTTCCCCAAGTGTGGAAATCAGCTCGGCCACGCGAGAGTCCGATCGCATCCCTTCCAAAACCGCCATTTTGAGATTCGTCTGCAACATGGCTTCCATTGTGACCACCGCTAGCATGATTCGGAGTGGAGAACGAAAGACCGCCCAACTTCCGTAGACGCAGAATCCTCGCGGCAGGGGCCCTTATTCTCGCCGCTGGCGCCGTCGCAGCCTTTTTCGTTCTGCGCGACCCAGGCGATGTAAGTAACCCAACAGCGACCTTCACAGCTCCACCAGCCAAGCCAGTAAAGGCTAAGCCAACAACTGTGGCCTGGCCTTTTTATGGCTTTGATGCAGCACGGACCAAATGGTTCCGCACCAAGGTAAATCTTGGTTCCCCTTACCGCAGACTGTGGAGCTTCCGTGGGAAGAAGGTCCTTGAGTTCACGCCTGTGCTCGACTCGACTGGCCTCTATCTCTTAGATAACGGGGCCACAGTGAGAAGGCTTGACAAGCGAACTGGACATCAGATTTGGCGGCACAATCTAGGTTCGCTGGCAGCATCCTCGCCAGCCCTTCCAGGAGATGGTCATGTCTATGTCGTAACCCTTCTGACCTCACCTGGAAGCGGCCATGGGGCCGCCACATCACTCAACGCAACCACCGGGAAGATCACTTGGAGCAAGCAGCTGCCAAGCAGAGCCGAATCATCGCCGCTAGTGGTCGGAAACCGCATGATCTTCGGAACTGAGGATGGAACGGTCTTTGCTCTTGACAAGCGAAACGGCCACACAATCTGGACCTATAGTGCGGGCGGATCAGTCAAGGCAGCAATAGCCCTGTCTGGAGGGCGTCTCTACTTTGGCGATTACGGCGGAAACATTCAGGCCGTCTCCCTCAGCTCCGGCAAGCAGATTTGGTCATCAAGCCAAGGTGGCCGGTTCTATTCAACTCCTGCCGTCGCTTGGGGACGGATCTATGAGGGAAGCACCGACGGACGCCTCTACTCAATGACGACCTCAGGTCAGCTCGCTTGGGCACGCCAAACTGGGAGTTACGTTTACAGCTCACCAGCCGTGGCAAACATTCCGGGTCTCGGCCCCACCGTGTACGCCGGCTCATATGACGGAACCTTCTACGCCTGGAATGCCAAGACAGGCTCGACCAACTGGACTTACAATGCAGGCGGAAAGATCTCTGGCGGTGCCGTCGTCATCGGAGATCTTGTCTGGTTCTCAGACTTGGGGAACAAACGCGTCATCGCGCTCAAGGCCCGGTCCGGCCGGAGGTCATTCCAGATCGGAACCGGAGCGTTCAACCCAGCGGTTACGGATGGAGCAACAATGTTCGTGGACGGCTACGGCGATTCATTCGCCTTCAAGCCCATTCACAGGCGCTAGGTCAAACCGGTCGGAGTGCCACACCAAGCTCAAGCAGCCTCAGCTTGATCTCCTCAACAGTTGAGTGTCCATCGTGCAGAACCGATGCCAGAAGCGCAGCATCAGCTCCTGCATCAAGAGCAGCCGCCATGTCCTCCGGACTTCCTGCTCCTCCAGATGCGATCACGGGCACTCTCACAGCTGCACACACTTCGTTCAGAAGGTCAATGTCATAGCCCTGCTGGGTGCCGTCTCGGTCCATGCTCGTCAGAAGTATCTCTCCGGCTCCAAGCTCAACTCCGGCCGCAGCCCAAGCGACGGCCTCAAGCCCGCTCTCATTTCTGCCGCCGGCAGTGAACACTTCCCATCCGCTCGCGTCCGTCCTCTTCCTTGCATCGATGGCAAGAACAACCGACTGACTCCCAAATCGGTCCGCGAGCTCTGTAATCAGAGCCGGACGGGCAACCGCTGCGCTGTTCACGGCAACCTTGTCCGCTCCGGCGTCAAGAACCGCCTGTGCATCATCAGTACTTCTGATCCCGCCACCAATCGTGAACGGAACAAACACTCGCTCGGCAACTCGAGATGCCAGCTCTACCGCCGTGTCCCGCCGTTCACTGGTGGCCGTGACATCAAGAAAAACAATTTCGTCAGCCCCGCTGTGGTCGTAGCGCTCAGCAAGCTCAACTGGATCACCCGCATCCCGAAGGTCTACAAAATTGACGCCTTTGACGACCCGTCCATTGTCAACGTCAAGACACGGAATGACTCGCTTCCAGGCCATCACACACCCGGCGACCGGAGAGCCGAGTTGGCCTCGGCGATCGTAAACCGATCCTCATGAAGTGCTCTTCCAATTATCACTCCGGCAAGGTTGGGGAGCCCAAGTTGAGCAAGTGCGCGGAGATCATCCAACGATCCAATCCCGCCTGCATAAGTGATTTCTCCGCTTGTCATCTCGCAGACGGCAGTCGCTTCCTCAAGCCCAGGGCCCTCGAGAGTCCCGTCCTTCTCAATGGCCGAATAGACCAGCTGGGTTACTCCTTGAGACTCCAAGCGCGTCAACACGGAAGAGACGCTCTGCCCGGACCCTTGTGTCCAACCCTCCACGGCGACAGATCCCCCTCGGCCGTCCACACTCACAACAATCCGCTCGCCAAACTCTGCCAGCGCGTCATCCACGATCTGCGGGTTACTGATGGCAGCACTTCCAAGAACTAAACGACTCACGCCGACGGATGATGCTGATCGAAGATCGTCAAGAGTCCGAAGGCCTCCGCCCAGCTCAACCGGGATCCCAACAGCTGAACAGATCCTCGAAACCGTATCCAGCTGCTCTGGCCTGCCGGCCCTTGCGCCATCGAGGTCGACTACGTGGAGAATCTCAGCCCCCTCCGCTTCAAACCGAGCTGCAGCAGCGGCCGGGTCCTCGTCGTACCTGATCTCCTGACCATAATCGCCCTTCCTCAGGCGTACAGTATTTCCTCCGATGAGGTCAATCGCTGGAAGCAGTCTCATGGGGTAATCCCAGCAAAATTCTTCAGCAGCTGCAGTCCGAGGTCCGAGCTCTTCTCTGGATGGAATTGGACCCCATATACCGACCCGCGGTTTACTGCTGTCACAAACTCGGCCCCATGGGTTGCCGTGGCGAGCAGATCTGCCGGGTCATCTACAGTCGCCGCAAAAGAATGCACGTGATACATCGGAGTGGTTGGGCCAAGGCCGGCGCCGAGGGCCGAATCCCTCTCCCACGACACGGGTGACCATCCAATGTGCGGCAGCCGTTCTCCTCGTGAGTCCAGTGGCTTGACCTGCCCAGAAATAAGTCCTAATCCAGCTGAGCCTCCGAGCTCTGATGACGAGTCAAACAGCAGTTGCATTCCAAGACATACGCCGAGAAGTGGTGTTCCTTCAGCTGCCCGCGCGGTCAAGAAGGAGTCGAAGCCAAGCTCTCCAAGTCGTGTAAGGGCCTTGGGAAACGCGCCTACACCTGGCAGAACCAGATGGCTGGCCTTATCCGCTGCAGCTGGACTGGTGACGCGTTTCGCTTCCACACCCACCCGCGCAAAGGCCCGGCAAATGGATGTCAGGTTCCCAGTGCCGTAGTCAACTACGGCCACTGAGCCGCTCATCCCTGCTCCATCAGCAAACGAGGTTTAAGCTGCAGGCACAGATCACGTGAGGGTTCCCTTTGTGCTTGGAACCGCCGTGCTCTCTGGATCAACCGCAACAGCGACTCGAAGTGCTCGCGCAAATGCTTTGAAACAAGCCTCCATGACGTGGTGTGGTCCTCCGTCTCGCTGAAGTTCAAGGTGGAGAGTCAGCTTGGCACTTGAGGCAACAGCGCGCATGAACTCCTCCAAAAGGTCATGTTCAAAGCCTCCAGTGACCCCATTCGGGAGTGGTACATCAACACCGCAGTAAGGACGACCGCTGAGATCAATCGCGCAGGCTGCGCGCGCCTCATCCATAGGGATGACCGAGTAGCCATAACGATTTATGCCAAGCCGCTCGCCGAGCGCCTCATCGAGCGCCTTGCCAAAGCAGATGCCGACATCCTCAACCGTGTGGTGGGAGCCCGTTTCAAGATCTCCCGTAGCCGCCACAGAAAGGCCGATGCCAGCGTGCCGCTCGACAAGATCAAGCATGTGGTCAAAGAACCCAATCCCCGTGATCCTGGTCCCATCAATGGGACCATCGAGGTCCAAGACCAGACTGATGTCTGTCTCGCCTGTGCTTCTGCTGAATTCAGATCTACGGTTCATACAGACAATCTTGCCATGTCACGCGCCGAGCATCGCGGCTGCAAGAAGATCTATCTCTTCAGCTCTCAGACGGTGTGAGACTGGGTTGGCGATCAGCCGCGCGGTTGTGACGGCAATATCCGCTCTTGCAACCAGTCCATTCTCCCTCAAGGTGGCACCAGAAGCAACTAGATCAACAATCCCATCGGCCATTCCAGTCAGCGGAGCAAGCTCAACCGACCCCTTGACCTCAACGATCTCTACTTGCTGACCCTTAGCCTGGAACCACGCAGATGCCTGCTTGGGGTACTTGGTTGCAACTCGGACTACGCCAAGGCGATGGGCAGCAATATCCATGGGATCGGGAGTTCCGGCGATGCTCGCAACAACCATCGTGCATCCTCCAAAGTTGAGGTCTGCCAGCTCAATGAAGTCCATCTCGCCCTGTTCAACCAAGACATCCTTCCCTGTGATGCCAAGGTCAGCGGCCCCGCAGTCAACATAAGTTGGGACATCCGTGGGACGGACGGTAACGATCCCCACATCTGGAAAGTGAAGCTTCCTGTCGTTGGATCTAACTTCAGATGTGTCGATGCCTGTGGCTTCAAGGCGATCAAGAGCCTCGATCATCAGGGCTCCACGGGGAATAGCAATTGTCAGTGGCTTGCTCACGTTGTTAGCCCCTCTCCCCGCTCTTCGCCGGCAACGGCTTCGTGTACTCGTTCAACATCAAGCCCGAAGCCAATCGCGACCGTTCCTGGGCGGGAGATGTCAAAGAGGCTGTCATAACGTCCACCAGATCCAAGAGCACGACCAATGGCCGGGTCATACACCTCAAAGAGAATCCCTCCGTAGTAGTCCATCTCCGGCCGAAGAGAGAAGTCAACAATCGTTCTCTCCTGGAAGTTTCTTGGAAGCTTCCCGATCAGGTTGAGCAGACTGGAAATGGCAGGGGTTCCATCTGCGGCATAGCTCTCCGGGACGCTGGCGGCGGGCTGGCGCAACGTCAACGCCTCCTGAGCCGGAAGCCCAAGCAGTTCAGCCGACTGGGGAGCAAGCAGCTTCCTGAGTGTCACCAGATCCCCGGACTGAAGCGCGCCCAGACAAGCAGCCTTGGTCTCCTCGTCCAGAGACACCAGATCGAGCAGCTCCTGGGAAATGCCAGCGTGACCAACGGAGATACGCCAGTCTTTGAGTCCAGCTGCCTCGAGAACACGACCAAGAAGCGAAAGAATTTCGACTGCCGGGTCTTGTTCGGAGGCCCCGACAAGCTCTACCCCGAACTGCAAGACCTCGGTTGCCTCCGCACGGTGGGCCTTGACTCGCCGCCATGTTGGCGCAAGGTATGAAAAGCGCAGTGGACCGTCAGCGTCAGCAAAGCGGCTTGACGCAATCCGCGCAATGGGCACTGTCATGTCGGAGCGAAGAACGAGACCGTCTCCGTGC
>JBAXHG010000020.1:0-17705 GCA_037139015.1 Actinomycetes bacterium | reverse complement strand
CCGCAGCAGAGCGCGGGTTTGTTGACGACGTGATCATTCCGCACGAGACGCGTCCGCGGTTGATCACCGAGCTGGAGGCTTTGATGACGAAGCGTGATCCGGGGCCGAAGCGCAAGCACGGCAACATTCCGCTTTAGGCGGGCGAACCTTCAGCATGAGCGGACCTTCAGACCTGCAGATCGTCATTCCGGATGCATCCCCGGACGAGGCCGCAGCGATTGTCGCTTCGATTGAGCAGTTCATGCGTCAGACAGCTCCAGCTTCAGGTGAGGCTGACACGCAGCTTCCCGCGTGGCAGCGGGCTTCACTGCTTGAGGGCGTTGAGCGTGATCCGCGCAGCCCCGGGCTTCAGTTCCCGCTCTGAGCTTGCGGCAGTTCTGAGCTAGCTTGGCCTTTGGCATCTGTCGCTTGCATGTACCAGTCGTAAGTTGAGTTGAGGCCGTCCCGCAGTGTGATCTTTGGTTCCCACCCGAGCCCTTTGAGTTTCGTCACATCCAGGAGCTTGCGGGGAGTTCCGTCGGGCATCTCCGGGTCCCAGTCGATGCGACCTCTGAAGCCGACAACATCTGCAACAAGTCCGGCTATCTCAAGGATCGAAGAGTCCTCACCAGTGCCCACGTTGATCGGCTCAGGGGCGTCGTAGTTCTCCAGTAGAGAAATACAGGCTGCGGCCAGATCGTCCACGTGCAGGAACTCACGCCGAGGCCTGCCGCTGCCCCAGAGGGTGACGCTTTCTACTTCAGCGAGTTTTGCCTCATGGAAGCGACGGATCATCGCGGGGAGGACATGTGATGTCTCAAGGTCAAAGTTGTCGTTCGGGCCGTAAAGGTTCGTGGGCATTGCTGAGATGTAATGAAGCCCAAACTCGCGACGGATCGCCTGAATGTGGAGGATTCCGGCGATCTTGGCGATCGCGTACGCATCATTTGTCGGCTCAAGCGTTCCGGTCAGGAGGGCATCCTCAGTGATTGGCTGTGGGGCGAATTTTGGGTAGACGCAGGACGAGCCCAGGAAGAGGAACCGTTTGACCCCGAACTCAACTGCTGCATCCATCAGATTCAGCTGAATCCGCAGGTTGTCGCTCAGGAACTCTGCTGGCTTCGCATTGTTGGCAGCAATCCCGCCCACTCGCGCGGCCGCATCGACAATTAGCTCTGGCCTCTCGGCGGAGAGGAATGCAGCTGTGGCCTCTCGGTTCCTCAGGTCGAGCTCTGCCGATGATCTCCCGACGAGGTTGCTGTAGCCGGCCGCTGTGAATGCTCTCCAGAGCGCTGAACCGACAAGTCCGTTGTGGCCGGCAACATAGATCCGGGTCGCTTTGTTGAGTTGCTCGGGTGTTTCGTCCATGATCCCCGACGTAGACTAGATCCTCTCGGGGATCACCGAGTACGCAGTCGTGCGTGACGTCATCGGGGAATCGGAGGTAGAGTGCTTTCCATGCAACGCGCGATCATCACGGGGATAACCGGCCAAGACGGCTCCTACCTTGCTGAGTTGCTACTTGGGAAGGGTTACGAAGTCCACGGAATTGTCAGAAGATCGAGCACATTCTCAACCGAGCGGATCGACCACCTTTACAGCGACCCTCACGACAAGGGCCTGGGAATGACGCTGCATTTCGGGGACCTTGCTGACGGGTCGCGGATGGCATCGTTGATCAAGGAGATTCAGCCGACCGAGGTTTACAACCTCGCCTCTCTGAGCCATGTCGGGGTGTCGTTTCAGGAGCCCCAATTTACGGGTGATGTAACCGGCATCGGAGTCACAAGGCTGCTGGAGGCAATACGAGCGACTGGCAGTGACGCCCGGTTCTATCAAGCCAGCAGTTCGGAGATGTTCGGCGCCTCCCCGCCACCGCAGAGCGAGCAAACACCTCTCGTTCCACGTTCCCCGTACGCAGCAGCAAAGACATATGGCCATTGGATGACAAGGAACTACAGAGAGGCATACGGAATGTTTGCCTGTGGAGGAATCCTGTTCAACCATGAGAGCCCGCGTAGAGGCGAGACCTTCGTGACTCGGAAGATCGCAAAAGCTGCCGCAAAGATCGCTGCCGGACTTCAGGAGAAGCTCTATCTCGGAAACCTTGATTCGGTCCGGGATTGGGGTTACGCCCCCGAATATGTCGAGGCAATGTGGCTGATGCTCCAGGCTGACGAACCCGAGGACTATGTCGTTGCAACAGGTGTCGGGCACACGGTCCGCGAGTTCGCCGATGCTGCGTTCAGCCGACTCGGGCTGGACTGGCAGGAGCACGTCGAATTCGACGAGCGTTATCTGCGCCCAACGGAGCCGGAATCGCTGATTGGCGATCCAAGCAAGGTAGAGGCTGAGCTGGGCTGGAAGGCGCGCACGCTGACGCCGCAGTTGGCGGAGATCATGGTTGATTCTGAAGTCGCCGCGATAAGAGAGAACCCGCAGGTCGTTTGACGTCCTGAGGTCTGATGCACGGCCCAGCAGTAATCCTCGTTGTAATCGCGGGAGCTGTGTGTTTGGGGTGGACCACATTCCTCGCACTTGCTCGACAGGGTGCCTTCTTTGGTCTGGTTCTCGCGCTCACAGTGTTTGAGGCAACGCGCGATTTTGCGCTGACCCCAGAGGTTGCTTTGGACAGTGCGTTCTACATCGGGCACACAGGAACGATCGGAAGGGTTGGTGGGGTCGAGGTACACATTGAGGACCTGATCACCCTTGTTGCGCTGTTCGCTGCTGCTGTTGGGGCTTTACGCTTTCGCGGCGGCCCATGGTTGGCTTTTGCGCTTCTGGGGATAACGGCGATGGTCCTCGTGGGGCTTGCCTGCTTCTCTCAGACCGAAGGGCTTACACATGCCATCAACTACTGGCGCAAGTGGCTTCTGGCGCTCGCTCTGTTTGCCTGGGGCGCAACCAGACCGCGCGAATGGGAATGGAAAGACTTGAGGTGGTTGGTGGGCGCTGGGCTCATGGCCTCTCTTCTTGCAGTTGCAGAGATCGGTATTCATGGCCTTGGGTCGGCAGTGGACTTGACTGTGTCCAACGGGCAAGCGCTTAATGGGAGGCCGCTGGCAGCGCAGGCTGCGCTGATTGTCCTGATGGCTGCGTGGGTAACAGCGCTTGGTCCTGGCCGCCGGTCTGTCACCAACATCACCTTGACTGCCTTCCTTGTGCTCATGGTTGGCGTGCTCCAGGTCCGGTCGGTCTGGCTTGCTGCTGGTGTCAGCCTGGCGGTGTGCTGGATGGCGATGTTCCTTCGGTCAGGCAGATTCGTGCTTCCGCGTATCGCCTGGTCTGCGATCGCAGCGATCGTCGGTCTGGTCGCACTTGCCGCCGCGGTGGTCAGCAGTCCCTCACTGCGGCTCTCCTTCACCAGCCAGAAGACTTACCAATGGCGGGTCAGCCGCTGGGATGAGTCTTTCGGGATTGCCCGCTCCGGGGTCGAATGGCTCTTCGGAGGAATGTTTGGGCCGACTCCAGTATCGGTTATCGGGAGGTTCAATGGGCTCTATGCGCATAGCGTTTATGTGTGGTCAACGGAAACGGTTGGACTCGTTGGCACGGTGGCCACAGTCTCTGTGATCTGTCTCGCTTGCTTCCGACCATCAAAGTCAAGGAGTGCGCTTTGGCCGGCGATTGTCGGATCAGCGGCGCTCTCATACGGCTATACCTATGGACTTCCAGGGTGGTACTGGCTCTTGATCGGAAGCTGCGCGGGATGGACGGTTGCGGAGCACGTAACCGCCAGAGGAAAGGTCCCGATCAAGACCACAGCCCGGGACTCCCATCCGGCCCCGGCTGGTTCCATCCGGCCGGTTCATGGCTGAAGTCATGGGTGATGAAGAGAAGGGCAATGCGAGGTCGGCCGCAGTCAGTCGAGCAGTGTCGGCCACTGCTGGAGCATGGATTGCCTCCGCGGTCGCATCACTTGTCTATGTGGCCGTGACATCCCGATTGTTCACGCCATCGGTAATCGGTTCGTACTCATCAGCCATGTTGGCCGAGGGGGTTGTTTACCTTGCTCTTGGCTCAGGCCTGGCTGTTGGAATTCAGCGCAGGGAGGAACTGCGGGCTGGGGACGAGGCTGCCTATGTTGCGAGGGCCAGCCTGCTCGGACTCCTGGCGGCGGCAGTTCTTCTGCTGATTGCTGAGCCGTGGGCCACGCTCTGGGGCAACCCTGGGGCGGCAGCTTTTGTGCGGGGGTGGGCGCTGGTTGCAGCCGTTCACCCGTTGTCCCTTGTCTGTCTTGGGATCCTGAGGCGAAGGGACGAACACGGGAAGGCAGCGAGTGCCCTGCTGGTCGCAGGGGTTGGATCGTCTGCCTTGGGACTGATTCCGTTTGTGATGACCCATAACGCTCTCTGGCTGGTTGCGTCCAATGTGCTCGTGCCCGTGATCCTGATTGTCTGCTGCGCGGTGGGGGGAGTCCGTGTTTTGGTGCTCCCGACCCTCAAGGGTGGAATCAGCAACGGTGAGTACGTCCGCTCGTCCACGCGTCTCAACCTGACCAACTATGTGGCCTACAACGCGATGGCATGGAGTGTCTCGAGATTTGTGTCATCTGCAGGACTGGGCGTCTACTCGCGCGCATGGCTGATGGCCGACATTCCCGCCCAGGGACTTACTGCGGCCGTGACGTCAACGCTTTTCTCGGGTTGGAGTACCGATCCCGATGGCGGTGAGGAGCGGCGGTTTACGGATACGTTGATTGTCGTACCGGCTATTACAGCCCTGCTGCTCGCGGCCATCAGTGGCATGGCAACTCCTTTGGTGACCGTCCTCCTCGGTTCCCAGTGGGTGGAGGCGACCGTGCTTCTGGGTGTTCTGCCGATCCTGCTGTCCACTCTCGCCCCGCAGTGGATTCTTGTCTCTAGGCTTCAGGCAATGGGCCGATTCAAGGCTCTGGCGGCCAGCAGGGTTGTGGCGCTGGCTGTAGCCGCTGTGTTCCTGGTACTCGTCGCGGCGACCCAGAGCACTGTCACGGCAGCGGTCGGAGCGGGGTTGGTGTACGGGGCTGGGCACGCAGTTGACTTGAGAACTGCCGCGGCGCTGGGGCTCGTCAAGACTCGGTCGGTCGGGCACGCATATCTGCAAGCGGCACTAGCCTGCTCTGGCCTTTGGGCATTGGGGCTGCTCCAGGCGACTGATGCCTGGCGGCCTGCCGATGCTGTTGGTTACATGCTCCTGAGTGTTCTCGTGTGCGTTGGTTTTGCCGCCGGGCTGCTGGTGTTGTGCCGGGGCGCTGCTGGGGCCACGCTTGAGGCGCGAGGCGTGCTTCCAGAATGGCTCCCTGGGTTATTCAGGCCTTCCACAACACGAGCGGCACGATGACTTCAACCGGATCCCGAGCCGATGGTTTGAGCATTGCTGTGCTCATCACAGCTCATAACCGCCGCGAAACAACGATCCGGTGTTTGGCTTCGCTCAAGGCGACCAAGCGACCAGATGGGTGTGAGCTGATGGTGGTGTTGGTTGACGACGGAAGTACCGACGGCACCTCAGAGGCTGTCAAGACATTCATGCCGGAGGCAAATCTGATCGAAGGCACTGGTGGCCTCTACTGGGCCGGCGGAACGCGAGTGGCTGCCAGCCAAGCCGCTACTGACTGTCCGGAAGCAACTCATTACCTGTGGCTCAATGATGATGTCGTTCTGGACCCGGGGGCGGTCGAGACCCTCTGTGGCTTGACGAAGGAAAACCCGAAGGCGGTGATCGTGGGGGCTGTCCGGGACCCGGATGATGGAGCCATCAGCTATTCCGGCCTTGAGCGGCGGTCGGCGCATCCGATGAGGTACTCAAGGGTGGAGCCCGGTGATCGGCCAAAGCCGGTGGAAACCTTCAACGGGAACCTCGTTCTTATCCCTGTAGAGGTCGAGCGGTTGGTGGGAGGACTCGACGCTGCCTTCGTTCACAAGTACGCGGATCTCGACTATGGCCATAGGGTTTCGGAGGCCGGGGTCTCCATGCTTCTTGCTCCCGGGACGCTGGGAGCCTGTCCAAGCAATCACGGGCCGGCAGGCACTTCCGGCCTGCCAGAGAACTGGGAGGACCTGGTCGGACCAAAAGGACTACCACCCAGACTCCAGGCAAGGTTCCTCCGGCGTCACGGTGGACCCCTCTGGCCACTCTTCTTTCCGATCCCATACCTCAGGTTCATGCTGGGTCGGATTCTCAAACGCGGCGACCAGACGAGTTGAAGCTCAAGTCAGTAGCGCAGGGCTAGGGCTCCACGGATTCCATCTGAAAACCTTGAGACCATGGCGTCCAGCGAGTAAAGCTCGGCGTCCCGAAGGCATTGGTCGGTCAACTGCTGAAGCTGATTTCTATCGGAAAGTGTTGCTTCAATTGCGGCCGCGTAGGCGCTGCTGGTGGTGTTGCCGACCACAGCATTCTCACCTGAGCGCAAATAGGCAAATTCAGGGGCGTGCGGCCATTGCTCCACCGTCACGATCGGAAGTCCAAGCGCAAAAGAGTCAACTGCGACCAGACCAACGAGGCCCGGCATCACCATCAGGTCAGCTGAGGCGGCGACAAGGGCCTTCTCACGGGCGGAAAAAAGCGGCCCAAGCATCACGAGGAAGTCTTCCTCGGCGGCGACTTCCGCAAGGCGCTCCCGCTCCGGACCGTCGCCGACAACAAGAATCCTGAACTTCGGGTCCTTTGCGTGCACGCTGCGTCCTGCCGTTACCAACAGGTCAAGGTTTTTGGTGGCGCTCAGTCCGCCCATGAAGAGCGCGGTGTGCCCAGCTGTCAGTCCCAGTTGGGTCCTTCTGGTGTCGATCTGAACATCTGTAAGGGAGTTTCGCGCCTCGGAAAGGGCGCTTGCGTCAAGCGTGTTTCCCACGGCTGTGATCCGTTCGGCAGGGATACCCGATGCTGCTAGGTATTTGCCGGTCTCTTCTGTGTAGGAGAACCACCAGTCTCCTCTCTTGAGCAGCGCGACTTTCACTCCCCTCTCAATGCGACCGACTGTCTTGTCCATTGTCTTGCCCGGCCCCCAAAAAGCGGTGGGCTTGTGGCGTCGGCTGCGGCCTAGGAGGTAGCGGTAAGTGTCGGTATTCCGGAGTGCGTCTTCGAGGATCAGCAGGTCTGCTTCCAACGCCGGTTTCCAGGGTTCGCGGTGGACGAGCGATCTCCCTCCAAGCGAGATCTCTCTGTCATTCAGCCGGGTTCCCCAGGAGAGACCGTGTTCGTCGCCGCGGTCTCTCGCAAACGGAGGATTGCTGCCATAGGCAACTTCCAGGGTGATTCCTGAGGCATCAAGGGATGCCCTCAGGCGCTCAAAGAACTCGACCCGGTAATGCGGCATCCATGGGTGGACGATCGCGACTCTGGGTCGTTGGACGCTCACCGAGTGCGGGATCCTCTGGAGGTCAGGTCTTTGATGACAACGCCTAGAAAGATCAGGTTTCCGCCGAGGTATCTACGCCAGAGCCGCTTCGGTTCCTGAACCAGCCTGGAGAGCCACTCGAGGCCCATTATCGAAACCCACTCCGGGACATACCACTGGTCTCCAGCCGCAAGCGCAAAAGCCGCACCGACGCCAATGCACACGGCATCAACTTCAGATGCCAACCGTTCAATCTCAGCGTCCTGCTTTGGGGTTCCCAGGCCGACCCAGATGACCTGCGCTCCCGACTCCCTGATGCGCTTGGCTTGGTCCGCCTGCTCATCGCTGGTGAGGTCCCTGAAGGGGGGACTTTCGCTGCCTGCGATCTCGATCGAGCCGTAGCGTTCCTGAACTTTCGATGCCATCCGCTCACGGGCTTCTTCTGTGGATCCGAGGAAGAAGTGCTTCAGGTTTTCGTCGCGCCCGTCTGCGAGGACCCGGTGGAAGAGGTCAATGCCACGGATCTGTTCGAGCCTTTGCTCGTCACCCCGAAGTCGTGAGAGCCACTGAAGGGGGCGCCCGTCGGCGAGGTTCAGCCAACCATCGTTGACGCATTCCGCGTACGACTCGTCGTGTTCAGCGAGGGCAACTGTGTAAGCGTTGACAAGGTGCACGGAGGAGCCCTTGCGTTCCGTCGCCCTCAGGCGGATCAGGCGGGAAGCATCCTCAAGGGAAATGGAGTCAACTGCGATGGCTCCGATTTCGATTGGCTTGCTTCCAGCCACTGAGTCTTCATCGAGCGATGGAGACACCCGGGGATCAGCCTTCGCCGTCTGCGTCACTCGCATTTTCCCTCTCGGACGAGGACTGTTCCGTTGTCTTGCTTGCGGCTTTGGAGGCGTCCAGCTGACCAAGGATGAGCAGCAGAGCGAGGCCGCCTGCCAGGCCGAGCAACAGTCCCAAGGCGAGGTTCATGCTCCAACGAGGTGAGCTTGCCGACGAAGGCACGGTAGCCGGCTTGACGATTGTGACTGCAAAGGCCGGAGTGCCGTTGGGAAGCCTGGTTGCCACTGAAGGGATGTACTTGGCCAACTGCTTGGCCACGGCATTGGCTCGAAGCTTGGCCGTAAGTGGTTTTGCAGCGGTGGCTGTGAGGTTGATGACATAGGTGCCAGGTGAGGCCGTTGCGGTTACTGACCCTGCTGGGATGGGAGCGCCAGCCTCCTTGGCCGCAGCGTCAGTAACGGTCGGACTTGAGGCAAACTGAATGAAGCTCTGAATTTGGGAATCAAGAAATGGGGAGCTGGCGAGCAGGTTCCCTTGGTTGGGACTCTGCGCTCCTTCTGCGGTCACGGCAACGAAGAGGCTGGATGTCGCCTGGTAATTGATCGGGGATGCGGCAGAAAGAACGATTGCCAGAAGCAGCGTTGCAGCGACGGATCCGGCCAGCAGGTACCAGCGCTGCTTGATCGTCTGTAGGAACTGGAGTGAATCCATTTGCGTCTGCTCTCTGGTGGGTGCTGCTTGGTGACTGTTGATGCTTCTGTCGGGAATCGGCGAGAACGGAGTGCCCAGTGGGCGCGCTTGCATCCCCATGTCACAGTGTTCTAAATCAGCTGTCCTGAAACTGAATTTGCATAATACCCGTACGCATTGGATTTTTTGGCAGTGGTGGCTGACTTGTTATGAAGGCCACCTCGGTCCCTTCATACGGTGCATCGCTGGCGACCAAACTGCGCCGGGCGCGCCGGGGCGGCTAGGATCCACGGCCGAATGTTTAACAAGGTCCTAATTGCAAACCGTGGCGAGATCGCAATCCGCGTAATCCGTGCTTGTGAAGAGCTCGGCATCGACACCGTTGCCGTGTATTCCGAGGCGGATCGGGACGCCTTGCATGTCAAGCGCGCAACGGAGGCTTACCTGATCGGCCCTGCTCCGGCAGCGGAGAGCTACCTCGTCGTCGACAAGATTCTTGATGTGATCGAACGCTCAGGCGCTGATGCCGTGCATCCTGGTTACGGGTTCCTTGCAGAAAATGCCGAGTTTGCCCGTGCGCTTGAAGAGCGCGGTGTGACGTTCATCGGACCGCCTGCTTCGGCGATTGATGCAATGGGATCGAAGACCAAGGCCCGTGAGCTAATGGCTGCAGCAGGTGTGCCCATCGTCCCAGGGACAACCGAAGCAGTCGAGACGATTGAGGAAGCGCGCCGAATCGCGAAGGATGAGATCGGCTACCCAGTGGCGGTCAAGGCTGCTGCTGGTGGTGGCGGCAAGGGATTCCGTGTCGCGCTGACGGAAGAGAACATTGAAGAGGCATTCGAAGGGGCAGCCCGAGAAGGAGAGAAGTTCTTCAACGACGGAACTGTCTACTTGGAGCGTTACCTCCCGGACCCAAGGCATGTGGAAGTTCAGATCCTTGCCGACAAACAGGGCAATGTGGTTCACCTCGGCGAACGCGACTGCTCGATCCAGCGTCGGCACCAGAAGCTGATTGAGGAAGCACCTGCTCCGATGGTTGACGAGGAAATGCGTCAGCGCATCGGCAAGATCGCCACGGATGCAGCAAAGGCTGTGGGCTACCACTCGGCCGGAACCATTGAGGGAATGCTTCAGGATGGCGAGTACTACTTCCTCGAAATGAACACCCGTGTTCAGGTCGAGCACTGCGTGACCGAACTTGTCACAGGCATTGACATTGTTCGCGAGCAGATCAAGATCGCGGCTGGCCAAGAACTGCAGTTCACCCAAGACGACATTGTCCTCAAGGGTCACGCCATCGAGTGCAGAATCAACGCAGAGAATGCGGCAAAGAACTTTTCTCCAGCTCCGGGAATGATCACCAGCTACCGCGAACCGACTGGTCCTGGCGTCCGCGTTGACTCTGGCATTGGTCCCAACAGTGAGATCTCCCCGATGTATGACCCAATGGTTGCGAAGCTGATCGTCTGGGATGAGGACCGCGAGTCTGCAACCCGCCGGATGCTGCGAGCACTTGGTGAGTACGAGATCGGCAACCTCACCACGCTCCTTCCATTCCACAAGGCGATCATGGCCACTGAGCAGTGGGCAAAGGGAGAGACGTGCCGTGACCTTGTTGAAGACAAGGCTTGGCTGAAGGCCACGGATCCACCAGCGCCAGAAGTGCCAGAGCCTGTGGATGGTGAAGAGCCGGCTCCGACCGTCAGCCAGGACTACCTCGTCGAGGTTTCAGGTCGTCGTTTTGATGTAAAGGTCGTAGGACCAGCATTCGGTGGAGGCGGCGGCGCAGCTGCTCCGGCTGCCAAGAAGGTCACCCGCGCCAAGCGTGCGGGCGGTGGAAGTGGTGGAGGCGGAGACGCTCTCCAGTCGCCAATCCAGGGCACGGTATTCAAGGTCCTCGCTGAAGTCGGCCAGACCGTTGAGGAAGGCGCACTGATCTGCATCGTTGAGGCGATGAAGATGGAGAACGAGATCACGGCTCACAAGGCCGGAGTCGTCAAGGAGATCTCCGTCGAGGTTGGTGGCGCAGTTGGTTCCGGCGACACGATCGCCGTCATCGTTGCTGCTGACGCGTGAGCGTTCGCGTCTGGCGCGCTGAGCCGCACGAGGCTGAGACAGTCGCCCGGCTGCTGATTTCCTTCCGTGACAGCTTTGGCCGTGATTGGCCCTCAGACAACGCGTTCCTTGCCGGCGTTGAGAAACTGATCCTTGATACGCAGACCGACTTCCTGCTTGCAGCCGCGGATGACGATTCTCCGCCGACAGGCGTATGCCAGTTGAGGTTTCGGTTTGGGATCTGGCACGCAGCGACGGACTGCTGGCTTGAGGATTTGTATGTAAATCCTGAGGCGAGGCGCTCGGGCATTGCCAAGGCGTTGATTGAGTTCGCTGTTCAACAGGCCAGGGCGCGTGAGTGCAGGCGGATTGAGTTGGACGTGAGTGACGCCAACACCCCGGCGCTTGCGCTTTATGAGTCCCTCGGGTTTGGGTTCAAGAGCGATCCCGACCGGGACCTCCTGATGCGGCTTTCCCTGTCCGACGACTAGGAAGTCAGCGCGACATTCGCAGCGTGGATCTTTCGCTGCTCGGGTGTGGTTCGCGCAATGGGCAGGGAGGCGTCGGGGCCGTCCTTCTCCAGCGCGTCCAGATATGCGAGGTCCTCGTTGAGGATTGCATCGGCGCGCACCGGGTCAAGCAGCCCGCCATGCCCTGGGACGATGCTGGTGGCCTTGGCAACCAGGTCCCGTAGGCGGAGGAGTGTTGCCTTGTAGGCGCTGATGGAACCGCCAGGGCAGATCATTGGGATCTCAACGGGTGAGAGGTAATCGCCGAGAATCAGCACGCCGCACCACTGAGCAAAGATCGCCATGCCGTCTGCAGTGTGGCCTTCTGTGGGGTGCAGCTCAAGCTCTTGGTCTCCGACTTCCAGCAGGCCAGGAACAGGCAGTGCTTCAGCCCCTGGGAGCGACAGCGGGGAGTTCCTCTTTACGTACCACTGATCATCAAACTCACGCAGGTCCCTGGCCGCCGCACCTGGCTCCGCTTTCAGCCGGGCTGCTGTTGTTTCAGCGACGGCCAGTGGCGCATCGGGGAACGCAAGTCTGCCAAGGACATGATCCCAGTCTGCGTGGGTGGCAACGAGCCCCACGATTGGGAAGCCAGCCTGCGCGAAGAGGTCAGGCAGTGCGTCGAGCTCCTCGGGAAGGATCGGACTGTCGACGAGGAATGCTTCATTGCCGCTCCTGATTGCAACAGCGGCCGTGTGCCAGATGCCGCTTTCAATCAGCAGGACATCTTCATGCAGGGCAAGCGCGCGCACCGCGTTCGAAGAGGTCGGGGCCTGCTAGGCGAGGCCGATGAGCTTCAGAGCCTCGCGAAGGTTCTTGACCTCAGCGTCAGGCTTCTTCTGGCCCTTTTCGAGAGTCTCCTTGTTCCGGTTTACCCAGATCACAGGGACCTTCTTCTTCAGGCAAGGCTCAACATCCGTGTGGTACGAGGCGGAGATGTGAACCCAGCCCTTCTTGCCGCCAATGCGACGCTGGAACTCGTTGAAGTGGGCTGGCTCGGGCTTGTATGCGCGGACCTGCTGGGCGGTGACAACGAGGTCGAATTCGAGTGGCAGGTGGCGACGGGTGTGCCCAAGGAGCTTGTCGTCAATGTTGGAGATGAGGCCTGTCTGGAAGGTCTTGGCAGTCTTCTTGAGGGCGGGGTTGGCCTCAGAGAATGGCTTCCAGCGAGAGATTGAGTCCGGGAGGAATCCGGCCTGCGAAGGCTCCAGACGCCATCCGATGTTGTCAGCGATCTCGAGAATCGTGCGACGCAGGACTTCCGCGTAGAGCTCGTAGGAGCCGGACTCGATCCGATGCTGGATCTCCTTGAACTGCGACATGACCTCAGCCTTGTCGAACTTGACCTCACCGTTGGTCAGCTTGCTGAGCGCGTCCATGACTCCGGTCTCCCAGTCGATCAGAGTTCCGTAGACATCGAAGGTGACCCAAGTGGGTTTCTTTGGAATAGCCATTGCGAGCGCCAGTATGCCGCAATTTGACCCGCGACCCGTTCCCGAGGGCTCGCAGGGTGCTGCATTGGGGTCGGAAAGCGCCACTTGGCCTCGCTCCGTTAGAGTGCGGCTTCGCCCCTCAAAAGGCCGCCCCCTATGGATCTTCTCGAATATCAAGGCAAGCAACTCCTCGCCCGCCACGGCGTTCCCGTGCCGTCGGGCAAGCCTGCTGTCTCTGTGGCCGAAGCTGTCGCCGCAGCCGAGGAAATCGGTTATCCGTGCGTTGTCAAGGCACAGGTTCAGATTGGCGGCAGAGGCAAGCTGGGCGGAATCAAGGTTGCTGCCAATCGCGAAGAGGTTGAGGAGCACGCAGGCAACATTCTCGGCATGGACATCAAGGGACTCACCGTCCATGAGGTCTGGATCGAACAGGCTTCAGACATTGCTTCCGAGTACTACGCATCAATCGTCTTTGACCGTTCAGCCAAGTCCTCACTCGTGATGCTTTCCACCAAGGGCGGCATGGACATTGAAGCTGTGGCCGACGAAGACCCCGATGCAATCGCACACCTTCACGTTGACCCACTCCTCGGCTTCCAGGACTTCCACGGTCGACGCCTCGCGTTTGACGCTGGCGTTGATGCAGATGTCATCCGGCCAATCGGAGACATGCTCGCCAAGCTTTATGCCACCTACGTTGAGGAGGAAGCACTCCTGATTGAGGTCAACCCGCTGATCATCACCAACGATCGTGAGATCAAGGCACTTGACGCGAAGGTCACGCTTGACGGGAACGCCCTTTACCGGCACCCGGAGAACGCAGAGCTTTCCGATCCATCCGCAGAGGATCCTCAAGAAGTAATGGCCAAGGAGCGTGGACTGACCTACGTCAAGCTCGACGGCAACATCGGAATCTTGGGCAACGGTGCCGGTCTTGTGATGAGCACGCTTGACGTTGTCGCCCAGGCTGGTGGCGCCCCCGCGAACTTCCTCGACGCTGGTGGAGGAAGCAAGGCTGAGGCAATCACCTCTGCCGTCGAAGTCATCCTTTCCGATACCAAGGTAACTGCAGTTCTCTTCAACATTTTCGGTGGCATTACCCGCTGCGACGAAGTGGCCAAGGGCCTGATCGAGGCATTCGCAACGATCAACCCGACTGTTCCCTTCGTCGTTCGCCTTGATGGCACCAACGACATTGCCGGCCGCGAGCTTCTTGCAGAGGCCAACCTTCCAAACGTTCATACCGTCGCGACAATGCTCGAGGCGGCCGAAAAAGTTGTGGAGCTTGCCGCATGAGCGTTCTCGTAGGTAAGGACACAAAGCTTGTCGTCTCCGGCATCACCGGACGCGAAGGAACTTTCCACACTCTCAACAACCGCAGCTACGGGACGAACGTGGTTGCTGGCGTCACCCCAGGCAAGGGCGGTCAGGATGTAGAGGGAATTCCAGTCTTCGACACGCTTCACAAGGCTGTGGATGAGACCGGCGCAAACACAGCAATGATTTTCGTTCCGCCACGTTTTGCCGCTGACGCAATCCTCGAGGCAGAGGACGCTGGCATTGAGCTGATCATCGCGATCACTGAGGGCATTCCAGCCCACGATGAACTTCGAGTCTTCAACCACATCAAGTCAAAGGGCACAAGCCGCCTGATTGGCCCGAACTGCCCAGGCATTCTTTCCCCTGGCAAGGCCAATGTCGGCATCATCCCCGCCTCTTTCTTCCGTGAAGGACAGGTTGGCGTTGTTTCCCGATCGGGCACCCTGACCTACCAGATCGGCAACGAGCTGGCACAGCGTGGATTCGGCAACTCTTCGATCGTTGGCATTGGTGGCGACCCGGTCCCAGGCTCTAACTTCATTGACATTCTTGAGCTGTTTGAGGCTGACGACCAGACTGAATTGATCGTGATGAGCGGTGAGATTGGTGGCGACGCAGAGGAGCAGGCTGCCGAGTACATCAAGGAGCATGTGACCAAGCCTGTCATCGGTTACATCGCTGGCTTCACCGCACCTCCCGGCAAGCAGATGGGCCACGCTGGAGCAATCGTCTCCGGCTCAAAGGGCACGGCTGTCGCCAAGGCTGAAGCACTTGAAGCCTGCGGCGTGAGGGTCGGCCGCACTCCGACCGAAGTCGCGAACATCGCGGCTGACATCCTCGGCGCGTAAGCGCCACCCCGGATCGCCTAGGCTGCGACCACATGGCCGCTGACCAGATTTCATTCGCCAGAGGAGCTCCTTCGCTCGACATTGTTGATGTTGAGGGATTGAAAGCTGCTGCCGTGGCTGCCTTCGAGGCCGACCCGGCGGGCGTAACCGCATACGGGACCTCTGTCGGCTATCCGCCTTTGCGCAAGTGGCTGGCTGATCGTTACGAGGTGGAGCCTGAGAACGTGCTGATCACCAACGGCTCAATGCAAGCGGGAGCTTTCCTGTTTGACACGCTCGTTGGGGACGGAACCGCAGTCGTGGTTGAGCGCCCAACTTACGACCGGACTCTCCTTGGTCTCAAGGCACGCGGCGCGGAAATCCACACGGTTGATCTTGACTCGGAGGGAATCATTGTCGAGTCACTTGAGGAGTTGCTGAAGTCTGGCTTACGTCCAGCGCTCGTTCATGTTATTCCCAATTTCCACAATCCAGCCGGCTGCACGCTTCCCCTTGACAGGCGGACAAGGCTTGTCGAACTTGCGCGTGAGTATGGGTTTGTCCTGTTTGAGGATGACCCGTATCGCGATGTTCGATTTGAAGGAGAGCAGCTGCCAAGCATGCTCGAGATCGATCGCTCGATGGGCGGGGATGTCGGATCTGTCATTCATGCCTGTTCTTTCACCAAGACTGTCTGTCCTGGCGTCCGGGTGGGTTGGCTGGTTGGTGAGTCGAAGCTGATTGAGCCGATTCGCAACCTTGCGACGGGGACCTACATCGCGCCTGGAATGGTTGCCCAAGGCCTTGTCCACCAGTTTGTTCTGTCCGGTGCTTTTGACCGTTCGATCGCAAGTGTCAGCAAGGCTCTCGGTGAGCGTGCAACTGCCCTTGGCGCTGCGCTTGCTTCAGCGCTGCCCACTGCTGAATCCACGCTTCCGCGCGGCGGCTACTGCCGCTGGTTGGGGATTCCGGGCGCAAACGGTGTTGAGCTTGCCGCTGCGGCAGCCGAACAAGGTGTCGCGATCGTTCCCGGCTCAGACTTCATGGCTGAAGGCGGCGAGGAGTTCGTTCGGCTTGCCTATTCAGCCGCCAGTGTCCCTGAGATCGAAAAGGGTGTGCGCCGACTGGCTGCCGCTGCTCGCGAACTCGGCATTGGCTGAGCCGCAGACTCTTGCGACCACTCGCTGGCGCTGCGTAGCGCCCTTGCTTCGCGTAGGGTCACTCAAGTGAAGGTGGGAACCCAAACGCGCGCAATTGTCACTGGTGCCTCGCGCGGGATAGGCAGGGCGCTTGCTGTTGACCTTGCTGCCCGTGGAGCAACCGTTGGTCTGCTGGCTCGTGGCAAGGACGAGCTTGATGAGCTCGCAGCGAGTCTGCCCGGCAACCATGTCGTCTTGCCATGCGACATAGGCGACAACGCTTCAGTTCAGGCTGCAGTGAAGTCTTTCATTGAGCAGGCGGGCGGCCTCGACTTGGTGATCGCCAACGCCGGGATAGCTCATTACGGACCCTTCATGCAGGTCCCGATCGAGGATGCGGAAGCCATGGTCCGGATCAACGTGCTCGGCACTTTCTACACCGTCCGGGCTGGCCTTGATCACATGTTGGACAGGGCAGAGGGTCATGTGGTTGTTGTCTCCTCCGGAGCCGGCCTGAGGTCCTTCCCTTGGGCCGCCGTCTACGGGGCGACAAAGGCAGCCGACCGAATGTTCGCTGAGGCACTGCGGCATGAACTGAGCGGAACCGGCGTCAACCTGACGACTGTCTACCCGGGCGAGATCAAGACCAACCTTCACACGCATGAGCAGGACCGACTTCCAGACTGGTACCGGCCAAAGGATGCGATTCCGGCGGAGGAGATGAGCGCCGCAATAATCGCTGGCGTGGAAGCCAACAAGCGGTCCGTGTACTTGCCTCCGCTCGTGAAACTGCTCGGGATCGTCCACGGTATTTCGCCACGGCTTGCCGATCGCATGCTTCGCATCCTGCGAGGCGGCACTGCAGCTCCTCGACTGGACTGAAAGCGTCATGGGTGAGCGTTCGGAACTGGCGCTGCCCCCTGTGCTGGTGGCCCCCGACTCTTTTAAGGGAACCTTGTCGGCAACTGATGTGACCGCTGCGCTGTGCGCAGGGTTCGAGGCGGGCGGCAGGGCTACCGACCCATGTCCTCTGGCTGACGGGGGCGAAGGTACCCTCGTGGCTCTCACCGCAGGAGATCCGACGAGTGAGCTGGTTGATGTTCAGGTCCACGACCCGCTTGGGCGCCCATTGACAGCCCAGTTCGCTCTGACCCAGGGCGGAAGAACGGCAGTGGTGGAAACAGCCGCTGCAATCGGGCTTGGGCTGGTGGAGGAGGACCAGCGCGACCCCGAGGCTCTGAGCTCCGCCGGAGCCGGCGAGCTGATCCGTGCGCACGGCCTCGCCCTCTCGGGCTATTGCCGCGGCGGCATGTTCCCGGCGATCGACGCGGCGGCGCGCCGGGCGGCGCTCGACGACAATTTCCGCGCGGTCGACGAGGCGGCTGCGCTCGGCAGCCCGTGCCTGGTGCTGGTCGTCGGCGGCCTCCCCGGAGCGCTCGACGGCGTGCCGGCGCACAGGGACCTCGGCCGCGCCCGCGGCGAGGTCCGCGACGGCGTCGCCGCGCTGCTGGAATACGCGCGGGAAGCAGCCATGCCGCTGGCGATCGAGCCGCTGCATCCGATGTACGCGGCCGACCGGTCGTGCGTCAACACGCTGGAGCAGGCGCTCGACCTCTGCGACGCGGTCGATCCCGGCC
>JBAXHG010000019.1:0-17780 GCA_037139015.1 Actinomycetes bacterium | reverse complement strand
ACATCAGCTCGTTCACGGATTGGACCCATGAGCTCAGCTTCGGCGGTGACGCCTTCAACGACTGAACCGGAGACGGCAAGTGGATGCCGTCGGCGGGTCTCCTTGTATCGAGTGATGAGCGTTTCCTCACTGGCCTCAAGGAAAAGGACTCGAAGCGGCAGCCCTTCGGACCTGAGGTCGTCGATCACTTTCGCAAGCCCGGCAAACCATGAGCGTCCGCGAACATCGCAAACAACCGCCGCCTTCTCAATCTTGGATCCCTCAAGCTTGAAGAGGTTGGCCAGCGATCCGATCATCTCCGGTGGGAGGTTGTCGACACAGAAGTAACCCTCGTCCTCAAACTCGTCAATCGCAGTGGACTTGCCAGCTCCCGAATAGCCGGTGATGATCACGAAGTCGGTCAGCTCCACGTTGGCACTCTCGTCAAACCTTGCTGTTTCAGGGGTTGTCGGTTCGTCCATGCCTCAAGTGTTGCGTACTGGGTCTCGGACAAGCAGCTTGAGCAGCCAGAGGTTCAGCCGTACGTCTTGTTGATGTGCGAGTGAAGGTCCCTCGCAACCTTCCCCGGAAGGCCCGGAACGGACTCAAGCTCTGCACGACTTGCGGAGAAGACGGCCTCCGCGCTCCCGAAGTAACGCAATAGCTGAGCTCGTCTTGTCGGCCCCACGCCCGGCAGCCCATCAAGGGCAGAGTCGGTCATCGTCTTGCTGCGACGCTTGCGGTGGTGGGTGATCGCAAAGCGATGGGCCTCATCCCTAACTCGCTGGAGCAGCTGCAGCTCGGGTGAATCGTGGGGAAGCAGAATCGGGTGCGACCTTCCGGGGACGAAGATCTCCTCAATGCGTTTAGCCAGCGAGATGACTGCCACGCCTTGGTCCGTGAACTTCTCAAGTGACCTGAGCCCCGCTGAAAGCTGCCCAGGACCACCATCGATGACGATCAGGCTCGGCAGTGCCGCGAATGACTTGTCCTTCTTTGAGTCATGTGGGGACACGTCGCTTTCCGACTCCCAGCGCTTCAGCCGCCTGTCCAACACCTGCTCCATCGATGCAAAGTCATCGGGGGCACCCGCAACTTCATCGCGGATTCGAAACGACCGATAGTCCGACTTGGAAGGAACCCCGGCTTCGAAGACAACCATCGAGGCAACGGTCTCGGTTCCCATCAGGTGTGAAATGTCGAAGCATTCGATCCGAAGTGGAGGCGCATCAAGTCCTAGCGCCTCGGCGAGCCCGTCAAGAGATGCCGCCCGCTGTTGGCGGTTGCGCTCCGCGCGAAGTCGTTCCTGCCCGAGAGCGAGCTTCGCGTTCCGTTCAGCCATCTCGATCAGCTGGCGGCGGTCGCCTCTTTCTCCCCCTCCCACTTCAACCCGTGAGCCACGCTGCTCGCTGAATGCCGCTGCGATTGCTGCCGCAGCTGGAGTTCCAGCAAGCTCAGGCTGGACGACAATCAACCCTGGGATGGCGCCAATCCCTTCGTAGTGCTGGACGACAAAAGCCTCGGCAACCTCTGCGACCGTCCCTCCGGCGCTGTCGAGGTAGTAGCTGAGCCGGTCCGTCAGGAATCCGTCGCGAACCTGCAGCACTTGGGCGTTTGCGTCCTTCTCGCCAACACAGACAGCGATCACGTCGAGGCTTCCTGACCCCGCGGCAATCCCCGCAACCCGCTGACGTTCGAGGACTGACTTGGCTGCCCGCAGGCCATTGCGTGCCCTCGCCGCGTCCTCATAGCGCTGCTCCTCTGAAGCAAGCTCCATGTCGGCTTGCAGCCTCTGTTGAAGCTCATCATGGCGACCTGAAAGAAAGGCAATGGCGTCCTCGATGCGCGCCCGGTACTCCACTTCCTCAATCTCCCCGATGCACGGGCCGGTACACCTTTCAATGTGAAAGTCAAGACAGGGCGAGCCGCTCCGGCGACCTGGTTCGGTCCCATCACAGGAGCGGAACATGAATACTCGATTGAGCATTTCAACTGTCTTGAATGCAGCGCGGCTGCTGGCGAACGGGCCGAAGTAGAGGCGGTTGCGCCGGCGTTTCTCACGAGTCATGTAGACCCGTGGGAACTTCTCATCAATTGAGACGCCGATGAACGGATATGACTTGTCGTCGCGGAGGAGAATGTTGTAACGAGGCTTGTGCCTGCGGATGAATGCCTGCTCGGTCAGGAGCGCTTCAGCCTCCGTCTGGACCACAACACATTCGATCTGATCGACCCCGGCGATCATCTCCATCTGCCGCCGGCCGGCGGGCGCGTTGAAGTGGGAGGAGACTCGCGAGCGGATCGAGTTTGCCTTCCCGACATAGATGACCTTCCCTGCCGCATTTCGGAACAGGTAGACACCGGTTTCATCCGGCAATGCCAGCCGCTGCTCGCGGATTCGTTCTCCCCGACTCTGAACACCAGTCATCTTCACTTCGACAATACGACCAACGGGTAGGCTTTGGCCCATGTCCGTCACTGATACTGAGCGTGAGTACACCGCCTACAGAACCTGTCCCCTCTGCGAAGCCACTTGCGGGCTCGAACTGAAGATGCGAGGAGATCAGGTAGTTAAGGTCCGTGGCGACGAGAATGACGTGTTCTCCAAGGGCTTCATCTGCCCAAAGGGAGCATCAATCGGAGCACTCCACTCGGATCCTGACCGTCTGACAGTCCCCATGGTCAAGGACGGCGATGGACACCGCGAAGCAACTTGGGACGAAGCCTTTGAGCTGGCCGCAGAGGGTCTTGCGCCATTCCTCTCGGGTGACCGCAATGTGATCGGCACCTACTTCGGAAATCCCAATGCTCACAACCTTTCCGCGCTTTTGTACAACAGCGTTCTGATCAAGTCGATCGGGACCAAGACACGATTCAGCGCCAGCAGCTTGGACCAGCTGCCAAAGCAAGTGGCAAGTGGTCACATGTACGGCTCGAGTCTCGGTGTCGCAATTCCCGATATTGATCGCACTGACCTGATGGTCATCATGGGCGCCAACCCTCTTGCGTCCAATGGCAGCATGATGACCGCACCCGACTTCAGAGGACGAATCCGGGCGATCCGCGCTCGTGGCGGCCGAGTGGTTGTCATTGACCCAGCGCGGACAAGGACCGCCAAAGAGGCAGACCTCCATCTGCCGATCCGCCCTGGCACCGATGTATTTCTCCTCTTTGCCCTCCTAAATGTTCTCCTAAATGAAGGGTTCGTCAGCAAGGGGCTTGAGAAGATGGGTGAAAAGGCTTCACTTCTTAACGGCGTCGATGAGATCTGCGCAGAAGCAGAACACTTCGCTCCTGAGACGGTTGCCCCCAAGTGCGGGATCACTGCAGAGGAGATCCGAACACTGGCACGCGATCTTGGCAATGCCGACAGAGCATCGGTCTATGGACGCATTGGCACATGCACCCAGGAGTTCGGCACCACAGCTTCATGGCTGATTGATGTTCTGAACATCGTCACCGGCAACTTGGACCGCGAAGGTGGCGTCATGTTCCCCGACCCCGCAGCAGGTGGTCTCGCTGGAGAGCCTGGCAAGGGCCGCGGTATTCCTACAGGTCGCTGGGGCACCCGCGTCCGTGGGCTTGAGGAATCACTCGGTGAGCTTCCGACCGCAGCTCTGGCGGAGGAAATCGACACTCCAGGCGAAGGCCAGATCCGAGTGATGATCACCTCCGGCGGAAACCCAATCCTCAGCGCGCCAAACGGTGACCGGCTGGAGAAGGCATTTGCCGGGCTGGATTTCATGATCAGCATTGACCCGTATCTGAATGAGACAACGCGCCATGCGAATGTCATTTTCCCTTCTCCATCACCGCTTGCCAAGTCGCATTACGACCTCGCCTTCTACCAGCTCTCAATTCGCAACATTGCGAACTTCTCGCCTGCAGTGGTTGACCTTCCGGAGGGTTTCCTAGACGAGTGGGAGACGTTGCTCAAGCTTGCGATGATCTTCGCGGGTCAGCCCGCCGACTCTGACATCACTGGCCTTGATGACTTCGTGGCCATGGAGGTTGCCAAGAGTGAACTCGCCCGCCATAACTCTGCTGCCGCTGGAATGACGCCCGAGGAGGTCGTTTCTCAGGTTTCCGACCGTCGCGGACCAGAGCGCCTGCTTGACATTCTCCTGCGTTGCGGGCCCCACGGCGACGGCTTTGGCCTCAAGCCTGGTGGTCTGAGCGTGGACCGCCTGATCACCGAGGAGCACGGAGTTGACCTTGGCGCACTGGCCCCTCGCCTGCCAGGTTTCCTCAGGACCCCCAGCGGAATGGTTGAGGTGGCACCGCCACAGTTCATGGCTGATGTGCCAAGGGTCATCGCAGCGCTCAATCGGATCGATGATGGATTTGTTCTTGTTGGCCGCCGCCACCTGCGTTCGAACAACTCGTGGATGCACAACATTGAGCCTTTGGTTAAGGGCCCTGCCCGATGCACCCTCCAGATCAACCCGATTGATGCTGGAGCACTCGGGATTGAGGCGGGCGGCAACATCAAGGTGACCTCCAAAGCTGGTGATCTGACTGCGCCAGTGGAGATAACCGATGACATTCTGCCTGGCGTTGTAAGCCTTCCCCATGGCTGGGGTCATGGGCTTTCAGGCACTCGCAGTGATGTTGCAAACAGCCATGCCGGGGTCAACAGCAACATCCTCACTGATGAGGGCGTTGTGGACCAGGTGAGCGGCAACGCAGTACTCAACGGAATCCCCGTCGAGCTTGCGCCCGCCTAACTGATCAACCGCACCACCGTGTTGGACGCTCCATCTCTGAGCCAGCCCAGAATTCTGCGCACGTAGGCCTGAGTCTCCGTGTAGTTGGGTACGCAGCCGCAGCGTGCCACAGCATTGGGTCCAGCGTTGTACGCCGCAAGGGCAAGCGGGACAGCCGCAAACCTTGCAAGCAGTTGCCGCATCAGCCTGGCTTGCGCATCAATCGCCTGAGCGGGGTCGAAGGGATCTACTCGCAGGCGGCTCGATTCATCTGGCATCAGTTGACTGATCCCCTGAGCGCCTGCGCTGGAAACAATCCCCGGTTGGAAGTCGCTCTCCGCTCTTATCTGGGCGGCTAGCAGGGCAGCAGAAACACCTCTGCGTTTGGAAACGGCCAGGATTAGCTCTCTGTAACGGGCAGGAACCCACGCCTGAAGCGCTCCTGAGCCTTGCCTAACTCCCGTTGAGGCCCGGCCTGAGGCCAAGGTTCTCCGGCCAAAGCCAACTGCGGTGCTGCCCGGACTGCGGGTGTAGCCAAAGTGCCACGCTTCCCAGGAGTAGCGTTGAATAAATCCGAAGGCCCCAGCGTGATTCGCCAACCACCCGTAAGCATCAGGCGGCCCAAGATCCAGCTCTGTCCCTAGCCGATGCAGAGAATGCCCTGGTGGAGCCACCCACTTTGGGTCAGGGTGAGCTGCAAACAGTGTCGCCTGTTCCGCACTTGACCTCCAAGCGCTGTTGATGGTCAGGACCACTCCCGCAGATTGAGCGGCGTCCTGCATTCGATCAAATGCGATTGCGACATCGGGGCGCATCGGCTTTCCTTGCCGCCACACGAATGGCCCCTTGTAGTCGCCGGGACCGGGGCTCATGCCGCCTCCGAACCAGTCCGAAACCGCAGCGGCACTCGACTGATGAAACCCGAAGCTAAGGGCCAGGTCCCCAGGCCCGATCCGAACGGGATCGTTGACGCGGATTCGAATGCTCTGCGGAGGGTCAGCAGTCTGGGGCGGCAGGATCGTCAAGGAGCCAACGCCATTTGCTGCTGCCGTCTGCCGGGCCGCTGCCTCCGCGTTCAGCTGGCTGCCCCCGGACCACATTGTCCTCGCACCACTCAGAGCTGCAATATCCGCAATCGACTGTTGGCGCTGCCGCAGGTGGGCAACTCTCGCAACTCCCCATCCGACCGTGGAGCAAGCCAAAACGCCAAACACGATCGCCACCATCAGCACAGTTGCCTGACCGGACTGGCCTGTGATCAAACTGCGACAAGGGAGACCTCGCCCCAGATGACAAGCCTCTTGTCGAGCGAAGGTCAAGCTCCGACTCCAAGTGCGTCCAACGCCCTTGCGATGGGGTCCGTCCAGACCGGGGGCACAGCGATCCCTGCCATGGGGAGAACGGCACCCAGGCCCGGGCTTTCAAACCATTCAACAGCCGTACGGCAGCCCGACTCACCCAAGGGTTCCAGAGCAATCTCTGCAAACTCGGCTGGCACTCCTGCCGAGAGCGCGAAGACCACCAAGTCGCATTCACACAGCACATCAATCGCGTCCTCGCTCAGTGGACCGGAAACGCTCAGAACAGGCCAGCTGATCTGTCCCCCAAGCAGCTCCACGACCGACCTCACCTCTTCTGTGTCGCTCACGCGACTGGTGACCAAACGCCAAGTTGCACGTCCCGGGTGGCCGTGTCGTCTCAGGTGAGCGGAAAGCCGGGCGGCACTTGGAACCGGTGGCGGCGCGACAGAAGGAATGCCCGTGTCAGCCGCCGGACTAATCGGATCAGGATCTGGCTCCCGCATCTGAACCTCGCACGAAAGCGAGATAAGCCCAGCGGCCGAACCGCGAGCCAGACGCAAGGCAAACGCGGCAGCCGCTGCCCTCGCCACTCCCTCGGAGCCAACAACCCCAATGCATCTCATCCTCCCACCGGACCTTGAGCCCCATCAAGACTCGTGTGCAGGGTTGCCTCAGGCATCGCAAGGCTGACCCAGGGTCCTGCCGGCAGACGCTTCAGGCTGACCCGGATCCCTCCTCGTGACGCGAGGCTCTGTGTGCGAAGTGCGCCCCGTGCCCACGTGGGAGCGGATTGGGAAGCCGCAGAAACCGGATCGGATCCCTCCAGGGATGCGACCGCTGCTGCCGCTGCTGCCTCTTCAACCGCACCCTCCGCCGTCATCCAAACAGCGAGTGAGGCGATCGCCAGCATCAGGAGCAGCACGACTGGAATGATCGAGACCGTCTCCACCAAACCCTGACCCTGCTCTCCGCGCAGCCGCACCAACTCCATCAGCCGCCCTGAACTGGAAACCGGGCGGTTGCCACCACCGTTCCGAGATCAATCGGAAGCCCAACGGACGGCACCGGAAGGCGGGCTGTCACAGCCCCGTCCCTCGTCGCAAGCCTCACCCTCCCTGCCTCCCACGAAGGAAGTGCCCGGATCACCGCAGTCTTGGGATCCGCCCCTAGGGCAACGGCCCTTGCCCCAGCCCTCGCAGCCGTGGCAGCCAGCTGAGCTGCGCGCCCGGCGAGGGACACCTGCCAAACGCCCCATCCAAGCGCGAACACGATTGGGAGAACCATGATCAGCTCAATCGTCGCCTGGCCGGACTCAAGTTGAAGTCTCCGCATAGGGAAACCATCGGGGAAAAGGTGTTACAGGTCAGCCACTGTTTGCGCCAAACGCAGCAACATTCAACGATTTCTTTGCTGCTTGTTGGCTAAAGCTCTTTCCAGAGTTGCCACGAGCGATAGGCGCCCGCGCCAACAGCCCCGATCATGCACAGCCACACGATTGACCCTGGCGCAGAGCTCCACAGCAACGTCCGCCCCGCCAACGCCAACAGGAGAATTCCGATGGTCCCGTAGGCCACCAGACGACCAGAGTCCTCAAGCCTGTCGAGGTCGAGCCAATGCTCCCGACCGAATCTCCATGCTGTCCATGCGATCAGCGCGAGCATCACAGCTCCAAGCGCATCCCAAGTGGCAGCAGCTGCCTTGCCTCCCCCGGGAAGCTTCCAGACGCCAAGCGCCAGGAGGAGCACAATTCCAATCCGTGCTGCCACGGACTGTGTCATCAGCCTGCTGGGGCTACGGCTTTACGACTGGAGCCCGACTTGAGCTTGCTGCTCTGAGCCTTGGCTGGCTTGCCCGACTGGGGCTTCTCGGCAACTGGAGGCTCCGGAGCAAAGCGATAGCCGACGCCGAAGTGGGTGTGGATGTAATCCCAACCAGGAGAGAAGGTGGTGATCTTCTGGCGGAGCTTACGGACGAACACATCAACGGAGCGGTCGCCATGCGCCATCTGGAATCCCCAGACACGTTGGTAGATCTCCTCGCGCTCGAGCACTGTCCCCGGGTTGTCCGCAAGGAGGTGGAGAAGTTCAAACTCACGCCTTGTCAAGTCAAGGCTGCGACCTTCGCAGAAGGCTTGGAACTGGTCGGCCCTAATGACAAGCTCACCGGCAACAATCGGCTCACGTGTGAGCATTGGTGCTGGCTTGCGACGCCGCATTACCGATTCAATCCGGGCAATCAGCTCTTCTGGATGGCAAGGCTTTGTAATCCAATCGTCAGCACCGGCTCTGAGTCCGCGGACTCGTTGCCCAACTGAGCTTGGTCCTGTTGTGACGATGATTGCGAGCTCTGGAAGGTTCCCGCGCAAGTACTCAATCGTCTCAGCCCACTGTGGCCCCATCAGAAGTGGGTCAATCACAAGGACGTGGAGGCGCATCGCCACCAGCGCGTCGATCGCAGGAACCTGTGTCAGGTCTCGCTGCTGCCAACCAAGTGCCTCAGCCCTGCGACGGAGTACCGTCGCAAACCCGGAATCGCGATCGACAACAGCCGCGCGTACGGTTGCGGATCCTGAAAAGTTGGGTGCGGTGTCTGGAAGGGCTGCTTCCAAGGAATCAATGATCGACATTGCCAACGGGACTGTAACGGTAAACGAGGCGTTTGGGCAAGTCCTGGGCGCCCTTGTTAACAACTCGTTCACACCCATTTTGCGGGTATTTCAGGCTGGTCAGGCTGAGCCGCGCCGGAGGGTGAGCGTTTCGAGTGCGTGGGCAACTCCCTCACATGCGTCAACTGCCCGTTCAAGCGACTCGTAAACATCCTTCCAGCGGATCACAACCATCGGGTCAATGCCACCGGCGAAGAGGGCTCCCAGTCCGTCACGGCTGATCCGATCACCCTCGTTTTCAAGTCGGTGAAGCTCAACGATCCTCGAAGTGAGGTCGTTGCCCTTGCGGAGGTCCTTGAGCGCACCCGCAACCTCCGAGGCCGACTCGGCTAGGACCCCACCAAGCTCACTGGCTTGAATCATCGGTGCCTCGATGCCGTAGCGGCCGATCATGTCCGCGGCCTCTTCCGCATGGTCGACAATGTCGTCAACAGCTGAGGCAAGGGTGTGAAGGTCGCCGACATCAACGTACGGCTTGGCAGCTGAGTCAAGCTTGCGGAGAATCGCGTGGGTGATCCGATCTCCCTCCTGCTCTGCCTCGCGGACTTCGTCTGCCAACTCTGCAACATCGGGTATCACCCCAAGCAACCGGTCAACAGCAGCGGCTGCCTTCGCGGCGTTCTGCCCCGCCCGCTCAAAGAGGTTCAGAAGCTCCTTGTCCTTCGATCCTCGCTTTGCCATGTCGATCAGCGGTCCCGGGAGTCGCCGGCCTGCGAAGCGTCAGCAAATTCTCTGAACACTCCGGTCACCACAAAAGCGATCTGTTCCCCAATGTCAACGGCGTTGTCACCAACCCGTTCAAGGCAGCGTGCTGCGAGCGTCATGGTCATCGCCCACTCCCGAAGCTCAAGGTCATTACCTACCTCAAGCGCGCGCCGGAAGATCGCTTTGTTGAGATCGTTGACCTTCTGATCTCGCTCAGCCAAGTCAACGGCCATGTCCGCATCGCGGGTCTTGAAGGCCTTCATCGCTTGGCGGACGATCTCGCGGACCGCGAGGCCCATCTCCTCCATCATGTTCAGGATCTGAGGATCGGTCGGAGGCGCAGTTCCTGAAACGGGAATCAGCTTGGAAATATTCACGCACTGATCACCCATGCGTTCCATGTTCCGGATTACATGAAGGAGTGCTGCGAGCAGTCGCAGGTCCCCTGCCACGGGGGCCTGCCTGGCAAACAGCGACAGCACCCCTTGGTGGATCTGCAGGTAGCGCCCGTCAATACGGTCATCGTCAGCGACGACCAACTCGGCAAGTTCAATGTCCTGATGGGCCAGGGCCTCAAGTGCACGGTCAAGTGCGCCCACCACAAGCTCAATGCCTTCAAGCGTGTCGCGCTCAAGGCGCGCAATCTCACCCTGATACTGAAGGCGATGCGGGGTCAAGACTTCTCCAGATCCAGCTTCCATCATCCGAATTTACCTGTCACGTAGTCCTCTGTCCGCTTGTCGGATGGATTAGTGAAGATTGTTTCGGTCGCGTCGTACTCGACGACAACCCCGGTGCGGCTTTTCTCGTCTGCGGCAAGTTCAACGTTGAAGAATGCTGTCTTGTCAGAGACTCGCGCAGCCTGCTGCATGTTGTGAGTGACAATCACGATTGAAATCCGTTCCTTGAGCTCCGACATAAGGTCCTCAATCCGTCCAGTGCTGATTGGATCGAGAGCAGAGCATGGCTCATCCATAAGGAGGACGTCAGGGTCGGTGGCGAGCGCCCTTGCAATGCAGAGTCGCTGCTGCTGCCCTCCGGACATTCCAAAAGCGTTCTCGTCAAGGCGATCCTTGACCTCTTCCCAAAGGGCTCCTCGCACAAGGGCACGCTCCACTATCTCATCCATGTCGCCTTCCATCCCAACAACCCGCGGCCCAAATGCGACGTTGTCATAAATCGATTTCGGAAAGGGATTGGGCTTCTGAAAGACCATGCCGATCCGCTTCCGAACCTGAACGGGGTCAATTTCCGGGGCGTAGAGGTCCTGCCCGTGGTAGATCACATGGCCGCCAACCTTGGCACTTGGAATCAGGTCGTTCATCCGGTTGAGGCAGCGCAGGAAAGTGCTCTTGCCACAGCCTGATGGCCCGATTAGCGCCGTTACCTCACGCAGACCGAAAGACAGTGAGACGTCGCGAATTGCCTGATGGCTTCCGTAAAAGACCTCAACATTCTGACAATCGAAGATCGTCATCTGAAGCCCAGCATCTGGAGCGGGGATCCCTGTCTCATGGTGATCAAGCGAGCTCATCACCTCCGATGTTCGCAGGCTTTCCCCCGGCAGGACTTCTGCGCCCGTTGGCTCTGGGAGTGACTCATCAAGCGAACTCAACTCACCACCTCTGTTCGTAACGGTGGCGGAGAACGATCGCGATCCCGTTCATGCCAAGCAGGATCAGGAGCAGGACGATGCTGGCTGTTGCAGCCTGATCAACGAACTGGGGATTTGGGTCTTGCGTCCAAGTGAAGATCTGGATCGGCAGGGCCGTGAACGCATCATTAAGTCCGGAAGGATTGAACCTCGGTGATGAGGCTGCCCCGATGACCAGCAGTGGGGCCGTTTCACCGATTGCTCGGGACAGGCTCAGGATCACGCCGGTGACGATTCCCGCACGGGCCGATGGGAGCACCTGGCGCGAGACGGTCTGCCACTTAGTGGCTCCAAGGGCAAGCGCCCCATCGCGGATAGATGGCGGTACTGCGCGGATTGATTCGCGGGCGACAATGATTACGACTGGAAGTACGAGCAGGCCAAGAGTCAGGCCTCCAGCGAGAAGCACTGGACCCAGCCCCAGCGGTCCGCGCACAATAAAAGCCAGACCCAGGATTCCGTAAACGACCGATGGGACGGCTGCAAGGTTTTGGATGTTGACTTCAATCAGCCGGTTCCACCAGCGGGTCTTGTCCGCGTATTCCTCAAGGTAGAGAGCTGTCGCAATCCCAACCGGGATTACAAATACAGCCGTGAGCAGCGTCAGGTAGACGGTTCCAACAATCGCTGACTGAGCTCCCGACGTTGACGGGTTGATCCTCGATGGGAAGTTCGTCAAGAACTGCAGACTCAGCCCAGGAAGACCCTTGACCGCCGTCTGGCCTATCAGCGCAACTAGCGCAAGGAAGGCGAGACCAATCGCCCCGTACATGAGGCCGTTGAAGAGTTGTGCCGCGAGCCGCTTTCGCTCACCGTGCCGGATGCCCTCAAGCGCATTGGCTGCGATCTGCGCTCCAGTCATTCGTAGACCTGCCTGAATCGGCCGACAACCTTTGCCGATACCCCGTTGAGAAGCAACGTCACACAGAAAAGGGTGAACCCAACGACGAAGATCGTCTCGTACTTGAGTGTGTTCTGAGGAATGTCGCCTCGCGCGGTGGCGGCAATGAAGGAAGCCATTGACTGGAACGACTGCGTCGGGTTGAGGGTCATTGATGGCTCCTGGCCGCCTGCGATGAGGATGATCACCGTCTCCCCAACCGCGCGGGATGCGCCAAGTATCAGCGCGGCCACTATCCCAGAGAGTGCAGCTGGGAAGACAACCCTCAGCGCCACCTGGAGGCGCCCTGCCCCAAGGCCATAGGCGCCCTCGCGGAGCGAAGATGGAACTGACCGCATTGCATCCTCGGAGACGGAGGCGATGGTCGGAATTACGAGAATGCCGAGCACCAGCCCAGCGGAAAGGCCGTTGAACTGGTTGACGGGAATCCCGAACAGTCCACGAAGGATCGTCGGAGTTACGAAGGTCAGGGCGAAGTACCCAAAGATGATTGTTGGCATTCCGGCAAGCAGCTCAAGGATTGGCTTGACAGCTTTGCGTACCCGGGGCTTTGCGAACTCCGAAAGGTAGATGGCGGCCAGCAGCCCGCAGGGAATGGCCACCAGAAGGCCGATGCCGGTCAGGTAGAAGGTTCCCCAAAGGAGTGGAAGCACACCGAACGACTGCTGGTCACCGGCCAGAAGCGGAGTCCACTTCGTGCCCGTGAAGTAGTCCCATGGCGAAACCGTCCCAAAGAAGGAGAGTGTCTGCTGGAGCAGCGTGAAGACAATCGCTGTGGTTGTGGCTATTGAAAGCAGCGCCGCAAGAACGAGGATTCCCTTGATCAGGCCTTCCCTTGCGGAACGCGCAGAGCGGGCCCGGACCAAATCGGCCCGGACCCGCTCGCGTTCGGTCGAAGTGACCGGAGTCACTACTTCGCGTTCTTCTCCGCTGTTGCAAGCTGCGTCTTTGCAGCTGCAAGCTGAGCGTCAGTCATTGGTACAAGCTTGGCCGATCCAGCGATGGACACTGAGCCGTCGGTTGTCTTCGCGAGGAATGCCTTGACTTCTGGCCTTGAGATCGCCTTCTCATTCACGTACATGAAGAGAGGTCGTGAGAGCGGAGCGTAAGAGCCGTCCTGAACCGTCGCAACCGATGGCTTGATGCAGCCCTTACCGTTGTTGACGCCCACGATCGTGATCTTGTCACCTGCGGCAGCCGCGTAGCTGTATCCGAAGTAGCCGAAGCCGCCCTTGTCACCTTCAACGCCCGTAACAAGGGTGTTGTCGTCCTCAGATGCTGCGTACTTCTCACGAGTTGCACCCTTCTCACCGTTGATCTTCTCCGTGAAGAAGTCAAACGTTCCCGAGTCGGTTCCCGGACCAAAGAGTGAGAGCTTGGTCGTTGACAGCTTTGGGTCAATCTGGGAAAGGGAGTTGATGCTTGAACCCTTGTTCCAGATCTGCTTCAGCTGCGCTGTGGTCAGGCAGTCAACCCCAAGAGCCGGGTTGGCAGCGATTGCGATGCCGTCGTTGGCAACTTGGACCGACTGGTAGGTAATGCCGTTCTTCTTGCAAAGAGCAGCCTCTTCAGGCTTGATCTCACGAGAGGCGTCAGAAATGTCAGTCTCGCCTGCGCAGAACTTGGCGAAACCGCCGCCTGTGCCGGACTCGCCAACAGCGATCTTCACATTGGCCTGATCCTGGTTGAACGACTCTGCCGCTGCCTGGGCAAACGGAAAGACTGTGCTTGAGCCGTCAACACGGATTGAACCGCTCAGGCTCTCTGCTGAGGTGCTGCCTGATGAACCGCCACATGCGGAAACGCCAGCTGCGAGTACAAGCGCTGTCGCTATTGAGATAAGACCTTTCTTGATGGTCAACTGAAAACTCCTTGTTGTGTTGTCTATCGGGGGACTGCACGGTGCAGCCTGTCTTGACACGGCTAAAGAATGGTGAAGAACCTGTGTCCCGCATGTAAAAGAGTTGTGAACGGCGCATCCCTTCCTCCATTAAGCCTGCACTATGCGACTTTTTGCGCCAACTTGCCGAACCGCCGCCGTTAGCGGGATCAAAGGTGTAAATTGGCCCTAGGAGGAGAAATGGCAGGCCCGGAATGCGTGGCCTGCCCAAAACCAGGAAGAGGAACACCTTGAAGATCAGACACACGCTCACCCTTGTGGCGATTCTGGCAGCAGCCTGCGTCATGCCGGCAGCCGCAGGAGCAGCAGCCAAGGAGACCTACACGACGGTCGCAAGCCCAGTCGTTTCAGGCCCATCCGACTGCAGCAAAATGCGAGTACTCAAAATCGGACCATCCACCGCAAAGAGTGTGCTGGTCATGATCCCAGGCTTCCTTGGCGGCTCAGGCGACTTTCGCGTGATCGGCCAGCGCCTTGCGACAAAGTTCAAGAAGCTTCAGGTCTGGGGCATTGATCGTCGAAGCCAGTGCCTTGAAGATCTCTACGGATTCAGCACAGGCAAGCCAGGTGAGGCGCTCGGCTACTACTACTTTAGAACCCCGCTCAACGGGCATACCTTCACTCCACCAGCACTCGGCACCCCGGGCGTTGAAGCTGCGCGCAATTGGGGCCTCAAGACAACACTTGAAGACATCCGGGCAGTCGTCCTTGCCGCGAAGGCAGGAGGCCGCAAGGTCATCCTCGGCGGTCACTCACTTGGTGGTTCCCTTACCTCCGAGTACGCATCATGGGACTTCAATGGAACAGCCGGCTATAAGGATCTCGCCGGACTCGTCCTTGTCGACGGCGCAGCACGTGGCACATTCGGCGCACAGCCTGACGCGGGCGCCATCAACACGCAGATCAGTGCGCTTGCCACCGGTCAGCCATTCGCGGAGATCCTCCCCGGAGCGCCCACCTACCTGACCGGAGTGCTTCCAGAGCTCTCAGCTCTTTACGCAATCAAGGATCCAAAGGCAAACGGTGCGCTTCAAGGGCTCCTGAACGCTGTCGGATTCGGCGCGTTCACGAGGCCAGTCGTCGGAGGTGTCGGCAAGCTCACCAATGAGGGTGGCCTTGGCTACGCATTCGACCGCGATACGTCCCCGGCATCCTTCGCCCTGTTCCACATGAACATGGGCAGCGTCAAGAACCCAGCCGTCAATACGGCCGCAGCGGGTTGGCAGGACGGCGGCCTCACGGACATGGCCGACCTCAAGAAGCTCTTCGGAACTGAGCCAGGCAACTTCGTGGAGTGGTATTTCCCCAAGCGCCTTTCGATCGAGGTCGGAGCCGCAACCAACCTCACAAAGAACGCAATCACCGACAGCCTCAGCCTGCGTCCATGGCACTGGGCTGAAGTTACAACCCCGCTCTACGCATTTGAGACAGGTCTCACATGCAGCGAGCGTCCAGCCATCACGCCAGGCGTGCCATCAACCGTCACAGCTCTGACGACATGGGTGAATACACACAAGACAACTGAATGCGGAGTGCTGGGTGGAGCCCGTTCGTTCAAGAACGGATCGAAGATCACCGAAGCCACATTCGTGTCAGACCACGATCAGGAGCATCTGGATCCGCTCGTCGCACGAGCAGCCAACAACCAGTTCCAGACAACATTGGTCACCTACCTCAAGTCGCTGAAGGTCAGCTAGCGAGACAGTCGATTCCAAGAGAACCGTCCGGTGGCAACCCAGCCGTCGGGCGGTTCGCTAGGATTCGCTCACGATGCGCAGCCTTACAGCCAAGTTCACCGCAGCAGTCACATGGGCCCTTGCCACAGGAGCGCTCATCACACCCGCAGCTCTTGCCCGCATCAATGGCGGAGAGGGCCTTTACGGTCCGACGACTGACAAGGTTGTAACCAACTTTGGGTTCGGAATCATCTTCCTGTTCCCTCTGCTCCTCGTGATCCTGAGCATCCTGCAGCACCGCAAGGAAGACAGGGAACACGAGCATCTCGCAGCACAGAGCCACCGCGCCGATCTGGCCGAGTGGCAAGGCGGCTGGTAGACCCACCGGTCACCTACGAGGTCCGCGGCTCATGCGCCGTGGTCACCCTCTGTCGCCCTGAGCGACGCAATGCAATTGATGGGCCAACCGCAGAAGCGCTTGAATCTGTCTATGCGCGTTGGATCGCTGACGGTGATGCGAAGGTGATGATCCTGACCGGAGAAGGAACCGAAGCGTTCTGCGCAGGAGCAGACCTGAAATCCCTAGACACGCTGCTTCACCGAGTGGACTCCGAATCAGGACCGTTGGGATTCACCCGACGCATCGCCCCAAAGCCGGCGATCGCAGCGATTGAGGGCTGGTGTGTCGCGGGTGGCTTGGAGCTCGCCCTCTGGTGTGACCTTCGGGTTGCCAGTGAATCCGCAAAGTTCGGCTGCACGGAGCGTCGCTTTGGAGTGCCATTGATTGATGGGGGCACGCAGCGCCTGCCGCGCACAGTCGGACTGGGCAGAGCAATGGACCTGATCCTCACAGGCAGAGTCATTGACGCGACGGAAGCAGAGCGGATTGGACTCGTCAACCGGGTGGTGCCAAACGGGACCGCACTTGAAAACGCGTTGATCCTCGGTGAGGAGATCTCACAGTTCCCCTGGGAAACGGTCCTCGCCGACCGAGCTTCAGCCCTTGAAGCCCAGGGACTCCCCCTCGCCGAGGGCCTCCCGCGTGAAGCAGAGCGAGGCCTGCCCACCGTCAATCTCGGCGCCATCGGGGCAGAGCGCTTCGCGGACGGCGACGGACGTCATGGCAGGGGCGTAGCCGGGACCTGAGACGGTTCTCATGCCAACATATAGCTCGGGAGCATGTAGGCTTAAGGTTCCGAAAAATCGTCCTACGGCATAAGTTGCTGAATTCTCTGGGGAGAGACAAAATGATTAAGAAAAGCCTGATCAGTTTGGTGGTCGCAGTAGTGACCCTGATGGCCGCTGCAGCAAGCGCGAGCGCCATTGACTACGGCCACAAGGACGCTTACGGCTGCTTCATCCAAGCGAACGCTCAGGTGATCTGCGTTGACCCCCCAGCAACCAATTTCGGAACAATTTCCGCCCGCTGTCTCAACCTGGTGCCCAAGGCGGACCTTCACGGATGCGACCTGACTGGATTTAACCTCAGCCCCAAGCTTGTTGCAGCCAAAGGCCAGTACGGCTCCTACTACAGCTACACAAGCCTTGCAGGAGCGAACCTCAAGGGAGCCATTCTCAAGAACGCGAACCTCAGAGGCGTGAATATCTCGGGGGCCGACCTCACCTCGGCAAACCTGAGCGGCGCCAATCTCACAGAGATTTACGTCCCTGCCGCATCTCCATACGCAGCCTGGACTGTCAAGACTAGCCTCGTCAATTCCGATATAGAGAAGACCGTCCTCACATCAGTAGACCTCAGGACAGTGAACTTGAGCGGCATCAAGTCCGGTGGCATCACGGGCTCTGGGCTCCTGCTCCCGGGCGGCAATTCCGGCAATTGCATAGGGCCGTTTACACCGTCGGTCACCACCGGCACCCGCTGTGTCTCATTCGAGCGGGAGGACTGGAGCCTGATCAAGGGGTACATCGTTGGGCCGAGGGTCGACCTCACCGGAGCGATCCTCAATGACGCGGATCTATCCAAAGCAGACCTGAACAATGGGGTCAACTTCACCAAGGCGCACCTTACGCGTGCAAAGTTCAAAGGAGCGGACATCCAAGGGGCCAATTTCACCGGCGCGATCCTCAACAGTGCCGACCTTTCATCGACTTGGTTGACACAGGCCAAGTTCACCGACGCATCCATGAAGTCCGCCAACCTCTCCTCCGCATCAGGCTGCACCACGGTCTACATGCATATTCAGTGGGAAGGCAGTGGCTTCAACTGGCCATCTCCAGTGGTCGTATCAACCGTCAGCCGGGAGTCCAGTGACTGCATCAAGGGTTGGAGCTC
>JBAXHG010000018.1:0-17854 GCA_037139015.1 Actinomycetes bacterium | reverse complement strand
GTTATGAAAAGGGCGGCACCGACGGTGTTGCCTTTTTCACCAACAAGGGCTGCTGCAGTGTGGGCTCCCATTGAGACACCCACGAGAATCGGGCTTAGCGCACCAACTGCTTCCATTACGGCTCTGGCATCGGACGTCAGTTTGGAATATGTGTAGGAATCAGGTGATTCGGCTGGCTCGCTCTTCCCATGTCCCCTAGCGTCATAAGAGATCACACGGAAGCCGCCCTTCTCAAGAAGACGCGAACCCATGAGCACATAGCGACGTGTGGCCGAAAGCCCATGGAGAAGCAGCACGTCTCTCCCCTTCCCCACTACCTCTCCGCTCAGGACTACTCCGTCATCGGCGGTAACCGTGAAGGGCTCGGGGCCACGAATTGCATTCTGGACGTCGGTCATGGGATTGGGAGACTCAACTGGGGATCCTCCGACTTCGTTTGGACTGGATTGAACCCGGCCACCCTCACCCCCAGCAGTCGGATTGGCTTGCCTGCATTGAGCGCATCGAAGAGCTCATGTGCCACGGGACCCACCCGGTCTGCGTCGGACACCGACTCGTCGAGGGTCCTTGCCTTGGTGTGCGTGTCGAAGTCGGAATAGCGCACCTTCACGCCGATAGTTCTTCCCTTGTGGCCGTGCTTTTTCAGCCCCTTGCAAAGCTCTTCAACCAAGCGATCAAGCCTCGCCTTCAATACATCCCGGTCAACGACATCAACATCGAATGTGGTTTCGCGTGACTCAGAGACAGCTTCTCGGTTGGGGGTAACTGCAGCGCTGTCAATAAAGCGCCCCCGGTCTTTCAGCCACGGCCCCTGACGTGGTCCGAAGACCTGGACGAGGTCTATTTCGTCTGCTGCCCCCAGTTCGCCAACTGTGAAGATCTCGAGACGCTCAAGCCTTTCGCGCGTCTTGGGGCCTACTCCTGGGAGTATCCGACACGGAGAGTCAGCGAACCGGAGTCTGGCCTGTGTCTGAGTCAGCACGACAAAGCCATCGGGCTTGTCCGCATCCGACGCAACTTTGGCCACAAGTTTGTTCGGCCCAATTCCCACGGAGGCATGAAGCCCAGTATCAACCCGGATGTCCTGCACCACCTTCCTCATGGCTGCGCTGGGCGTCACCATCCCGCTGAGGTCCGCGTATGCCTCATCCAAACCAGCGGGCTCCACAAGAGGCACGTGGTGTCGGATCAAATCGAGCACCAGTCCAGACAGCCGTCGATACTCCGCACCGTCAGGGGGGATAACAACAGCCTCGGGACAAAGGCGCAGTGCCTTGGCCGTTGGCATTGCCGAGCCCACACCGAACTCTCTGGCCTCGTAGCTGGCCGTCGTTACAACAGCCCTGGGTCCGGAACCGCTGACGATGACCGGCAGGCCTTTGAGTTCCGGCCTCCGGAGCAACTCAACCGAGACGAAGAATGCGTCAAGGTCCAGATGAGCGATCGTTCTGCCCAGATCACCAAATGGCCCCGATGACCGAGGCTCTTCAGGTGCAACGACGGTCTCTGACTCTTCTTCCATAGCCCAACCAACGATAGGGCGATTTCCGGCGCTTAAGCGCAGCAAAGCGCTTCTACTTCACGGAGAAACCCAGATCGTGTCGACACCGTCGAAGTGCAGGGCTTTAGCGAGAGCCCCACTCAAGTCGAACTCCCTGCCGGCGATGTACGGTCCGCGATCAATCACGGGCGCAACTACCGTCCTGCCCCGATAGCGAACGGTGACGAGAGTTCCGCACGGAAGAGTCTTGTGCGCCACTCCAATTGTCCCCATGTGAAGGACTCCGCCGCATGCCACGGGATCGCCGTAGAGCCCGTACCACGACGCACCCGCGGGCCGCAGAGATGCCACCCGGAAGCGCCTTGATCCGCCTTCAAAGCCAGATGAAGCTGCGGTTCGTACCCGGAGGGCACCCTTGGGAACCGCGTTTAGCTTAAAGGCAACCTGGCCCTTGGGATTGGATTGTCGCGTTGACACAATCTTCCAATGGCGTCCCGAATGGATCTCCAGCCAAACTGTCTGACGGAGCTTGGGGAGAATCAGCACTCTCACGCTCACCGCGCGTGACCGTCCAAGAGCCGACGGTGGTGTCACCACAAGATTAGATCTGATTCGGACGCTCGAGAGTGAGGCGCCGGAAGCGGCGCCCGCTCCGAGCCCCGCAACCGTCGCGGTGATGATTCCGGGGCTTCCAGGTCGGTATTTCGTGTGCCAGACCCCTGTGCGCGAGGCACGAGTTGACTTCATGGGAATTACTCCGCCGCTGCTCGGCTGAAAAGACAGCTTGACCTGGGAGCCTGGCTTAACCCGCGAGGCGCCGCGAACATCTATGGACTTCCCAAATTCCACGACGGCTGGACTGACCCTCAAAGGAAGTGAGGCTGGAAGCTCTGACGGCGCGGAGCCCCCGTCTAGACCTGGCACACCGATACCCAGAGCTGCAAGCCATACCGCGGCATAGGTTGCCCTTGGATGATTCATCATGAATTTCACTCCCGACTGTCGAAACGTTTTGCCTACGGGGTTAGCTGTCGGGCTCGCGGCTGTTTCATCCGCTATGGATGCATATGCATCCAATTCGCCCCTGCCGGCGTCTTGTAAAGACGATCGGCCTTGGGTCCCCCGCTTGGAATGATCTGGTCAAACCAACTCGGCTCTGTCAACTGCCCACTGAACGGTAGCGCAACTGGCAGCCGTTTGAGTGACCTCCGTCACAGACCGCCAGTCCGCGGACACCTATGCAGCAGCAAGCTCAGGCGCGCAGGCCTCCCTCAATCGGTTGACCCCAAGCCGCACCCGGCTTTTCGCGGTGCCGACCGGGACTCCCGCTTTCGCCGCAATCTCCTCCGATGTGAGACCAGCCCAGTAAGCCAAAACGACCGCTTCGCGCTGAAGGTCTGGAAGTTCACGGACGACCGACCTCAACTTCGCTCGTTCGTCTGACAGCTCTACCTCAATTTCTGGTCGGGCCTCGATACGAGGTGGCTCATATTCCGTTGTCGTCTTGTAACGGTCTGTTGCCCTGCTGGATGCGTCCCCTTCCCTCCAGAGGTCCAGGGCACGCGAGCGGGCCATGAGCTTGAGGAACGGACCTATTTCCCCCCTCTTTGGATCGAATCGGTCCGGCTTGCGCCAGAGCCTCAAGAACACGTCCTGAACAACATCATTCGCAGACGTTGGGTTACCCGTGACTCGAAGAGCTGCGGAGTAGACGCCGCGCTGATGTTCAGCAAACACTTCCGAGAAGCGATCCGGGTTGGAGAGGTCGATTGGTGATGAGTTGTGTGGAGAGTTCATGTTTGTAACCTTACACAGGATGTGGAGGCTTGACAAGTAACAATGTGTAAGGTTGCTCACAGACGTCAAACTGTCATGATTGGCCGATGAGCAATGGGCAAAGGCTGAGCGGGCTGGACGCATCCTTCCTTCACATCGAGCGCGGTGGAGCCCACATGCACATCGCCTCCTGCATGGTGTTTGAAGGCCCGGCCCCTGAATGGGAGAAGGCAAGGGCGCACATTGAGTCGCGGTTACACCTTGTTCCAAAGTATCGGCAACGAATAGCTCCAGTCCCGTTCCAACAGGGCCGTCCCATGTGGGTGGACGATCCCCACTTCAATCTCGGTTATCACCTTCGGCACGCAGCCCTTCCAAGTCCAGGCAGCGACGCTGATCTCGCACGACTCTGCGGACGGGTCTTCGCAACAGCACTGGACCGCGCCAAGCCACTCTGGGAGATCTATCTGGTCGAGGGCCTTTCAGGGAACCGTCACGCGCTGCTTGCCAAAACCCACCACGCCTTGGTAGATGGCATCAGCGGGGTTGACCTGACCGCAGTTCTCTTTGATGTCACTCCAGAGGGAGAACCCATTCAACAAACCCCGGCTTGGTCCCCATCCCCCGTCCCTTCTCAGGCGGAGTTGCTCGCTAACGCCCTTCTCGAAAGAGCCACAGTGCCAGCCGAATTTGGAAGGGCAACCAACGCTGCGCTCCGTGCCCCAAGACGTGCCATCTCCCGGATGGTTGAACGAGTTTCGGCACTGGGGAGCCTTGCATCTCCAGGTACACAGCCAGCCCCGGAGACACCGATCAATGTTCCAATTGGGACCCACCGTCGATTTACTTGGGTGGAGTCCGATCTGGAGCAGGTTAAGTTCGTCAAGAACGCGCTCGGCGGGACGGTGAACGATGTCGTCCTCTGCACAGTCGCTGGAGGACTCGGGAGCTACCTGCGGTCCAAGGGTGTCACCACCAGAGATCTGGAGCTACGCGCGATGGTTCCAGTGTCCGTCAGACCCGACGAAGACCGTGGCTCACTGGGAAACCAGGTTGCTGTGATGTGGGCTCCACTCCCGGTAGGAGAGACGGACCCCGTAAGGAGACTGAGGAAGATCTCCGAATCGATGGCAGGAGTCAAGGAATCTGGTCAGGCGGTTGGTGCGAAGACTCTGACCGAGCTGAGTGGTTTCGCACCACAGACGATCATGGCGCAGGCTGCTCGACTCCTTCCTCGTCAAAGGTTCTTCAACGTCGTTGTTACTAACGTTCCTGGGCCCCAGTTCCCGCTCTACCTGCTCGGGAGCAAGCTTCTTCACGCCTATCCAATGGTTCCATTGGCCGAGCGACAGGGACTTGGAATAGCTGTGATGAGCTACAACGGTCGCCTCGACTTCGGGCTAAACGCAGACTGGGACGCACTCCCCGATGTTGAGCTGCTCGCCGAGGACATTCGAAATTCCCTGGCTGACTTGGTCAAGTCGGCTCGAACAAGATCCGCAAAACAGAGAGCCAAGCCACTTAAGGCAACTACGGAACGGCAAGCGGAATCCAGCAAGTGACCCCTGAGCTCAAGCTGGCACTCTGTCAGACCAATCCGCGTCTTGGCGACCTTGCCGGGAACGTCGCCCGGATAGCCGAGTCCGCAACCGCGGCCGCAGCTGATGGTGCTGAACTCATCGTGTTTCCTGAACTTGCGCTGACCGGGTATCCGCCGGAAGACCTACTTCTCAATTCCGAGTTTGTTGCGGACGCAATGGCGGCAATGGCGACTCTCGCCCGACAGCTCCCAGAACATGCCACCTGTTTGGTTGGCACGGTGTGGGATGACGGCCACGGCCTCCAGAACGTCCTTCAGGTTGTCAACAACGGTCAGCTTGGAGTCAGATATGCCAAGACCAGACTTCCCAACTACGGCGTCTTTGACGAGGCGCGTTACTTCACGCCGGGCTCAGGCCCAACTGTCATCTCGGTCAACGGGGTTACCGTAGGCCTCTCCATCTGCGAAGACATATGGTTCCCAGGCGCCCCAGCCTCGGAGTGCGTTGCCCTCGGAGCAGAGCTGATTGTCAACGCCTCAGCTTCCCCATTTCATGCTGGCAAGATCCACGAACGCATAGATGTTCTTGCTGCGAGGGCCATGGAACACAATGTTCCCATTGCCTACTGTGCACTGGTTGGGGGGCAGGATGAGTTGGTCTTCGATGGCCAGTCCCTCCTCATTGACAGTGCGGGGTTGGTGATCGCGCGAGCCAAGCCGTTTGTGGAGGACCGGCTCAGCATCCATCTTGGAGGCCAGCAAGCACCAAGGCTCGAGGTCGAGCCAGATCTGCTCACCGAGATTGAAGGAGCACTTCACCTCGGGCTCGCTGACTATGTCGGAAAGAATGGGTTCAACGGTGTTGTTCTGGGACTGTCTGGGGGAATCGACTCAGCGGTCGTCGCCACCCTTGCCGTCGACGCCATTGGGGCGGAGAATGTCCAAGCAGCCGTGATGCCGTCCCCTTGGTCATCGGCCGAGACCCAGGCTGATGCGCGCTTGCTCGCCAGTAATCTTGGGATTGAGCTGTTCGAATTCTCCATAGGCCCTCTGATGGAGGCTTGGAAGACCACTCTCGGAGACTCCGCAGATGGCCCCGGCTCCGCGCTGGCGGCCGAGAACATTCAGGCTCGAATTAGAGGAAACATCCTCATGGGACTTTCCAACACTCATGGATGGCTGGTTGTCACCACGGGGAACAAGTCCGAGCTGGCGGTCGGTTACAGCACTCTCTACGGTGATGCTGCGGGTGGTTTCGGGTTGCTTAAGGACGTTCCCAAGGGCACCGTCTATAAGCTCGCCCGTCTCAGAAACTCACGCTCCGACAGCCCGATTCCGGAGTCAATCATCGATCGCGCACCAAGCGCCGAACTTCGACCGGGACAAAGAGATGACGACAGTCTCCCCCCATACGACCGCCTTGACGAAATCCTTCGCCTTCACGTTGAGGAGCAGCTGGACGAAAACGCAATTGCCGCTGCTGGCTTCGATGGCGCAGAGGTGGCCAGAATTCTGACCCTGGTTGACCGGTCCGAATACAAGCGCCGCCAGTACCCTCCCGGAGTCAAGATCACCCCCTTGGCCTTTGGCCGTGACAGACGCATGCCAATGACCAACCTCTGGCGGTCTCAGCGCGAGCGATGAAGCGAAGCTGTTTGGTTGGCAGGGCTCAGCTGGCAGGAATCGGGCGTACAGCGATGGTCATCCGCGAGACGGCGCAGAGACGCCCGTCATCGTCACGCATCTCAACATCCCAAACCCATGTTGATCTCCCTGTGTGACACGGCGAGGCTGACGCATGGATTTCCCCACTGCTGATTGGCCGCAGGAAACTTGTCTGATTGGACACTCCCATTGCGATCATTCCCTCGTCGCGCACTCCAAGCCACGTGCCGATCGACGCCAATGACTCAGCTATGGAGCAGTAAACCCCGCCGTGGACTATTCCAAAGGGCTGTTGCACCTTCGGCCCAACGGGGACGACGGCCGTCACAGACTCCGCAGTGGCGTCAACCACCTGCAGTCCGTAAACCGAATCAAAGTGCTCCTCAGGCAGGTCAGGCGGCTTCTGGTCATCGGTATCTGTCATGCGGCCGGAGACTAGTGCCTCTCTCGCGGCTACGCTCTACCAATGGATCCTCTGAGTCAGCTCCCTCCCGACCAAGCGTCAGCCCTGCGGCTTCTCGCCGGAGGAAGGAGCTACACCGACGTAGCTGATCTGCTCGGTCTTACAGAGCAGGATGTCATCCAGACAGCCCTCAAAGGGGCGGACATCCTTGGCGGCAGCAGTGCGGACGCCCTGACTGAGTCGGAGCGGCTTCGTGTATTGAACGTTCTACTGGGGATCAAGGACAGCGACCCCCTGATGGCCGGGTCTCCATCAGCCGCCGAATATGGAGGGCTCGTCAGCGCAGCGCTGCCTGGAACGAAGGTACGAAACGAAGTGCGGTCTGAAGCAGCGCATAAACCAAGTCAGGTTCCAACCCCCTCTGCCAAAACAGCAGTTACGTCCCTCCCAGCAATCCCAACAAGCAAGCGGTCTGCCCAAGCCTCAACTCCTTCACGTGAGTCGAGCCCAACCAACCCCGAGTCGAGACCACGCGGTGTGGCTCTCATAGCGGGCCTCGGCGCCGTCGCGGTCGGGGTAATTCTTGTTGTCTGGCACCCTTGGTCTGGCAGCGACCAGTCGACTCAAGGCTCAACCTCGGCTGCAACAACAACAACAACGCCTCAATCCACAAAGCCAGGCTCCAAGGGGGCCAATGGTTGGACCGTAAAGAGCAAGTTTGAGCTGAAGCCAACCACCGGAGGCAGCGGAAAAGCGCTTGCTGGGGTTGAGACCAAGGGCTCATCTGCGGCCCTGCTGATTGCTGGGAACGGCATGCGGGCGAGCAGCACCGTGGGCATCTGGCTTACTGGTCCTGGCGGCCCTGGCCTTGTTGGTTTTCAGAAAGTCAACGCCAAGGGCCAGTTCAGTGCGATTGGTCAGCTCCCAAAGAACGCGCTGACCGCAACACAGATCATCGTCACACAGGAGACGACGTCACCTGGTGCCAAGGTTCCCACCCAGCCTGGGCCAGCACTCCTGAGCGCGAACTTCAGCTTCCAGTAAGAAGCAAACGACCGGGATTCATAATCCCTCCCGGATCGAGCTCTGCCTTTGCAGCGCGTAGCAAACGGATTCCAGCCTCTCCAATCTCAGACTCCAGCCATGGGGCGTGATCGCGTCCAACTGCGTGGTGATGGGAGATTGTTCCTCCCGACTGGATGATGGCGTCACAAGCCGCTGACTTGACTCCATGCCAGACCTGAATCTTCTCTGCAACAGAGGCCCCCGGCTGGCGCCCGATGAATGTGAAATAGAGCGATGCCCCGGTTTGGTAGAGATGCGAGACATGGCACATAACCAGCGGCTCTCCCCCGAGCGACCCCAGCGCGTCGCGGAGGGCATCTCCCACAGCCGAATAGACCGACTCAAGCTGTGACCAGGGCGCTGCCGTTTCGAGAGTCTCAACGAAGAGACCAGCGTCCATCAGGGCGTCTCTCATATATGGCCCAGCAAAGCGTCCCTTCCTCCAGCCCTGAGCTGGAGCTCCACCGAGCGCAATGACTCCATGGCGGCGAAGAATGTCAGATGACTCCCTGTGCCTCTGAGAACTGTCCAGCCGAGATCCCTCAAAGCATGTGATCATCATGCAGCCAGAGTTTCTTCCCCGCAGACCGAGATAGCCACGCAGCGCCTTTACGGGTGTTGAATCACCAGCAAGAAGGAGGCTTACCTCAGTTTCAGACTCGTCTGAAAGACGTGCCACATCAGGAGCGCAACCGGCCTTTTCTAATTCCCGCAGCGCTGCTCTACCAGTGGCAAAATCTGGAGCCATCCATGCTCGGTCGAGCAGGACATCTGGTGTCTTCTTTACCTGAAGCGTCACCGTATCGATGATTCCCATACTGCCCTCGGAACCAGTCAGCAGCTGCCTTAAGTCTGGGCCTGCTGCGGTTCCAGGCATCGGAGCGAACCGCACAGGTCCTGTAGGGGTCGCAGCAGTAAGACCAATCACGTTCTTGTCGATTCGCCCGTAACCAGTGGATGACTGACCGGCAGAACGGGTTGCCACGAAGCCCCCAACTGTTCCGTACTCAAAGCTCTGTGGGAAATGACCGATTGTCAGTTGATGGTCCGAGAGAAGCTGCTCTGCGGCTGGGCCGCGGGTGCCCCCAGCGAAGGTGGCCAGACCACTCTCAGCATCCAGTGAGGTCAGACCCGAGAGATTGGTCAGATCTACTGATATTGCCCCGGAGAAGCCTTCTCGCACTGTCGCGAGGCCACCGACAACACTGGTCCCTCCCCCGAATGGAGTCACGGCAATGGCATGCTCCGAGCAGTAGGAAAGGACTTCCCTAAGTGACGCCTGATCTGCCGGCTGAACCACAGCATCAGGAACATCCCCTGGCTCTCCTCCACGGAGACTGATCATGTCCGGATAGCTCTTCCCCGCGCTGCGGAGAACGCGGAACATCTTGTCCGACCGAATGTTCTCCTCGCCAACAAGCTCAGACAGTCCTTGAAGAAGCCGTTCGTCGAGAAGCGAATCCTGAACATTGAAGTCGGCTTCCTCCCGGGCGACCAGTTCAACCTCTTTCCCTACTCCGAGCTGTGTCTGGAGCCGGGCTCGGACTGCGTCCGAAAGATCCCGCGAGTGGGCAGAATCTCCCCATCCCCAGGTTGGCATTTCATAAGAGTCAGGCATCCAGAGCCTCCTTGAGTTGAGCGGCGGCGGATGCAAGCTCGCGCTTCTGTCCACGACGGACAAAGAATGACCCGAGTCTTGCTGTTCCCTTCAGCCTTCGGTTGATTGAAATGGTTACTTCGGAGCCAGCGTCCGCCTCCGCGACGGAGATGCTCTCTGTAGAGGAACCAATGGCCTTGGCGAATGGTGTCCCAGCCAGGACCTGAATCCACTCGACAGACTCCCCAGCTCTTAGGGACGACAGACTGAACGCCATTGGGACAGCCTTCCCTCTCGGTGACATAACCCAGCGTGTGTAGCTCTCGGGGTCAGGCCTGTCAACCCGGTCCACTGCTGGCCACCAGCGTGGCAGACGCGCAGGATCAGCAGCATAGGACCAGACCTTGTCGGCCGGTGCCGAAATGGTCACCTTCACCTGAGTCCGGGGCACCGCGGTTCAGCTTGTCCCGGCAAGCTTGCGCAGATCACGAACGAGTAGAAGATGTCCCAAGTAGCTCGTTACGGAAGCAAGATTGTCTAGGGCCTCTACTGCCTCAGCCCTCCGCTCAGCATTTCGCGAGCGAAGCGCTGGAGCAAGAATTTGCTGAAGAAGGGCTGACTCCCTGTCGGCGGAGCTTCTAAACACGCGAAGATTTCTTCCGGCAACCCCGTAGCGGGCCAGCTCCCCGACGGCCTTGATGATCTCAATATCCGTGTCGTCGAACCCGGCTGTCCCCTCCCGAGCTTCGCTCTTGATCACTCCATACTCTTGGAGTTCCTTTACAAGCGAGGCCTCTACACCAGTCTCAAGAATGACATCCTCAATCGACGTCCAAGATCCGTTCCTCTGGACTGCAGTTGCGGTGCGTCGGGGAGACGACGGAGCAGCTTGTCCCGCCGCTTCGGGCCCCTGAGTCCTTCCGGAAGCGAGCTCCTGCCTGATGACTTTCAGGGGCAGAAACTCATCCCTTTGGAGCCGCAGGATGGTTCGGAGTCGATCGACCTCCGAGCGCCCATACATTCGATAACCACCGGCAGTTCTGCGGGGGGTGAGCAGACCTCGATCCTCAAGGTAGCGAATCTTCGAGATAGTAAGGTCGGGGAACTCGCGCGAAAGGCGCTCGCAGACGGTCCCAATTGTGAAGACAGTCTTTGGATCAGAAAGAGCCCCGTCCCCCTTCGGATCCTTACTCATCGGTGGAGGAACGCCAAGCGATACTTGCCGACCTGAACCTCGTCGCCATCTGCAAGGGCCTGACTGTCAATTCGCTCGCGGTTCACATACGTGCCGTTGAGTGACCCACAATCGTCTATCCACCACTCCGTGCCTCTGCTCACAACAACCGCATGGTCTCTGGAAACGGTGATGTCATCAAGGAAGACAGCGCTTTCTGGCCTGCGGCCAATTGACTGCTTAGCGCCTACAAGGTGAAAACTCTCGCCACTCCGACCTCCACCAGACCTAATCACAAGAAATGCTCCATCCGGCTCACCAGCGGCTTCAACTGCGTCTAGTTCACCCGTCTCGCCAATCTTCCAGGCGCCCGTTGCGCCCTCAGGCTCGGACGAGATGAAGGCGCCACAGCGCTGACAGTAGCTTGAGCCCTCCTGTACGGAGACTCCACATTCTGGGCAGTGAGCAGCCATAACGCCAGTCTACCCCGACCGATAGGCAAGGGTCAACCCGAGGTGGAGGGTGTGCAAGAAGCTAATTCGAATGCATGGCCCTGAGTTGGCGCCGGGCGTCCACGGCGTAGAGAACTGTTGCCCACAGGCTCAGAATGATGCCGGAGTAAAGGAGCAACAGTGCAAACCACTGAACATGGACCATCGCCCAGAATGGCGCGGCAAGAATGGGAGCAACCCCGAGCCGTCCAGCCCAGCTAATTCGGATCTGTACACCCTTCCTGACTGCCCACTGGCCAACCAGCAGCATCAGTGCCTCTCGGACCAGCACGATTGCAACGGCCCATCGCGGGAGAAGCTCGTAGCGCCATGAGACGAACATGCCGGCAAGGGCCAGACCCCGGTCGGCTATCGGGTCGAGCAAGGGGCCCAGTCGGCTGTATTGACCAGTTAGCCTCGCCAAAAAGCCGTCCAAGTAATCGCTCCAGCCAATGACGCAGTAAAGAATCGCCGCTGAAAGGTTGTACCCATCGTCACTCGAAAGAACGAGCCAAAGAAAGATTGGAATGCCGATAATCCGCCCGACGGTGATCGCATTGGGAATCGTCCAGGGATTCCATGGGGCATCGCTCAACGTTTCGGGAGGAGGCGGCCCCGACCTGTCAGCGCCGAGCAGCCGCTTCCAACTCTGCTTTGGAGCGGTCAGGACAGCTCTTTCCAGAGAGCGAGAGCGGATGCGCCGGCCCCGGCGATCGGAAGGTCGGTCTGCTCCCCGCCCCTGACCCTGGCCTCGACCACACCCTTCTCCAGCCCCTTTCGACCCACGGTCAGACGCACTGGACAGCCGACCAGATCCGCATCAGCGAACTTCTCACCCGGAGATGAAGACCTGTCGTCAAAGAGAACAGTGGCTCCTGCGGATTCCAACTCAGCTGCGATTACGGCTGCCGCCGCGTGTTCGTTGGATTCAGAATCTCCAAGGGCAATTACCTCTATGTCCCAGGGAGCGAGTGCCGGTGGCCATTCGATCCCGCGCTCAGTGGCAGTCTGCTCAACGGCAGCCGCTGCGATGCGCGCTGGACCAATGCCATAAGAGCCCATGACAATCGGCTTCTGGGTGCCGTCATCATCGAGGAAGGTGGCTCCCAGAGCCTCGGAATAGCGGGTTCCAAGTTTGAAGATGTTCCCCACCTCGATTGCAGGCTCAATCGTTATCGAATGCCCATTGAAAAGATCTCCCGCCTGAACAGTTCTGATGTCTGCGCTTACAAAGCTGAAGTCCCGGCCGGGTCGCACTCCCTTGAGATGCAGATCATTTCGATTTGCTCCCGCGACATAGTCGTGGTTCGTTGAGACGGCAGAGTCAAGGACAATTTCGTGGCTGATTCCAACTGGACCGAGAAAACCAGCTGGCCCAAGATTTTCTTCGATCTCCTCTGGATATGCCTGTCTGATGACAACCCCAAGTGCAGTCGCAAGCTTGATCTCATTAAGTGTGTGATCACCGCGAACCACTGCGAGCTTGAAGGTTTCACCCGCAATTATCGGAATTGACTTCAGAAGCGCGCCGGATGGAATACCGAGTGATCCTGAAACCTCCTCGATCGTTCTCAATCCAGGGGTGGCAACCTCCTCAGGAGCCGACGAGCTGGAGGGTAGATCTACGGACTGTGCATCAGCCGACGCTACTTCGACATTGGCTGCGTAACCAGGCGCCAGGGCCACCTCATTCTCACCGGCCGCACAGGGAGCCATGTACTCATGGGCACCAGAGCCACCCATCATCCCCACGTCGGATTCAACTCGGTACCACTCAATACCCGATCGGTCAAAGATTCGGTCGTAGGCAATTATGTTCTTCGCGTAGCTCTCGTCAAGGCCAGCCTCATCCCGATCGAACGAGTAAGCGTCCTTCATGATGAATTCCCTGGTTCGCAGGACACCGGCCCTTGGGCGTGGCTCATCCCTCTCCTTGGTCTGCAGGTGCCAGAGGATCAGCGGAAGGTCTCTGTATGAGCGAACAAGCTGCGCGACATGAGTGGTGACCGCCTCTTCGTGAGTCATAGCAAGCACGAGCTCAGCGTTCTTGCGGTCCTTCAAATGGAACATTTCGGGGATGTCATAGCGTCCCGTCTTGATCCACGGCTCAGCCGGCATAAGGACGGGCATCAGCATCTCAAGGGCGCCGATGGCCTCCATCTCTTCCCGGATAATCGAGGTAATCCGATTGTGAACGCGCCACCCAGAGGGCATCCAACTCCAGAACCCAGCACCAAGCTGCCGGATCAGGCCGGCACGTACCATCATGCGGTGCGACAAGGCCTCAGCATCGGCCGGGGCTTCGCGCTCGGTGGGCAAAAGGTATGAGGAAAGTAGGTCCATGGTGCCGGACGATAGCCGTCCGCCCCCACGCCAAGCCACACCGCCCTCTCGCCCTGCTACGAATACACATAGAACATCCGCCAACCAGCGGTCCGCAACTACTCACACAGGAGACGCCAATGCCATACGAGGTACCCGCCCTTCCCTACGCCTACGACTCGCTCGAGCCACATATCGACGAGACCACAATGCGCATTCATCACGACAAGCACCATCAGGCATATGTAGACAAAGCAAACGCCGCGTTGGACGGAACCGAGTGGGCCTCAACTCCTGTTGAGGACGTACTCAAGAACCTCAGCTCCCTTCCATCTGACATTCAAGGACCAGTGCGCAACAACGCTGGCGGACATCACAACCACCTCCTCTTCTGGGAGTCACTCTCACCCGATGGCGGTGGAAACCCTGAAGGCGACCTCGGATCCGCGATTGACGCCGCCTTTGGCTCCGCCGACGCACTCAGGACCGCAATGAATGACGCCGGAGTAGCGCGGTTTGGCTCCGGATGGTCCTGGCTGGTCCATGACGGAACTGGCCTCGCAGTTGTCAGCACACCAAATCAAGACAGCCCGCTGACTGATGGCCAGACCCCACTCCTTGGCATTGACGTTTGGGAGCACGCTTACTACCTCAACTACCAGAACCGCCGCCCCGACTATCTGAGCGCGATCTGGAATGTTGTCAACTGGACGCGTGTAGCTGAGCGCTTCGCCGCCGTCTGATCAGGCGTTACGGCTAAACCGGCGACCCGCCGTGGGCGAAGATTCTTCGTCCACGAGCGGACTCGCAGCCGACTCCGCTGCGGCCTGCTCGGCCTCCATTGCAGCGAGCCGCTCAGGAGTCAGATCGTGGGCGTTCTCCGCCTCAATCTTCGCAAGCCATTCGGCTCCCTCTGCAGATTCCGAAGCATCAACCCTAATTTCCTTAGCGGTCGCGTAGCGATCAATCTCAACAAAAAGCTGATCCACCAGCTGATCCTGAGGAACCTTTCGAAGCGCCTTTCCTCTGGAGAAGATGAGACCCTCATTCTTGGCGCCTGTGATCCCAAAGTCAGCATGTGAGGCCTCGCCAATTCCATTGACCGCGCAGCCAAGGACGGCCACCTCGATGGGATCCTCATAGGCCTCAAGTCGCTGTTCGATTTCAGCCACAACACTGTCCATGTCGAACTGAAGGCGTCCGCAAGTTGGGCATGCAATCAGCACGGGTCCCTTCTCTCGGAGTTTGAGTGCCTTAAGGATCTCCCAGCCGACTTTGACCTCTTCCTCAGCGTGGAAGGTCGAAAGGCTGATCCGAATTGTGTCTCCGATGCCATCGGCAAGCAGGGTGCCCAAGCCAACGGCGCTCTTGATTGAGCCGGTCCACTTGGTCCCTGCCTCCGTGATTCCAAGATGCAGTGGGAAGTCGATTCGTTCGGAAAGAAGTCTGTTCGCAGCGATTGTGTTGGGGACATTGGTTGACTTGATCGAAACCTTGAAGTTGTCAAAGTCAACCGCCTCCATAAGGTCAACGAACTCAACCGCCGCAGTCACCAGCGCCTCTACAGGGTCGTTCTTCTCAAGCTCCGCCAAGTGCTTCGGCAACGAGCCAGAGTTGACACCGATGCGTAGAGGAGTCCCGACCTCAGTGGCCTTCCGTGTTACCTCCCGGACCTTGTCGGGACCGCCAATATTCCCAGGGTTGATCCGCACACAGTGAGCGCCGGCATCAAGTGCCTTCAGCGCAAGAGTGTGGTTGAAGTGGATATCAGCGATTATCGGAATTGGGGATTCCTTCACCACTATCTTCAGAGCCTCAACATCCTCATCCCGCGGAACCGCCAAACGAACGATGTCGGCGCCCGCTTCAGCCACCCGCCTGACCTGTGCCATCGTCTCAGGAAGGTTTGCAGTCTCCGTCTTGGTCATGGTCTGCACGGCCACGGGGGCGCCGCCACCTATCAGCACTCCGCCCACATCTATCTGTCGCTTGGAAGCCATCTGATGATCAGTCTACGAGGCCGCCGCCCGTAACGCGCTTGGTGCGCGACACGGGGTAAGGATCAGGAGTAAAGCTCTTCAATCTCGGCCGCGTACTTCGCTGCAATCGGCTTGCGCTTGAGCTTCATGGTGGGAGTCAGTTCATCCCCGCCCGGCAGCCAGTCGTTGGGAAGGATTTTGAACCGTTTGATCTGCTCAACTCTCGCGAGATGCGAGTTGCCCTCTTCCACGGCCGCCTCAATTGCCTCAATCATCTGCCGATCAGCTGAGAGGGATTCCAGATCAGTGGAAGCAATTCCGCGTTTCTCAGCCCAGACGGGCGCGAACTCAGAGTCGAGGACGAGAAGCACGGTGTTGTACGGCCTTGCATCCCCAATCACGCAGGCCTGTCCGATCAGTGGGCTCGAAGTCTTGATCGCCGCCTCAATGTTTGCGGGTGACATGTTCTTGCCGGCCGCATTGATGATGATCTCCTTCTTGCGGTCGATGATCTTCAGGTATCCCGCCTCATCAAAGGAACCAATGTCACCGGTGTGGAGCCAGCCCTCAGAATCAATCGCCTCAGCGGTTGCCTCAGGCTTGTTGCGATAGCCCTTCATGACGCAGGCCCCACGGATCAAGACCTCGCCGTCGTCAGCGAGAATGATCTCCGCTCCAGGGGATGGTGGTCCAACCGTTCCTATTCGAACGGCACCCATCGGATTGAGTGTTCCGAAGCCGCATGTCTCAGACATGCCCCAGAGCTCGGCAAGCTCAATCCCAATGGCATGGAAAAACTCGATCACGGCAGGAGGAGTTGGGGCAGCCCCAACCCCAACCGTCCTCACATTGTCAAGACCCAGCATTGCCCGCAAGCCTTCGAAATAGGTCGCATCTGCCTCGGCCACCCGGGCTGCAAGTTCCGCTGGAATCTCATCACCGGCCTGATTGAGCTGAACCGCAAGGATTGAGTCGGCAAGCGCCTGTTTAATCGGAGCAGCCTGCTCGGCTGGCTGAGAGTCCAACATGGCCTCAAGGCCGGCCTTCAGCTTCTCCCAAATACGTGGAACTGCGAAGAACCAGTTTGGCCTGACCGCGGGAAGAAATTGAATGATCTGGCGTGGATCCGGACAGCAGGTAATTGAGGCCGCATAGACAATCGGTATGTAGTGATGGGCGTCTCGCTCAGCAATGTGCGCTGCTGGAAGCCAGGAGATCAGCCTGTCGCCCGGTTCGAGATGCACCAGCTCCGCAACGGCACGAACCACAGGAATCAAGTTTGAGTGCGTCAGCTCCACTCCCTTTGGTGGACCGGTGGTACCGGACGTATAGATCAGGGTCAGAACATCGTCTGGACGGACTGCTGCCGCAGCGGCTTGACCATCAAAGTCCGGGTCGAGCGCCTTTACTTCGTCCCAAGGCTGAAAGCCTTCACCGGTCTCGCCGTCGACCGTAACGATGGTTTTCAAGCAGCCAACCTGAGCCCCAGCCTCCTTGAACACCTCAAGATAATCCGATGACACGATTGCCGTTTCCGCTTGAGCATCCTCCAGCAGGTATGCGATCTGCGCGGGCGTGTAGGTCTGATAGACCGAGAAAGGAGTTCCGCCGGCGGTAACCACGGCCATGTCGGCAATGTGGAACTCCGGGCGGTTACCCATCATCAACGCAACTGTCTTGCCACGCTCTACACCAAGGGCCGAAAGACCTCCGGCAACCTGATCCATTTCCGCCACAAGCTCAGCCCACGTATAGGAAACATCCCCCTCTGCAGATCGCACAGCGGTAATTGATCCGTGCTCAAGAGCCGTCTCACGGATTGCCTGGGCCATCGTCTCTGCTTGTGCTGCCTTTGGGTTCATCCAATCCTCCTCAAGATTGGGGCGAGCCTATCGCACTCGGCCCTCTTACTGGGTGCGGCTGAACCCGCCAGACGCAAGCCTTCCAACATCATTGGATAGCCCAATAACAAACAGCACAGCAACGAGCGCGAACCCGATTAGAGCAGCCCGCTCGAGGGTTTCAGTGCTCGCCTTCTTTCCCCGAAGCTTCTCAATCAGGAGCCAGAACAGATGTCCGCCGTCCAATGGAAGTATCGGGAGCAGGTTGACGATTGCAATAGAGAGCGAGATAAAGGCCAAGAGCTCCAGTGCATTGAAGAGACTCTGCGAGAACGCCTGCTGAGTTACTGCAACGCCTCCGACGATTCCACCCAACTGCTTGCGTTGCTGGGAGTCCGCAACACCCGAGATCGCCTTTAGCGTGGCAGTGGTTACATGCCACGACGCCGTCCCGGAGTCCTTAACGGCAGTCCCGAATGCAACAGGCTTTCTCTCAGTGT
>JBAXHG010000017.1:0-17906 GCA_037139015.1 Actinomycetes bacterium | reverse complement strand
TTGACAATCCGGTTCAGCTCTTCGCTCATGCCCTTGCCTCCTCAATCACAGTTCCAAGTATGCCGTTGACAAAACCTGGCGCGTCAGTTCCGCAGAATTGTTTGGCAGTTTCCACGGCCTCATTGACGGCACCCTCCGGAGGAATCGGCTCGCCATGTGCGATCGCCTCGGGGAGAGTGATCTCCAAGATTGCCACCCGCAGAATCGCCTTTTCGAGAGGCGCAATCCGGTCAATGGACCATCCAGACGCAAGCCGATCAATTGTGGCATCGAGGACCGGGGCATTTGCCTGAGCTGCCTTGGACAAGGCAATAGTCCAAGCAGTTGAACCCTCTTCAAGAAGCTCCTCAACGGGGCTTCCGGTTACCTCAAACTGGTAGACAGCAAAGACTGCCGCCCTGCGTTGGTCTCGCCTACGCACGTGAGACGTATTCGCCGGAGCGCGTGTCGACGCGGATCTTCTCGCCCGTGTCGATGAACAGCGGGACCATCACACGGGCACCTGTCTCGAGCACGGCTGGCTTGGTACCTCCGCCTGACGCCGTGTCGCCCTTTAGGCCCGGCTCAGTCTCCGCTATAGCCAGATCAACTGCGCTCGGGAGCTGGATGTCGCTCGGGGCCTCATCAATGGACAGAACATCCACCGAATCATTCTCAAGCATCCACTTGAGGCGTTCTTCGATAACCGCCTCAGGGATGGCGGTCTGCTCAAAGCTCTCGCTGTCCATGAAGTGAGCATCAGTGCCGTCTCGGTAGAGGTACTGCATCTTCCGCAACTCTGTTCGGACAGCCCTGAACTTTTCTCCGGCGCGGAAGGTCCGGTCAATTACGGCCCCATCGGTGATCCGCTTGAGCTTCGTACGCACAAATGCGCCACCCTTGCCTGGCTTCACATGCTGAAAGTCCATGATCTTGAAAACCACGCCATCAACATCGATGTGGTTCCCGTTCTTGAATTGGTTCGTTGAGATCATCGTTCGACAGGTTAGCCGGGAATCACCCGACTCGGAGCGGACCCCGGTCGAGGGAAGTAAGCGAACGCGATCCAAAGTCGGTCACCACGAGCAGATCCTCAATTCTGCAGCCAAACTTACCTGGGAGATAAATGCCCGGTTCAACAGTCACGACCATCCCTGCCTCAAGCGCCACAGTGCCCGACTTTCCGACGGTTGGCGCCTCGTGAATTTCCAATCCGACTCCATGCCCGAGACCATGCCCAAAGTAGTCCCCATATCCCGCGTCGGTGATGAGATCCCTTGCAATGGCGTCCACCTCTCGCCCAGTCAGGCCTGGCCTGAGAGCGTTGATCGCGGCAACACGGGCCGAATCAACCACCGCATGAATTCTGGCTGCCTCAGGATCGAGATCTCCTGTGGCAACAGTTCGAGTGCAGTCCGAGCAATACCCGTCGAGAACGACTCCCCAGTCAATGACGACAAGTGTGTCCGGCATGATCTTCACGTCACGTGGCTCTGCGTGCGGTAGGGCACCATGAGCTCCACCGGCCACGATTGGAGGGAACGACATCCCTGTGGCACCCAGCCTCCGGGCTTCAACCTCAAGGTCAAAGGCAACCTCGCGTTCCGTTAGCCCCACAATCCCATGACCGAGGACAACCTCAAACGCCTCATCTGCCAACGCGGCGGCAGCAGCAATCGCAGCAATCTCATCCGCGTGTTTCACAGATCTGAATGAGCTCAAGCCATCGGCCACCGGAATGAGCTGAATGCTCTCCCCAAGCTCCTCGCTCAGAAGCCCGTGGTCAGCGACCGTCATCTGAGCTGGGTCGAATCCAACTCTGGAGAAACCCAGCTTCAGGAGTGTCGCTGCCACCGCCTTGATCACGGGGCCGTCGGCTATCTGAACAACGAACCCCTCGCCAACCTGAGCCGGAGCTTGCTCTGCATATCTGAAATCAGTGATGAACTCAGAGCCTGACCTTGCAACAACTGCCGCTCCGCTGCTTCCCGTGAAACCGGTGAGCCAACGGAGATCGGCAGCGCCGAAAACGACAAGCACTTCAAGTTCAAGCTCAGCCAGGAGTGCTTGAAGCTGGCCCAGGCGCCCTTCGCTGGCCATCAGTCGATATCGCTCGCGAGAAGGCTCAGGGCCTCCTTGTATCCATCTGGGCCCTTGCCCGAAACCACATGCGAAACAACGCCTTCAAGCACGCTGACCTGCCTCCATTCCTCCCGGGAAGACAGATCCGACAGGTGGACCTCAGCTGACGGAAGTCCAGTGATCTCAAGCGCATCGCGAATTGCCCATGCATAGTGCGTCCAAGCGCCAGGGTTGAGAATCACTCCATCGGCAACTCCCTCCAGGCGATGGAGATGCTCGACGAAGTCACCTTCATGGTTGCTTCGGAAGAAGCGTACGTTGAGGCCGAGTTCATGAGCCCAGCCTTCGATGCTCTGCTCAAGCTGATCCAGCGAAAGGCTGCCGTAGTGCTCGGCTGGGCGACGTCCAAGCTGGTCGAGATTAACCCCATGCATGACCTCTATCCGGTTATGCGAACTCACTGACAGACCTCCTTGATTGCATCCATTACAGCTGGAAGCGGGATTACATGGCCGTGGCTTACCTGACCGGGAGCCTCGCACATGACAAACGGGATGGTTCCATCCGAATGACGCTTCTTGTCACTCTGAAGCGCATCGAACACGGCGTTGGGATCTACATCAGGCGCTGAAACTGGAAGGCCCGCATTTCCAAGCAGCTCGGATACTTCAGCTCGGAGCGCGCCGTGGCCGGAAAGTCTCAACGCAGCGACGAGACCAATGCCGACAGCTTCACCGTGACGGAACATTCGATAATTGGTTGCCGTCTCTATGGCGTGGCCTACCGTGTGACCAAGGTTGAGAACCTGACGACGACCGCCATCGCGCTCGTCCTCACTCACAACCCGAAGCTTCGTTCGCGCGCAGGCAATAACCATGTCCGCGTCCACTTTCGCCCCGCGCTTGACGGAGTCCCAAAGCGGCCCACCGCTGATCAGGGCGGTCTTGATCACCTCTGCCATGCCTGCCGCCACCTCGCCTGCCGGAAGGCTTGCCAGAAGGCTGGTATCAGCTACCACTGCTGATGGCTGATGGTAAGCCCCAACGTAGTTCTTGGCCGAAGGGAGGTCCACCCCAGTCTTGCCCCCGTAGGCTGAATCAACTTGGGAGACAAGAGTTGTCGGAACCTGAACAACAGGAATTCCCCGCTGGTAAGACGACGCGACAAAGCCAGTTACATCGCCCACAACTCCACCGCCAAGAGCCACCAAGCCGTCCTCCCTGCTGATTCCGGCTTCCGCCAGCTCAGTCCAGAGTCGTTCACAGGTCGCCAGTGTCTTGTGCTCCTCGCCCGGCTCCATAACGAGGCGCTTCGCAGCATCCGGGAACGCAGCCCCATACAGACCCGCAACATTTGTGTCCGACACGATGGCCCATCGTTTGCCTGAATCAAAAGCAACTCGACCAGCAATATTCTCGCCAACCCAAACGGGGTAGCTTCCAGAATCCGACTCTGCCCAAAGCAGTCTGGTCCCAGCCGGGAGACCGGCTAGCGCCTTGATTGAAGGGAGAGCGTCGCCAAGTGATTCCCTGCGCTCAGCCGGAACGATCACGTCGGCTGCGGCTAAGTAGGTTGTCTCACGCGCGGAGTGCAGAGCGTCGAAAGACTCCCGATCTGAGACCAGTGGGCGCTTTGACCGGCGAACCCGACGCCACGCCGTCTCAACATCGGAGTCGAGCAAGACAACCGTGTGGTGAGTCAGTGCCTCCCTCACGGCAGCCGAGCCTAATGCTCCACCGCCCAGCGAGATCACGCCACCTCCAGCACCAGCCCCAACTTGGTTGAGAGCCTGCAGAACAACGCGTTCCTCTGCCGCTCTGAACGCAGCCTCCCCATCCCGTTCAAAAATCGTGTCCACGGAGGCACCCAGCTCAGCCTCTATCAAGGCGTCGCTGTCTAGCGCTCCCGAACAAATCGACCGGGCGGACGAGCTCTTGCCAGAGCCCATGAAGCCGACGAGCACCAAGGCTCTGCCGGCAACGCCACTCATCGGTCTAGCTTCCACCCGATCCGCTCCGAGTAAGCCTTGACAGCAGCACGCATGTCTCCGATGCTGTCTCCACCAAACTTCTCAATGTATGAATTGGCCAGAACAAAGGCGACCATCGCTTCGGCAACTACGCCTGCAGCTGGGACCGTGCATGAGTCGGTTCGCTCGCGCAGGGCCTCCGCGGGCTCAAGCGTTGAGATGTCAACAGAACGAAGCGGTTTGGTCAGCGTAGGCAGAGGCTTCATAGCCGCCCGCACGACAAGTGATTCCCCATTGCTCATGCCTCCTTCAACGCCCCCGGCGCGGTTTGTCTCGCGATACCAGCCGCGCTCAGCAGTGTGGAAAATCTCATCATGCGCTTCGCTGCCTGGCACACCGGCGAGGTCAAAGCCATTGCCGATCCCCACTCCCTTGATTGCCTGAATCGACATAACTGCTTGAGCCAGCTGGCCGTCAAGCCGCCCTTCCCATGACACATGGGTTCCAAGCCCAGGCACGAGACCAAATGCTCGAACCTCAAATGTGCCACCAATGGACTCGTTCCGCTTGCGGAGGACATTGATCTCCTGAACCATCTGGGCGCTGGACTCCGCGCTCAGGCAACGGACGGGAGACTCGTCAACCCCATCGAAGTCGCTGATAGCCAGATCCCCTGTAGCCGGAGAGACAACTGAGCCAATCTGGATGACGTGCGACCGCACTTCGACGCCTACTGCTGCAAGCAAAGCCTTTGCCACAGCCCCGCCAGCAACCCGGGCAGCGGTTTCGCGGGCACTCGCACGCTCCAGGACATTTCGGACGTCAGTGAAATCGTATTTCCAGGCGCCTGGAAGGTCAGCGTGACCAGGTCGAGGAAGGTGAACCTCATCGATTTCAGCCTCAACGGGCCACGGGTTCATCCTGTCAAACCAATTCTTGAAGTCCGCATTGATGACATCGAGGCAGATCGGACCACCAAGGGTGTATCCGTGGCGGACTCCTGCCGTGACATCCGCCTTGTCGCTCTCAATCTTCATTCGGCCGCCGCGACCATGCCCCAGCTGGCGCCTCGCAAGGTCTCGATCTATTTGCTCCTGATGCAGCTCGAGTCCAGCCGGAACACCCTCAACAATGCAGGTCAGTCCCGGCCCATGGCTCTCACCAGCAGTTATCAGTCGAAGTGGCATGGCATCACTCTACGCGGAGCTCACAACGGAGCGCTTGCCGCGATGACTCCTGCAGTCAGAAAGGGTGCGAGCGGAAGCGTTTCGCAGCCCCGAAACCAACGCAAGCCAAGACCACCGACGGCAGCAAACCCGAATCCAGCGAGCAGGGCGGGAAGCCCGCCCCAGCCGAGTCCTAACACGACAACACAGGCGAGCTTTGCGTCACCCATGCCGAAGCCATCAGGCCTCCAAAGCGCCAAGGCCACGAGGGGCAGCGACAGCGTCAAGATTGGCACCAAGACAGTCACCGAAAAGAGATCTCCGCTCAAGACATGAGCGGAAATAAGCAAGCCGACACAGCTGCCGGTCAACCAGTTTGGAACACGACGCTCGATCAGGTCGTACGGAACTGAGACAGCACAGCCAACAATCACAATGAACAAAGGCACCCTCAACAGAGGGTCCCGAGGCTCAGTTCTAGTCCCCCTTGGGGGGCTGTTCCCTTAGACGCTCTCCAGCTTCCTGGGAGTCATGCTCGGGAATTCTCTTCCCAGTGCCCTCACACCATGGACATACAACTCGGTGTGGCTCTCCACCAGCGTTGCTCTGCACATCGCCTTTACCGCTGCAGGGGCTGCAGGTTGGGTCGGGCTCCGGTGTTGTTGAGGCTTCCACAGGAACGACGCTACCGAGTCGCACCGAATCCTGCAGCGGCACCGTCCTTGCGGCCCTCTCAAGGAGGGTCTGCCCTACCCTCGAAAGAGAGAACCAATGGCGCTCAACCTCAAACAGACACCCCTGCGGGCATTGGCAGCTTTTGCAATTGCAGCCGCGCTCCCCCTTGCCGCCGCAGATGCAGCAGCCATCAAGGCCAAACCCAAGATTGAGTCTGTCCGGTGCTGGCCGTCGGCAGGATGTGGCGTGCCTATGCGCGTGCCCGTGGGAAGCTGGATTCTGATCAAGGCTGACTCCGTGCCTCCGTCGCCAGAGGTTCATTTCATGTCCGCGGGAAATGTTCCAGCCCGGAGAATCCGTGGGAACAGAGTCCTGGTCAAGGTGCCCATCAAGGCAAAGACGGGGCCGATCCGCCTCAGGTCCAAAGGCACATGGTGGTCCGCCCCTTACGGAGCGATCAACCCCGTGGCTGCCGATCCAACCCCGCGACCAATACCCACGGGATCCGCATTGGACGGGAACGGAATGTGGATTTGGGAGCTGCGGAATACGGAGCACGGGGACACCGCGAAGATCATCGCGAAGGCAAGGCTTCACGATGTCACCACGCTGTACATCAAAGCTGGTGATGGAACACACAACTGGGCCCAGTTCACCACGCCGCTGATCAGGCAGCTTCATGCAGCGGGACTGCAGGTTTGCGCGTGGCCATATGTGTATGGGAAGGACCCCAAGGGAGAAGCTGCCATGACAGTCCGTGCGATCAAGCTCGGGGCGGACTGCCTGACTATCGACGCCGAAACTGAATACGAGGGGCGTTACAGCCAAGCCTTGACCTACATCACGGCGGTTCGCAAGGTGGTCGGAGCCGGGTATCCGCTCTCCCTGGCTGGCTATCCGTACGTCGACTATCACCCCTCCTTCCCATTCTCAGTCTTCTTCGGGCCCGGAATGGTCCAGTACAACCAACCGCAGGACTACTGGCGCGACATAGGCAAGAGCGTCGACACTGTCCTCAAACACACTTGGTCGGTGAACTCTCCATATGGAAAGCCGATCATGCCACTGGGTCAGCTCTGGCAAACACCAAAAGCCGCGGAAGTTCTGAGGTTCAGATCCCTGTCCGCTTTCTGGGGCGCACCAGGCGTCTCCTGGTGGGACTGGCAAGAGGCGCCTTCAGCGCTATGGGCGCCAGTAGGAAGCGCTCTGCCATGGCCATCTGCCTCAACCCCAAAACCCGATTGGATAACGATCACATCAAGCCGCACCAAGAGCGACCTCGCACGCTGGGCACAGATGCACCTCAACGCTGCAGGAGCAAAGCCACAGCTCGCATTGGATGGCAGCTTCGGTCCCGCCACGCGAACCGCTGTGATGGCTTTTCAGACCGCACATTCGCTTCCGGCGACCGGCTCGGTTGGAACTTCAACTTGGGAGGCTCTGCTGCGCGTGAAGCTTCCGCTGCCCGCATGGGCCAAGCCAGCACACTCATCGTCTGTCACACCTCCAGCTGAACTGGACCCCAACGGCTGGGGCAAGAGCCGTAATGAGTTCAGAGTCCGGCGCGCCCGCTAGGGAGCAGCTACGGCCCTTCGCAGCGCGCCAAGGTCCGGAGGCTGACCACACCAGATCTCAACCGAAAGTGCCCCCTGTCGCACGAGGATCTCAAGCCCGTCAACGGTGGGAACATCCATCGCAGTCGCGAGTTTGACCAGCTCAGTGGGCTCGTCGGAGTAGACGAGGTCCAAGACCAGTCGGCAACCGTCGGGAGCCCGACCCTGATTTGGCAGATCGGAAAGAGAACTTCCCGCAAGCAAGCCCACAGGAGTGGCGTTGATCAAGACATCGAGATCCCCAAGGTCCTCCACGGCGTCAACTCCGTCCAGCTCGGAGGCAAGCAGTTTGGATCGCACCGAATTGCGATTCCAAACCCGGGTCTGGCTAGCCCCTCCAGCTACAGCGGCGTGAGCTGCAGCCCTAGCGCTCCCACCTGCCCCTAGGACTCCCACCGTAAGGCCAGAGAGATCGCTCACACCAAGCGTGTCAGCTATCGCCGCGCCAATCGCAGGCGAGTCAGTGTTGTCAGCAAAAATCCTCCCGTCCTTAAAGGTCAGAGTGTTCGCAGCCCCAATCGCCCGAGCGGTCCCCGATGGCTCGTCAGCAACCTCAAAAGCAGCCTCCTTGTGAGGGATTGTCACGTTGATACCGACGAACCCACTGGCGGGGAGAGAACGGACAGTCTCAGCAAAGACTTCCACTGGGATTGGGAGCAACTGAGATTCCCATCCTTCAAGCCCGAGGTCAGCGAACGCAGCCGCATGAAGCTGCGGGCTGCGGCTGTGGGCCACTGGCCAACCTGCAACGCCGGTCAGGGGCATTTTGTCGGCGCCCTTCCCCCATTACCGTTCCGCGCCGCGTTGTAGGCACTTACCGCCTGATCAAACCCGGATTGGGTGCTGCTGAAAGTATGTTGACCGCAGGTCCACGGCTTGACGACGTAATAAAGAAAAGGGCTTTTCGCAGGGTTCGCGGCTGCCCGGATTGAGGCGATGCCGGGATTACCAATTGGACCTGGTGGCAGCCCTTGGCGGTTGCGGGTGTTCCACGGCGACTGGCTTGCCAGTTGGGACTGAAGCAGCGGTTGACTCCAGTTGCTGTATTGGAACCGGGTGGTTGCATCGATCCCCAACGGGATGTGCTGGCGCAGACGGTTCCAAATCACGGCTGCAACAAGCGGCCGCTCAGACGCCATGGCCGTCTCTCGTTCAATCATCGCGGCGATGGTCAGGACGTCGTAGGCAGTCAGGTTCTTCGACCTCGCGTATGCCAGATTGACCGTTGAAAACTGCTGCTTGAAGGCGCTCACTTGCGCCTTAACCAGTTCCGTTGAGGTTGGTGGGATCTGCAGTTGATAGGTGGATGGGAACAGAAAGCCCTCAAGTGTCGAGCCAGCTGGAGCACCGTAATCGCGGGGATTCAATAGGGAAGAGCCCTTCGATGCTGCGAGATAAGAGCCCTTGATCCCCTTGGCGGCCACTACTGGAGAGATCTCCGTGCGGGACAGACCCTCTGGGATTGTGACCGCTTTGCCCGTCGCCACCGTGTTCCCAGTCAGGACACCAATCGCGTCTGAATAACTTGCATCCTTGTTGAACACATAGGTACCCGCATTCAACTTCCCGGCCTCGCCACCAAGGCGTACGCGAAGAGCGAAGAGACCCGCATTCGAAATCACCCCAGCATCCTCAAGCCGCTTCCCTATCGAGTCAACGGTTGATCCTTTGGGGATAACAAGAACGACCGTGGCCTTGGACGCCGAGCCGTGGAACGGCTGGAAGAGAAGAAGCCATCCTGTCAGGACGACGATCAGGCCAAGCAGTCCGCAGAGAGCCAGGAGACGTCGGGCCCGGATTGTCACTTCGTGCCCCTTGTCAACAGCCAACGCTCCAGCAGTACAGCCGCAGCTCGAGAGTCCTCGCTTGAAGAACCACCAATCTCCTGCGCAGCCTTGGTGGTCAGCCGCTCATCGAAGAGCTCGACCTCGACCTCTGGTACCAGAGCAGCCAGTCTCCCGGCGAAGGCCCGTGCTCGCCCACTCTGGGCCGTTGGCTCCCCGTCAAGCCCGAGGGGCAATCCGACAACAACTGTGGCCGCATCAAGCCTTGTGATGAGATCTGACAGCTGGGACATCCCAACGCCTGAGTCAGGCCGCTCAACCGGATCCAGCGGACTCACGATCGTTCCTGACGGGTCACTGCTCGCTACTCCACAGCGCGCTGCGCCGTGGTCAAGGGCAACTACTCTGCTCATTTCAGGATCGACTCGATTACCTCACGCGCAGCAGCCAGTGCCGCGGGCGTCTTGTCTGGTTCTTTACCCCCAGCGCGGGCCATTGAATCCTTGCCGCCGCCTCCTCCGCCGACTGCCCCAGCGGCAGCTGAAACAACCGCGCCTGCTTTGAGGCCGCGCTCAATCAGCGGCTGCCCGACTGCAACCACCAGGTCCACTTTCCCGTCACCACGAGCTGCCAGAACCACTACGGACGATTCCCCGATGACTCCCCTGAGCCGATCGGCAACGTCCGGCAGTGATTTACCGTCGGCTCCCTCAACCTCAGTCAAGATCACCTTCGCGTCACCAATCTGCTCGGCTCCAGAGGCAAGTTTGTCGAGATCAATGCCACTGCCAGAGGAGGCCTTCTTCTCAAGCTCCTTAAGCCGAGCTTCACGCTTGGATACAGCACCAAATGCTGCCTCGGGTGTGGTCCTCAGCTCAGACGCGATGTCCGCCAGAGCACGGTCCCGTTCCCTTAGAAGCTCTATCCCGACCGGGCCTGTCACGGCTTCGATGCGGCGCACATTCGCAGCGCTTGAGCCTTCTGACGTGATCTTGAATACTCCGATCTCGGCAGTCGAATCAACATGCGTTCCACCGCAAAGCTCGCGCGAGAATGATCCATCTCCGATGTCCACAAGTCGAACGACATCGCCGTACTTCTCTCCGAAGAGGGCCATTGCGCCGGCAGCTTTCGCTTCTTTCAGTCCCGTCTGCTTCCAGACCACAGGCTCGTTCGCGACTATCTGCAAATTAACAGCGTCCTCAACGGCAGCGATGTCCTCTGAGGTCAAGCCATCTCCGTGAGTGAAGTCAAAGCGAAGCTTGTCCGGGCCAACATACGAGCCCGCCTGCCGAACATGGTCTCCCAAACGGTCACGTAGCGCTGCGTGGAGTAGATGCGTCGCGGTGTGGTTTGCCTCCGTGGCATTCCTTGCTGACCTGTCTACAGAAGCAGTCATCTCGTCTCCAGCGATTGGCACAGCGGAGCCTGCATCAACCACGATTGCCTGATCATCACCAAGCCTCATCACTGACTTGACAGCCATCGCTGTTCCATCTGCTGAAAGAAGCACGCCAGAGTCAGCGACCTGTCCACCACCGGCAGCGTAGAAAGGGGAGCGGTTGAGCTTGACGACTGCCGTCCCGTCCGAAAGGCGTTCACTTGCCGTGACAGTTACTGGAACCGTCTCCTCTGAATAGCCAACAAATTCGGTCGGCGTGGCGGTGCCAGCAAGCCGAGCGGCTGCGAGTCGAACCGCAGCAGCGGCATCCTCACCCTCGGAAGCGCCAGCCCCGCCCTTGGCCCGCTGCCTCTGGCCCTCCATGAGCGTTTCAAATCCGGCCTCGTCAACCCCCAGCGCGTGTTCGGCAACGAGCTCAAGGGTCAGATCAATTGGAAAGCCGTGCGTGTCGTGAAGTTGAAAGGCGTCCTCCGCTGAGACCACAGCAGTTCCCTCTGCGAGCGCCCCAGCAATCAGCTCGTCCAAAAGCTCCGACCCAGCTTCAAGTGTCCGACCGAAGCCCTCTTCCTCTGAGCTCACCCAAGTGCGGATAGCTGAACGCTGCTCGGTCAGCTCTGCGTAGCTCGAACCCATCACATCTTCAACAACATCGGCGTAACGGGAGAGGAAGCCAGACTCCATACCAAGCTTCCTCCCGTGCAGAATCGCTCTGCGCATGAGCCGACGAAGGATGTAACCGCGGTCCTCGTTGGAGGGCACCACACCGTCTGCAATGAGGAAACACATCGCCCTCGAGTGGTCAGCGAGGATCCGAAGGGAACGCTCCGCTACGGGGGCGGTCGCCAACTCACGGCCCAGTTGCATCAGTGGGACAAACTGGTCGGTCTCAAACACCGACTCGACCCCTTGGAGAATTGCAGCCATTCGATTGAGCCCCATGCCAGTGTCAATGTTCTTCGAAGGCAGTGGGGTCAGGACTCCCGGTTCAGTCTGTTCAAACTCCATGAACACGAGATTCCAGAATTCGAGATAGCGCTCACCGTCATCCCCAGGCTTTTCGTCATCGGGACCGAAGTCTGGCCCGCGATCCAAATACAGCTCCGAGCAGGGACCACAAGGACCGGTTGGCCCGGCCTGCCAGAAATTGTCCTCGCGCCCAAGCTTGACAATCCGGTCCATTGGAACGCCCAAGTTCGTCCAGGCGTCGATCGCCTCCTGATCTGCTCCCACCCCGAGGCCCGGATCTCCTGCAAAAACAGTTATCCATACCTTCTCGGGATCAAACCCGAACGCGCCTGTGACAAGACTCCACGCGTGTTCGATCGCGCCTTCCTTGAAGTACGCACCAATGGAGAAATTCCCCAGCATTTCGAAGAAGGTGAGGTGCCTTGCGGTCAGGCCAACATTCTCAATGTCCGTTGTGCGAAAGCACTTCTGACATGAGGTTAAGGTTGATTTCGGCGGGGTCTCCTGCCCGAGAAAATAGGGCTTGAGTGGGTGCATTCCCGCCGTGGTCAGAAGAACCGAAGGGTCATGGTTGGCTGGCACCAGCGGGGCCGAAGCCAACCTGTGATGCCCTTCTGACTCGAAGTGGTCCAGAAAGAGTGCGCGGATTTCGTCGGATGACTTCATGTGGAGTCAGTCAGTCTAGGCGGCATGACTTGAGATCGTGGCGCAGCCAATGATCAGATCACCGTCGAGAAGGCAGGCGACCTGCCCTGGAGCAACAGTCTCCACCGGACTGGTGAAGGTCAGAACTCCATAGCCATTCTCAGAAAGTTCAACCTTTGCGGGGACAGCAGTCGCGTGATGTCGGAGCCGGGCAGAAGTCACGCGTGAACTGTCTCGGCGGAGGTCAATGTCCTCCAGCAGTACCTCCACAGAAGCGATCCGGTCCTTTGAGGCGACCGTCACAGTGTTGGTTTCCCGATCGGTCCGCAGGACGTAGAGCGGCTGTCCCCCGCCAATCCCAAGCCCTCGGCGCTGACCAACCGTGTGATGGTGGATTCCCCGGTGGGTGCCAACCCGCTGCCCCTCCTCGTCCAAGATTGGACCCTCAACATCATCAAGCCCGCCGTGCCGCTTCAGGAAGGCCTCCCGTCCCACCCCGGCCAGAAAGCACAGGTCTTGGCTGTCTGGCTGATCGGCGACTGGGAGCCCCGCGTCTCCAGCAAGCTTGCGGACGGCTGGCTTTGTCATCTCACCGAGCGGGAATTCCATGCGTGAAAGAACCGCGGCGGGAACTCGTGCCAAGGCGTACGCCTGTTCCTTATTTGGGTCTGAGCCCTCCCGCAGGAGCGGTTTGCCCTCATGTCCGGGCTCCATTACAAGACGCGCATAGTGGCCAGTCACAAGCTTCTCGGCTCCGAGAGACATTGCCAGGTCAACCATCGGCTCAATCCTCACTCGCCCATTGCACTGGACGCACGGGTTCGGCGTACGACCTTCCTTGTAACCGGCAAGCCAAGGATCTACGACGCCCTCCCTGAACTCCTCCCGAAGATCTAGCGTTAGGTGCGGAATTCCCCTCGAATGAGCCATCTCTCGCGCCCGCCTGACCGCGACATGCGAGCAGCAGGACGCGGCAGCATCGGTCTGAGTGTCACGCCACAGCTCGAGGGTAACTCCCAAAACCAATGGAGCGTCAGCCACTACTGGGCCTGCTCCCTGATTCAAAACAGCCGCTACGGCACTGTCAACGCCCCCGCTCATCGCGACAAGACGGCGTCCCTTCACCTCTGGGAGATTCACCTCTCTCGCAGCGGAACCCAAGGCGCGATGGAAAGCATCGGTTGCGAGTTCAGCCGCGTGCAGTTTTGCCGCTGAGAGGCCGCCAAGTTCCCTGGAAACATCCTCAGTGCTGACGAGAGCCGCCTCGAGCAGGTCCTTGCCGTCCACAAGGGAAACCACCGCAGACCCAGATGCGGTCAGCGCCCCACATCCATCCGCTGCAAATCCCGCCGTGACTCGGGAACCAGTGAGCTCAACGCGAAAGTCGATCAGATCTCCACAAGCAGCTCCTCCCGCGCTCCCACGGTGCTCTGAGTCATCCAGCAGCCCCGATCCAGCTGGGCTCGTGAGGTGGTGCTCAAATGCGAGCACGTCCATGCTCAGGACTCCGGGCTGCGCTTGACCCCGTCGACAGGCAACTTCTGCAGTCCAACCTCACGCAGCTGGGAAAGGTCAACCTCGCCGGGAGCGCCCGTCAGAGGATCCTGTGAGGAAGCACTCTTCGGGAATGCGATGACATCACGAATCGAATCGTGTCCTGCGCAGATGGCCACAAGCCGGTCCAACCCGAGCGCGATGCCACCGTGGGGAGGCGCGCCTTGACGAAGTGCCCTCAGGAGAAATCCAAATCTCTCCTCCGCCTCATCAGCTGACATGCCGATGATCTCCAGCACCTCGGCCTGCACCTTCGAGTCATGGATTCGGATCGACCCGCCACCGATCTCAGTGCCGTCAAGAACGATGTCGTAGGCACGCGACTTAAGTGACCCAGGGTCAGAGAGGTCACCCGATGGGGCCGTGAAGGGATGGTGCAGCGCGGTCCAGCGCTCTCCGTCAGCGTCCCTCTCGAACATCGGGAAGTCCGTGATCCAAAGAGCCTCATGGTGCCCCTCAGGGACCAGACCGCGACGGTCCGCCAAGTCAAGGCGTATCGCGCTCAGAGAGGCAGCTGCCGTTGACTTGCGATCAGCGACCAGGAGCATCAGATCTCCCTCTGCTGCACCAAGAGCGTCGATCACTCCCTGCCGCTCGACGTCAGAAAGGAATTTACCTACCGGGGATCGCCAAGCAGAATCGGCTTCAACAAAGGCCCAGACAAGCCCGCCAGCTCCATGCCGCTTGGCCAAGTCCGTCAGCTTGTCAAGCTCAGACCGCGGAACCTCGACTGCACCAGCGTTGATTCCCCAGACGACACCGCCTGAGTCCAGAGCGCCGCGAAACACCTTGAACTCAGTTGATGCGAGCGCACCGCCGACATCCGCGAGCTCAAGTCCAAAGCGGGTATCTGGTCGATCGTTTCCAAAGCGAGAAATGGACTCCTCATGGGACATTCTCGGCCATGGCGCCGGGTTGACAGTCATGCCCGTCGCAGTAAAGACTTCCGTGAGAACAGTCTCCGTAACCTCAATCACGTCGTCTTCCTCAACAAACGACATCTCGAGGTCGAGCTGCGTGAACTCCGGTTGACGGTCAGCCCGGAGGTCCTCATCCCGGAAGCAGCGGGCTATTTGGTAGTAGCGCTCAATGCCACCGACCATAAGAAGCTGTTTGAAGAGCTGGGGTGATTGAGGAAGTGCGAAGAAATTTCCTGGTGAGGTGCGCGCCGGGACAAGAAAGTCGCGTGCTCCTTCCGGCGTGGACTTGGTGAGCACCGGGGTTTCAACCTCAGTGAATTCGCGACCGTCAAGAACCCGTCGAATTGCCTTTGTTGCCTCGTGCCGCATCCTGAGAGCACGAGTAAGCGCAGGCCTACGAAGATCAATTGCACGGTTCTTCAGCCGGATCAGCTCATCAACAGGCCCATCCTCGTCGACAGGAAACGGCGGAGTCTCCGCTGCCGCGAGAAGCTCAACGCTCTTGACGGAAAGCTCAACTGCGCCGGTGGGAACATCCTCATTCAACTGAGCGGCATCACGAAGGACAAGCGAGCCGGAGGCTTGGATTACATCCTCCGAACGAAGGTCACCAGCAACCAAATGCGCCTCGGGAGCATCCTCCGGATGGAAGACAAGCTGAAGCAATCCACTCCGATCGCGAAGATCGATAAATACAAGGCCACCATGATCACGACGCCTGTGAACCCAGCCTGAAACGGTTACATCGGCTGTCCCGCCAGCATCTTCGGCCCGAAGGTCACCGGCCCAGTTGGTGCGATATCTGTTGACTTCGATTGAGCTCATGGCTGCATCTTCCCTGCAATCGAATCAAGAAGCGCGCCGGTCGACTCAAATGCTGTCTGCTCGCCGCTCTGAAGGTCCTTGAGGTCAATGCTGTCGGAGGCAATCAACGCAACCGCCTTGGCGCCAATCCGATCGGCATGCTTCAACGATGCCTTGACTGACCTTCCGGATGCTTCAAGCCTGGCCTCAAGGCCAGCCTGGCGGGCATGATGGGCTAGCCCGAATGCCTGATCCAAACGCTGTCCATCAATCGAGACGACAAGCAGGTCGCACTCTGAACTGGAAGGGGCTGCATCACCCTGGGCCAGGAGGATGCGCTCAACCCCAGCAGCCCAACCAATCCCAGGAGTTTCAGGTCCGCCAAGAAGTCCAATCAGGCCGTCGTAGCGCCCTCCTCCTCCAACCCCACTCTGTGCGCCCAAACTGTCCGAACTGAATTCAAAGACCGTCCGACCGTAGTAATCCAGCCCACGGACAAGCTTTGGATCAATCGTGAACGCGACACCAGCAGCGGAAAGGAGCTCCTTCACCGTGTCGAAGTGGTCCAGATCTTCGGCCTCGAGGGAATCGATCAGCAGTGGAGCGTCAGTCATCACCTGCTGGGTTCCCGGGTGCGAGCTATCGAAGGCCCTAAGTGGATTTGCATCTATCCGTGATCGAACCTCCTCGCTGAGTTCACCCTCACGCTCGCGCAGGTGAGCAATCAATATCTCCCGATAAGAGGTCCGGGCTGAAATCGAACCGAGTGTTCCCAGATTGAGCTGCAGGCCCTGAACTCCAAGCACTTCCAGAAGCTCGGCCAGAAGAGTGACCATCTCTGCGTCAAGTTCCGGTCTGTCTGAACCAAACGCCTCTGCGCCAATCTGATGGAACTGCCTATACCTGCCTGCCTGCGGTGCCTCATGCCGGAAGAAAGGACCCGAGTACCAAAGCCGAACAGGCTGTTGAAGTTTGTGCATCCCATGCTCGATGTACGCCCTGGAGACGGACGCAGTCCCTTCCGGCCTCAAGGTCATGGAGCGACCGCCGCCGTCATCAAACGAATACATCTCCTTCGCGACGATGTCGGTGGATTCACCTACGCCGCGCGAGAACAACTCGGTCGATTCAAAAATCGGCGTTTCAATCCGCTGGTATCCCGCCCTGCCAAGGATCCTCGCGGCCTCTGCCTCGACCCTTGCATAGCCCGGCGCGGAACTGGGCAGCACATCAAATGTCCCCTTAGGGGCGCGAAGCTCGCTCACTGCGTGATGCTCTGGAGGAATGGGTTTGTCGCCCGTTCAGCCCCAAGCGTTGTCGCAGGACCATGCCCCGGGTGGACGACCGCCGAATCCGGATAGCTCTTCAAGAGAGAAGCAATTGACTGAATCAAGGTTGGGCCATCCCCGCCGGGGAGATCTGTCCTGCCGACAGAACCTTGGAAGAGAACATCGCCGGCTATGAGAATCTCTCCCTCATCGAGGACGAAAGTCATATGTCCGGGGCTGTGGCCTGGCGTGTGAACCACATCAATCTTCAGCCCGGCAAGCTCAAGGGTCTCCCCTCCCGAAAGAAGGTGGTCCGCCTCGTAGCTTTCAAACGGACCAAAGCCTGGCCATGGAACAAAATCCATGATGTTTGCGAGAACCTCGCGTTCAATCTCCGGACACCAAACCTCTGCTCCGGAATCCCTCGCGAGCGGCGTCACGGCGCCCGTGTGATCAAAGTGAGTGTGCGTCAGCAGAATTGCAGTGCAGGTCAGCCCGAGGTCGTTCAAGCCAGAAGTGAGCGTCTCGAATTCGTCCCCCGGGTCAACAACCACGCATTCGGTTGAGCCTTCAGCCTGAAGAAAGTGGCAGTTCTCGGCAACCGGACCAACCGTGAAAGAGCTGACGCGCGTCACTTCGACTCCTCCTGCTGCTTGCGCATCCGGCGACGGTGCATCCACATGTCCGTATAGAAGCCAAGCGGCGTGTAGAGGCCAATCATTAAGACGGCCACAATCGCCGAAGACTGCGGCGGCCGCTTGAAGAACAGAACGAGGAAACCGAAGAATGCTCCGGAGGCCAGCACGGCTCGCACCCCGGCACTACGCCAGGTTGGCGGCTGGTCAAGTCGGTTGAGGCGCTCTCCGGATTTACCGGCTCCAGCTGCCTTCTTGCCGCCCGACTTTTCGTCTGCACTCGGCTTTCTGCCTGTGCGACCGCGCGACTCAACCATGCCTGCGGCATTGCCCCTGTGCTTCGTCTTGCGTTTGCGTTTCGTGTTGGCCATCAGTCGGTGATCCCATGGAACCTTAGACAACCCTCTACCGACCTCCGTTGTGGATCGAAATCGGGCATCTCCA
>JBAXHG010000016.1:0-18062 GCA_037139015.1 Actinomycetes bacterium | reverse complement strand
GCTGGTGCAGGACAACATGGGACGGCGCATGCCCTGGTGTTTCAATGACCTTCAGGTCACCAAGGTCGGTTGGAATGACAACGCCTTCAACCAGGTCGCGGTCGGCCACAACGACGCGGTCAAAGCCTGTTGACATGCCCTTGCGGACTTCCCTCTGACGGTCAACTGATTCCACTGGGACGCCACAGAGAAGCGCGCGGTCAAGGCGGGAGTTCAGCGTTCCCACTGGGTCTTCCACATAGCCGCGCATGTGGTCAAGCGCGGGGTTGATCAGGATCTCCGCGCCCGTGCGGTCCTTGATGGACATTGCCTGGCCGGCATGGTCAGCATGCGCGTGAGTGCAGACGATTCTGTGAATCATGCCCACTGACAGGCCGCATTGGTCAAGTGCACGCTCAAGCTCGCCCATTGATGTTTCGCTGTGAATGCCCGTGTCAACAAGGAGCAGGCCGTCACCATCGGCCACCACGAAAGCATTTCCGTGTGGAACCAAAGGCCAAGGCAGCGGGAGCTTCAGGCGCCAGAGGCCGGGGATTACCTTCTCTCCGCGGCCAGGCTCCGGTTTACGGGGCGTGATCGACATTGGTACCCAAGATAGAAGGCCACGCCCCCGACCGCCCATTGGTCTGCGCGACAGCCTGCAACTACCTACACTTTCACTAACTAATTTCTGGGGAGGAAGAGGCATGACCAACATGGCATCAGGTGGGTCCGAAGCAGAGCAGGTAGCCCGCAGTTATTTCGAGGCGGCTGCAAACCGTGACCCTCAGGCGATGGGGTCACATTGGTCGCCCGACGGCGTTGATCACATTTTCGGCTTCGCTGACCTTCAGGGGCCGGCAGCCGTGACGGAGTACTTCTCCGACCTATTTGGTGCGTTCCCGGATATTGAAACCAAGGTCTTGTCAACGACGGTTCAGGACGACCGTTGCGTGGTCCGTTGGGCGATGACCGGCACATTCGCCGGGCCAGCTGACTTTCAGGGCATGACTGCGACCGGCGCCCGCGTCTCGCTTGAGGGTTGCGATGTTCTTCAAATTCAGGGAGGCAAGATCATCGGCAATTCCGCTTATACGGATGGAGCTGAGTTCGCCCGCCAGATTGGCGCCCTTCCAGAGGCCGGGTCAAAGGCCGAGGAGCGACTTACTTCACTTGCGAATGTCCGAACTTCGCTTGGCAAGAAGCTGAGCGCCAATGAAGCTGAGCGCGTTGCCGACGGAGTCTGGGTCATCCGCGGCGGGTTCCCGTCAAAGACCATGAACGTCTATCTGATCGAAGACGGTGATGGTGTAACTGTGTTTGACGGTGGCATCAAGGCAATGACCAACGCTGTTGCTGGCTCGGCCGCACGCCTTGGCGGGGTCAACCGCGTTGTGCTTGGTCACGGCCACGCAGACCATCGTGGCGTTGCTCCATTTCTTGGTGCGCCTGTCTATTGCCATCCGGCGGAGAAGGCTGATGCGGAGGCAGACGGCGGCGAGCACTACTTCCAGATCGACAAACTTGACCTTCCCGCCCGGTGGCTGATGCCCAAGCTGCTGACCCACTGGGATGGCGGCCCGGTTGACATCGCGGGAACGGTTGATGAAGGTGACGACATCGCCGGATTCAAGGTCGTCCACTTGCCAGGTCACGCGCCAGGGCTGATCGGGCTTTACAGAGAGTCGGACCGCCTTGCGTTGGTTAGCGACTGCTTCTACACGCTTGACCCGCAGACTGGCCGCAAGGGATACGCACGCGTCCCCCATGCTGCTTTCAATCAGGACACTGAGATGGCCCGCCAGAGCATCCTTAAGCTCGCAGCTATGGAGCCTGCGGCAGCATGGGCTGGCCACGCGGATCCAATTGTCGGCGACGTCAAGTCAATTCTGGAAACAGCAGCCCGGGAAACCTGAGAGTGGGCAAGCGGTCACGGCGCAAGGACGGCGGCAATGAGCTGCCGTCAATTCCCGATGCTGATTACGAGCTTCCCTCCGGGGGCAGCCTGCGCCTCAAGTGCGTCATGTCCATCAAGACGCGCGCACAGTATGAGTCGGTGCGCTCAGGGCTTGATGACCGCCCCGGCGCATCACGCGAGGATGCGTGGCAGCGGGCAGTCGAGTTTCTCTTTGAACGGCTGGTGAACGGCTGGACGGTCGCAGGGGTTGACTATTCGGAGCAGAAGGAACTGTTGATGCGTTTCCGCGTGGCAAGTCAGGATGAGCGAGCCGAGGTCCGCGACGCAATGCGCGCCCACCTTGCCGACTGGTTCCCGGAGATGACAGCGCCCTGACGCTCGGCTGATTCGTATCGGGCGTTGACCTTCTCTTCACAGGTTCAACTGCCTGCGGCGGTAAGTTGGAGTCACAGATGAGAGCAACCAAGATAGTCGCGACAATTGGCCCCGCTTCCCGTGACCCTGAAGTGCTGGTTCGCATGATCGAAGCGGGACTTGACGTTGCCCGCTTGAACTTCTCCCACGGAACGCTTGAAGAGCACTCGGAGAACATCCAGCGCATCCGAGACGCGTCCAAGAAGGTCGGCCGCTGGGTCGCCGTTCTCCAGGACCTCCCCGGGCCTAAGCTGCGCATCGGCCCCCTTGCCGGTGGTGTCGCCGAGCTTGGCACTGGTGAGCTTGTGGAGATCGTCTGCGGCGAGGAATTTGAAGGCAACGCACGGCGCATGTCACTCAGTTGGCCTGGCCTGGCAGAGGCCCTGAATGTCGGCGAGCCCGTCTACTTGGCAGACGGATCTGTGCGGCTGAGCGTTGAAGCGCTGCCTGGCAACGGCACGATCATGCTGCGCGTTGAGGCCGGCGGACCAGTCGGCGCGCGCGGTGGGCTCAATGTTCCCGGTGAGGCTGCGGGACTCCCAGCCGCATCGCCAGAAGACCTTGAACTTCTGAAGTTCGGGGAGCAGGAGGGAGTTGACCTTGTCGCATTGTCCTTCGTCCGTTCTGCGGATGACATCGCGAAGGTTCGTGAGCGCAGCCGCCTGCCGATCATCGCCAAGATCGAAAAGCCACAGGCTGTCGAGCGGGCCGAGGAGATCATCAAGGCTGCTGACGGCGTGATGGTCGCGCGCGGTGACCTTGGGATTGAAATGCCGCTCCCCGAGGTTCCAATCGTCCAGAAGAAGATGATCGCAATGGCAGGCCGCTTCGCCCGCCCAGTAATTACTGCCACTCAGATGCTCGACTCGATGGTCTCTTCACCCAGGCCAACCCGCGCCGAGGTGACCGATGTCGCAAACGCGATCCTTGACGGAACCGACGCAGTGATGCTCTCCCAGGAAACGGCGATTGGCTCACACCCCGTTGAGGTCATCAAGATGATGGACTCAATTGCCCGCGCCACTGAGCCTGAACTTCCACTTCAAGAGTGGAACGAGTTTCGTGTGGAGCGTGACGCACGCGACCCTGCCTATTCGATTGCGCACACAGCAGCGGAGTCAGCCCGCGATCTGAATCTGGCCGCACTCGTCATTCCAACCCTCTCTGGCAGGTCAGTTCGACTCGTCTCGGCACACCGTCCCTGCGTGCCAATCTATGCGCTCTCCCCAGGCCGGGAGACGGTTCGCCGTTGCAACATCATGTGGGGAGTTACAGCAGCTGAGATGCAGCGCTTCGAGGTAACGGAGGACCTGATCGCCGACGCTGCGCGCCGCGCATTGGAGGAAGGCTGGGTCAAACCCGGCGACAGGATTGGGATTACCGCAGGACTTCCAAGCGGAAAGCCCGGAACTACGAGTCTGTTCCAGGTCCAGACGGTTTAGTTCGCGGCAGCCTGCGGCGCCGCTCCTGAACCAAGGGAACAATCCCAACGAGTGCCATCAGGACCAGGACGCCGAGGGCGACCATGGCCTCGGGACTGTCCAGATTGTCAAGTGAGCCGCCAAGCGCGGTGTACGCAAATGCTCGCGGCGAGCAGCCGATCGCCGTGGCAAGCGCAAAGTCGCGAAGGCGAACTGGGGCAAGGCCGGATGCGTAATTGACCAAGCTGTACGGGGCGCCCGGTGTAAGTCGCGCGTAGAAGACACTCCTGAAGCCACGTTCGCCAATCCAGTCACGGATGGCCTTGAGTCGGGGCCCGGCCAAATGCTCAACCGCATCGTGGCCCCACCAGCGGGAGATAGAGAAGGCAAGGACGGCGCCAAGGGTTGCGGAGACGATCGCGACCGGTGTGCCCAGCGCGACGCCGAACAGCAAGCCGCTGGATGCCGCGAGGATTGGACCGGGAACGAACAGGACAGTCAGCAGGGCGCTGACAAGGATGAAGACGAACGGCGCCGCGGGGCCTGCGTCGTCAACGCGGTCGCGGATCTCACCGGCGGTTACGCCGGAAATCAGGAAAAAGGCAACGAACGCGCCCATCAGCGCCGCCAGAACCGCCAATCGAAGAATTGCGGCCCTGCGGGTCAAGCCGGACTACCGCTCGACGACTGACCCTGGGACAAGGTCGTCGCTGCCGTCGGGCCAACGGACCCAAGCTTTGTGCCCACCGTCGTAATCGGGGCCAAGCAGAATCAGGTCGGCTTCCTCTCCGTTGACCTTGCACGCACCTGAACCTTCAGCGTCAAGGCCGCGCCAGATCCGCACAAAAGCGTTGTTCGCACGCTCATCTGCAACCGTTGACGACTCACTGTGGCCCGGTCGGATGATCGTCTCGGGCGGAAGGGTGAGGAGCGTGTCCATCACCGATGCCCGCAAGTCCTCGAAAGTCGTGTGACCTGGGGCGCGCACGCCGCCGACTGAGCCAAGGAAGAGCGTGTCGCCGGTGAACACTTCCTTCGTCTCACCGTCAAGGACCAAGGCGACCATCCCCGCAGTGTGGCCGGGTGTGAGCAGCAGGTCGAACTCAAGGTTGCCGAACTTCAGCCGCTCCCCGGGAATTAGGTCACCAGTTGTGTGTTCAGTCACTTCACGCTCTATGGGATGGGCCAGAACCGGGGTTCCCGGGTGGGCTTCAAGCACGGTTGTCAACTCTGCGATGTGGTCGTAGTGATGGTGCGTCAGCAGAACTGCGTCAAGCGTGACTCCCAACTCTGTAATCCGGTCAAGCAGGGGCTGGACTGGTCCGCCTGCGTCAATCAGAACAGCGTTGCCTTTTGCTTCGTCGGCGACAAGCCAAGTGTTGGAGTACCAGTCAGAGTGTTCAGAGCGTTCGATGATCATTTTGAAAGCGTACCCCGAAGGTTTCCGGGCTTCCGCCACGAGCGACCGTAGGCTGGTCCCATGCGACTCATCCACACCTGTTACCGCGTGCTTGACCTAGAGCGTTCCCAGACGTTCTATGCGGCACTCGGGTTTGAGGAGATTGGCCGGATTCCGATCGGAACAGAGGCCACAAACCTCTTCATGAACCTTCCCGGAGACGGTGATGAGCCACGGCTTGAACTGACCTTCAACCACGATCGCACCGAGCCTTATGACATTGGCGACGGCTTCGGCCACATTGCGCTTGCGGTGGATGATCTCGACGCGACACTCGAGCGCCTTTCAGGCCTTGGCATTGAGCCAGAGCGCGAGCCTTACACGATTCGCGAGGGCGGAACGCGCCTTTGCTTCGTAGGAGATCCGGACGGTTATCGGATCGAACTTCTCGGCCGTTCCTGAGGATTCAGGATGGAGCCCCGCCGGACAATCGTTCAGGACCTTGGGTCCAACTCATTCCGGATGGTCATCTACGAATGGGTGCCGGGCGAATGGTGGCGCAGACAGGACGAGCTTCACGAGACGGTTCGGATTGGGGCTGGCTTGGATGCAACCGGCGGCCTTGGAGAGGACGGAATTGAGCGCGGATTGAGGACGGTTGAACTTTTTGACCATGCTCGGCGAGCCTTTGGAATTGACAGCGCCGACACGATTGCTGTCGCCACAAGTGCAATCCGCGATGCCCGCAACGGGCAGGACTTCATCGCCAAGGCAGAGGCGCTTGGCTCAGTCCCAATCCGCGTGCTCTCAACTGCTGAGGAGGCGCGTTACGGGATGATCGCCGCGGTCAACTCCACAACGCTTGTGGACGGTTGGACGCTGGACATCGGCGGCGGCAGCGTTCAGCTCTGCCGAGTTGAGGGCCGGAGGTCAGCCAGGGCTGGATCATGGCCCTTGGGTGCGGTCCGGATGACCGAACACTTCTTCTCCGAAGGTGGCGACGAGCCAACCAAGCCTGAGGACATAAAGGCTCTTAGGCGGCATGCGATCAAGACACTTGAGGACGCTGGAATCAGCGACGAGGGCGGTCGGATGATCACCGTTGGTGGTGCTGTGCGAAACCTTGCTGCTGCCGCGCGGATTGAAGATGGAATGCCGTCAAGTGTGGGCGTTCAGGGTTACGAGCTGACCGGCGATCGCCTTGATCTTCTGATTGACCGCATTGCTGAACTTCCGCCGTCCAAGCGAGGGATCATCCCGGGGATCAAGTCGGGCAGGCGGGAAATTATTCTGGCCGCCGCTGTGGTTGTTCGCGCGGCCCTGGCTGTGACGGGCGTCAAATCAATTGAGGTGACGGAGGAAGGCTTGCGCGAAGGCCTGTTCTTTGAGCGCTACCTGGCACCGGCTGACCCGCCCTTGTTTCCCGATGTGCGCGGGGCGAGTGTGCGCAACCTCGTTCTTCAGCATCGCACCGATGTGGTGCATGCCAACCGGGTTGCCGACCTTGCGCTTGGCATGTACGACTCGCTGGTGGAGACCGGCGTCAAGTCCGTCAAGGGGGAGATGCGTGAGCTCCTCTGGGCTGCGGCGATGCTCCACGACATCGGCAAGGCAATTGACTACGACGACCACCACCTGCACTCCCGCTACATCATCCTTGGCGCTGGCCTTCCTGGTTACTCGCCACGTGAGCTTGCGCTGATCGCCCTGATGGCCAGATTCCACCGCAAGGGCAACCCGGAGCCCAACGGGTTGGGATCGTTGCTTAACGACGGGGACCGCGAACGCATGCGCCGCTGCGCGACTCTGCTGCGGATGGCCGAGTATTTGGAGCGCGGTCGCAACGGCGCTGTCAAGTCAGCGGTTCTTCTGTCGGAGCCGGATGGAGATTCTGTGCGACTCGAGCTTCAAGTTGACGGCGACCCGACGCTCGCCAAGTGGGGCGCTCAGCAGCAGAGCAGCTTGTTTGCCGATGCGTTCGGCCGGAAGTTGATCGTCGGTTAGAAGACTGATTCCGAAGGATCGGATTTCATAGTCCGGCAGCGTTTCCGCAGCCTCTTGTTTGAGTCTTCTCGCTCTGATATTTTTAAGAGCTGAGAGCGCGTAACCAATCGCGTCTTATCCAGACTGAGGGTCGCCGCCGCGGCCCTCAGTGCGTTCCGGGGTAAGAGCCGCGACTGAGTTTGAAGGTGCGCATGTCTCTTTCACCACATGGGGCCGCAGGAGATTCCACCAGTCATACCCGGCTCTGATTGAACGGCGGTCGTGTCTGGCAGTCATGAATTCATGCCGGGATTTGATGAATGCAACTACGTCGCATGCTTGGACGCCGTAGCTGTGGTGGCTTGGGGTGAAAAGGGGGCCGTCAAGGATCCTCGATGATGAACCGCGCTCTTCACAACTGCTCTGGTGCCTGCGAAGCATGGACACAACCTCTGAGTTACTGGTTTCTTCTTCGTCGGCTATCACGATGCAGCGTGACGCGCAGGCGATCAGATCGTCTTCCAAACAGCTGAAGAGGCGGCGCATGACGGCCATCCTGTGGGCGGCGAGGCGCTCTGTCGGGGCGAGATTGTCGTTCCATTCTGCGCCGATCAGGAAGATGCGAGGCTCTGCCGCCGAGACTGCTTCAGCCGCACGCCGCATTAGTTGAGCCCGAAGGTTGAGCATGTCCTTTAGAGACCGGAAGTCATGGTTCCCGTGGAATAGGTGTTGTGCGTGAAGTTCGGTTTCTGCCGTGATGCCGAACTCGGGCGGGATTGAGCTGAGTGCTGCCTCAAGCGCTTGGCAAAGTCCGACGACCTTTGACTCGTCGATGACACAGGCTGCAAGCCAGTATTGATGGTGACGTCTGTATGACTCGTCGATATAGGCCAATCGCACTCGGCGAAACTATTCCCTGAGGTCCAACAAGTCAGTCACGCGTGGCAACAAACTCACGCGGGTTTGTTGCGTCCCGACTAGTAGGGACCGTCAGGCAGCTCGGCCGGTCCGGCTGGAACCGGAACTTCGAGCGGAGTGACGGGGGCTTCAGCGAATGCTTCCACCGCGTCTTCAATGCCAAAGGCGGATCCGTCGCAGTGAATGCGGAACCGTTTCGGCTGAACCCGTGGGTCGGCCTCAACGGGAACACCGAACAGCTCAGTCCAACCGAACAGTTCCAGGTTGCCCGGGTTCAGAAGGATTGCCTTGGCTGGCATTGGACACGTCGAATCGTGGTGGGCCAGGCCGGCCTTCACGAACGCGCGCATTTCATCTTCAAGTCCCATGGTTCGAGTGTCGCAGTTTTGCGTCCCAATTGACACAGATAGCGTATACACTTACGCATACGCAACCGTAGAGTGAGGAGCAAGTGTTGGCTGCAACCACAACAATCCGGGTGACCCCCGATACCCGCGAAGCCCTTTCAGCATTGAGCGCCGAGCGTGGGATGACAACCGCCGACCTCGTCGCAGAGCTTGTGGCCCTTGAGCAGGAGAGAGTTCTCTTGGCCGCGATGAATCAGGGTTTTGCAGACTTGGCAGCTGATCCTGCTGCGATGGAGGAATACCGGGCCGAGCAACGGATTTGGGACTCGACAGTCGGCGACGGACTTTCGTGAGCACCGCAGGGTCCTCCCCGGATAACCATGTCTCTCAAGGTGATGTGTGGCTCGCCGACCTCGACCCCGTGCGTGGGCGGGAGCAAGCGGGACGGAGGCCGGTCGTGGTGATTTCAGTTGACGCGCTCAATCACGGGCATGGGGGAATCAGCATCGTGGTCCCTGTTACAAGCACTAGGCGCCCAAACCCAATTCATGTGGAGTTGGGCGAGGGAGTAGGTGGACTTCGCAATACGAGCTATGCGCTACCCGAGATGGTGCGGGCAATCAGCCAAGACCGCCTTGCGAAGCGCTGGGGAGTACTGGAAAGGAACGAGCTTGTTCAGATCATCCGGCGCGTCAGGACCTTGACGCGTGCTGCATAACGCCTGAGCTCAAAGTCTCTGGCGTCGGGCTAACTAAGGCCCGAGCAACACTCCCGGGTTGAGAATCCCTGCTGGGTCCACGGCTGACTTGGCAGCTGCGAAGGCCGAAGCGAAAACATCGGGCCGCTGCTGGTCGTACCAAGGGCGATGGTCGCGGCCGACTGCGTGATGGTGGGTGATTGTTCCGCCTGCAGCAATCAACGCGTCGCCCGCAGCCTTCTTGACCGCATCCCATTGCGCGACCTCGGAGCCGCGCTCAGCTGGGGCAAGGACTGTGAAGTAAGGGGCTGGACCGTCCGGATAAACATGCGTGAAGCGACAGCTCACGCGCCCGCCACCACAGACATCCTTCAAGGCGGTCTCAACAGCGTGAGTGACCGAATCCAGCAGGTCAGGGAACTTGTCCCAAGTGACCGCAGTCTCAAATGTTTCTGAGAGGACGCCCATGCGGACGAACGTGTCGCGCAGATACGGGGCGCGGAGGAACGCATCACGCCAAACGCCCGACGCTCCTTCGCGCCCGCCGGAGCTGACCTTCTCCCACTTGCCGCCGTGAGCAGCGCAGATGGCAAGTGCCTGGTCAAGCTCGCCACTGACATCACGAGACTCGGCCTCAAAGCCGATAACGAGGATGGCCGACTCGCCATCACCCGCTCCGGTCAACGCTGCCTCGGACGGGTCAAGCAGCCGAAGGTTGGCTGGGCGCAGCCGCGCTTGGACAATCTCACGCACGGCCTCTGCGGCAATCCGGAAGGACGGAAACAGAACACTCGTCTGTGCCCGCGAGCCTGGCTTTGGTCGGACCCGAACCCACGCAGAAGTGACCACGCCAAGCGTGCCCTCGCTTCCGAGCAACATTCGGTCTGGACTTGGACCTGCGCCACTGCCAGGCAGACGGCGGGAATCCCACACGCCGACAGGCGTGACAGCCCGGGCGGATTCCAAGAGGTCATCAATGTGAGTTTCCGCTGTCGCAAAGTGGCCGCCAGCGCGAGTAACGACCCAACCGCCAAGCGTTGAAAACTGGAAGGACTGCGGGTAGCAACGCAGGGTCAGCCCGCGGGCGCCTAATGCCTTTTCAAGCTGTGGTCCAGTCGCACCGCCGCCAATTCGTGCAGCTCCGGAGATCGGGTCCACTTCCTCAAGCTGATCAAACGCGCTCAGGTCAAGCGTGGCAACGCCGGCAAAGCGAGTTCCCACATTCGGCTCCACTCCACCAACAACGCTCGTGCCACCGCCGAAGGGAATCGCTGCGACTCCCTCTGCTGCACACCATTCAAAAATCGAGGCAATGTCAGCCTCGGATTGCGGCCGCAGGACGACATCAGTCGGGTTTGTGATCTCCCCGCGGAAGGCGCGAACCACATCCCTGTAGGCAGCCCCATGCGAATGGAACACGCGGGCATGGGGTGACACATCAGCAAGGTGGGCGATGTGCTCGGGAGCCTTGACGCGCGGCTCGCGCAGATCAATGTCAGCAAGCGGCATTGGGTCCTCAATGTCAGTCGTGCCAAAGCCGATGTGAGCGGAGAAACCAGCTGCCGCCTGTTCAATCTCCGCCCGCGGAAGGTCCTCATCTTCGAACCCCCAACCCCAATGCTTTCGGACTCTCGGCGCCGTCATCTGCGCTTGAGCATAAGGGTGCGTAATCTCAATGGTGGAATGCACTCTCCCGGACCTGAACTACTTGCGATTGGACCATGGCGGCCAGAGGCCGTAACGGCCAGCTGGACGGATGCTCACTTCGAACCCACAGCTGAACTGACAGCTGCAGCCGATGTGGAACTGCAGGCCCTCAAGGACCGCAGCTCGCCAAGCCATGACGGACTTGCCGCACGGCTTGTCGACTGGTCACATGACGCCGACGGCCTCTCCATGAGCCTTCAGCCGGCACGCTGGGCACTACGCCTCCTTGACGGCCCGGAGCACTCCTCTCTGAGCATCCTCTGCGTTGTCCGAGCAGCAGATGGACAATGGCTTGCCGGACGCAGAGCACAGTGGCTTGCAAGCTGGCCAGGGCGCTGGGCACTCGGTGCAGGCGGCGCGGTTGAGGTTGATGAGAACCCAGTAGAGGCAATGACGCGTGAACTTGAGGAGGAATGGTCAACCGCTCCAGAGCACCTGACCATCAACGCACTTGTCCGCGTCCCATCTGGAATGGCTCTGCTTGTCGGCCTTGCAACGCTTCCCGAAGGCGCAGAAGTTCAGTCAGATGACGAGCACGACGAATTCGCATGGTGGCCAGCCGATCCGGCTGACTGGCCTGTAGAGGCAGACGCACCACTTCGCGGCATGGCCGCAATGCTCCTCTCGCAATGACTGAAGAGACCAGCGACCGAGCATTCAACGGTCTCAAAGGACTCTCCTTCGTTCACTCCGCGGTGTACCTGGGCCTGCTGACCATCTGGCTGATTGACGGACCGCCGAAGCTGCGAGCCGGACTTGGCTGGGCCCACGGGCTGATCTGGATTGGCATGACCCTGCTCGTCATCCTCGCAGCGCGCAAGGCAATCGTCTCTTTCCGTCTGGCTGTTCTCGTCGCTGTAATTGGGGGCCTTGGGCCATTTGCAGGCACCATTGGATTCGTCCTGGAAGGGCGTTCCCGCAAGCGCGAAAAAGCCGAGTCTTATTCCGTTCACAACCAGCGTCCGATGGAGCGCTAGTGTTCAGCTTCGATGTCTGTTGAGACGATAATCGAGGTCGTCATGCCCGAGATGGGTGAGTCGGTGACCGAGGGAACGATCCTCGAGTGGCACCGCTCCGAGGGAGACGCCATCAACGCCGACGACACAATCGTCGAAATCTCCACCGACAAGGTGGACGCTGAAGTACCTTCACCCGCCTCTGGAGTCGTAACCAAGATCCTCGCCGAGGAAGGCGAAACGGTCAAGGTAGGCCAGGTCATTGCACAGATAACGCTTGGCGAAGGTGGTGCTCCACCAGCAGCGCCCGAAGCCCCGGCTGCCGACACAAATGGCTCCGCTGCAGCTGCCCCAGCAACAAACGGCAACGGTGCTGGTGTTCCCGAAGGAACGATCATCTCCCCAGTTGCCGCACGCGCAGCCGCACACCTTGGAGTTGACGTTGGTTCAGTCGCAGGCAGTGGGCGCGAGGGACGGATCGTCAAGGACGACGTTCTCGCCGCAGCAGACGGAAGCGGCGCACCTGCTCCCTCTGCAGGCGCAGGTTCAGCCACAGTCCTCAAGGGCGGTGCAGCAATGCTCGCCAAGTACATGGACGACAGCCGCTCGGTCCCCACTGCGACCTCATTCCGACACCTTGCCGTTGGAACACTCGAAGCCCGTCGCAAGCAACTCAAAGAAGCCGGTCAGCGCGTTTCCTTCACCCACATCATCGCTTGGGCAATCGCGATCGCCTCAACTGAGGACATGCCGGTCATGGCCAACCACTTTGAGGAACGCGACGGCAAGCCGACGCGGATTGACGATGGAGCCTGCAACCTGGGTCTCGCGGTTGACGTTCAGAAGAAGGACGGCTCACGGACGCTCATGGTTCCCGTCATCAAGAACGCTGGCCGACTTGACTTCGCCGGATTCCTTGCCGCCTACGACGCGCTCGTTGACAAGGCACGTGAGAACAAGCTGACCGCCGACGACTTGACCGGCGGCAACGTGAGCCTCACCAACCCAGGTGGACTGGGAACAAGCGCTTCTGTTCCACGATTGATGGAAGGCCAGGGAACGATCATCGCCGCGGGCGGAATTGGCTACCCGGCGGGCATGGCAGAGGCTGCAGCTGCACTTGGTGCTGAGAAGTCAATGACACTCACTTCCACCTACGACCACCGGATCATTCAAGGTGCTGAATCAGGCCGATTCCTAGGTCGGGTTGACGCAATGCTTCAAGGCGAGGACAGCTTCTACGAGCGCCTCTTCGGCGACCTTGGCGTAGCGCTGCCAGCACTTCCGCCCAAGCAGTCACCATCACTTCCATCAGCTGCAGCCGCGCCAGCCGCTGCTGGCACAATGCCAAGCGAGGAAATACTTCAGGCAGTTCAGGCAGCCACTTCACTCGTCAAGGCCCACAGGACCCACGGCCACTTGGCAGCCCATCTTGATCCGCTGGGAACCGCCGCACCGGGCGATCCTGCGCTTGACCCAGGACCACTTTCCTTGACCGATGATCTGATGGGTCAGATCCCCGCGAAGATTCTCCGCATGTCAGTTCCAGGTAAGACGCTCGCCGAGGCATTGCCGCACCTCCGCGCCGTCTACTGCGGAACGACCGGTTACGAGAGTGAACACCTCGCAAGCCACGAACAACGGATGTGGTGGCGTGAACAGGTTGAGTCCGGCACGTTCCGCGAGCCGCTGACCAATGAGGAATCCGTCGCGCTTCTCAAGCGCCTGACCGAGGTTGACGCGCTTGAGCGCTTCATGCACAAGGCTTACCTCGGGCAGAAGCAGTTCTCAATCGAGGGTCTTGACATGACCGTGCCGATGCTTGACGAGCTGGTGCTGCTTGGAGCCGGCGAAGGCGCACACGAGGTTGTTATCGGGATGGCTCACCGTGGCCGCCTGAACGTCCTCGCGCACAACCTTGGCCGTTCGTACGAGTCGATTTTTGCCGAGTTTGAGGGTGTTTCAACGCTTGAAGCGATCACCACGATTCCGCAGGGCGGAACTGGTGATGTGAAGTACCACCATGGTTCACGTGGCCGTCGCCCACTTCCGGACGGCCGTTCAGTGATCGTCCGTCTGGAGTCGAACCCAAGCCACCTTGAGTTTGTGACTCCGGTTGTTGAAGGTGCTGCCCGTGCAGCCCAGACACATCACGATGGACCACTGCCCGACAGAGATCTGAACCGTGCAATGCCAGTGGCGATTCACGGCGACGCAGCACTCCCCGGACAGGGAGTGGTCGCTGAGACTCTCAACCTCCAGCTGCTTGAGGGCTACACGGTCGGCGGCACCGTACACCTGATCCAGAACAACCAGATTGGCTTCACCACGGATCCGGTTGATTCCCGTTCAACGCGCTGGGCCTCTGACATTGCCAAGGGCTTTGATGTTCCCGTCATCCATGTGAACGCTGATGATGTTGAAGCCTGCATCCATGCGGTCCGGCTTGCATTTGCCTTCCGCCAGAAGTTCCGTCACGACGTCGTGATTGACCTGATCGGCTACCGCCGATTCGGTCACAACGAGGCCGACGAACCTCTTTACACGCAGCCAGAGCTGTACGCGCGAATCAAGGATCACAAGCCAGTTCGGGAGATCTACGCGGTCGAGCTGGTTGAGCGGGCTGTCATCTCACAGGCTGACGCTGACGCGCAGAAGGAAGCGATCTGGCAGAAGCTCAGCACTGAACATCAGGAACTCAAAACTGCGCTGGAGAACCACACCACCCAAGAGCAGCAGACAGGCGAGTACCAGCTCGACAGAACACAGAGCCCGGAGATCGAGACGGCAGTCCCAGCCAAGACTTTGCAGAAGCTGGCAGCCCAGCTCAACACGGTTCCGGATGGCTTCACCGTGAACAAGAAGCTTGCCAAGCAGCTTGAAAAGCGTGCTGCGGAAATCCAGCCTGGTGGGGCAATCTCCTGGGCGACCGGAGAGGCCCTTGCGTTCGCCACGCTGCTGACTGAAGGAACTCCGATTCGCCTCACCGGACAGGATGCAGAGCGAGGGACGTTCAGCCATCGCCACATGGTCCTTCACGACGCTGAAGACGGCAGGAAGTACACGCCGATCGCGCACCTTCCCGGAGCTCAGGCTCCAATTGAAGTGCACAACTCACCCTTGTCTGAGACTGCGGCCCTTGGGTTTGAATACGGCTACTCGCAAGAGGCCCCGCAGGCACTCGTCCTTTGGGAGGCCCAGTTCGGCGACTTCGCCAACGGCGCCCAAGTGATCATTGACCAGTTCATTGCCAGTGGCATGACCAAGTGGGGGCAGACCACGCGCCTTACGCTCATGCTCCCCCATGGCTATGAGGGCTCAGGTCCGGAACACTCATCCGCAAGGCTTGAACGGTTCCTTCAGCTTGCAGCCGAGGGCAACATGCGGATCACGAACCCGACCACTCCTGCACAGTGGTTCCACCTGCTTCGCCGTCAGGCCAAGATCGCCAAGCTGCGCCCATTGATCGTGATGACACCTAAGAGTCTCCTCAGGCTCCCACAGGCCGTCAGCGACCCTTCAGAGCTCTCTGAGGGCTCATTCCAGCCTGTGTTGGCAGATCCGTTCATCAAGGACGAGGCTGCTGTCACACGGTTGATCCTCTGCTCCGGCAAGGTCTACTACGACATGGCCGCTTCATCGCTTCGTGAATCAGCTACTGAGACGGCAATCGGTCGTGTTGAGCTGCTCTACCCATTCCCTCAGCAATCGATCCTCGGCCTTGTAGCCCGCTACCCGAACCTTCGGGAAGTCGTCTGGGTTCAGGAGGAGCCGCGCAACATGGGCGCACGCGCTCACATGTCACCACGCCTGCTTCACATTCTTCCGGACGAAATTGCCTTTGGTTACATCGGCCGGCCTGAGCGCGCCAGCTCCGGTGAGGGCTACCCGGTTGCTCACGCTGAGGAGCAGAATCGCATCATCCGCACGGCGCTTGACCAGTCAGTTCCGGTCACGATGTACCCGGCCAAGCTGCCGGGCGAACGCTGACCTGGCTGGCCAGAACGGTTGAGCTGCCACCGCTTCCGCGCGGTGTGCACCTGATTACCCGTGAGGTCCTCGGGGCTGTTCCAGAGGCCGAGTCACTGGCGGTCGGTCTTCTCCACATCCAGATCCTTCACACAAGTGCGGGGTTGACTCTGAATGAGAATGCCAGCAGAGATGTAGGGGATGACCTTGAGGCATGGCTCAACCGGATAGCGCCAGAGGATGCGGACTATTGGACACATACGCTTGAAGGATCGGATGACATGCCAGCCCATGCCAAGGCCGCACTCCTTGGGGCATCGGTCACGGTGCCGATCGCGGAGGGCAGGGCGGTCCTTGGCACATGGCAGGGAATTCACCTTTGCGAGCTGCGCAACAACGGTGGGTCGCGGCGCTTGAGCCTGACCCTCAGCGGGGAGGAAGGATGAGCGTCACGAAGCTTTGGGTATTGCGACATGGGGACGCGGAGGAGCCTGGGCTGGGTCCGGATGCCGAACGTGAATTGACAGAGCTTGGACGCGATGAGGCGCGCGCAGCTGGTGCTGCCTTGGCTGCCCTTAGCGTCAAGCCGGACATCGTGCTCGCAAGCCCCCGGGTGCGGGCACAGCAGACGGCAATGCTCGCAACTGCAGAGCTGGACACAGGGTTTGAAACACACCTTCCGCTGTCAGGTGGATTCGGGGCGCAAGATGCGCTCTCCGTGCTTGCTGGCAGGGCTGGTCAGACAGTGGTGCTGGTCGGCCACATGCCGGATCTCGCAATTGTGGTCCGCGACCTTTCCGGGGCGAACGTGGCCTTGCGCACTGGCGGGTTGGCATTGCTCCGCGGCTCCGGTGCTGCGTTTGAGCTTGCTGTGCTCCTGCGTCCACGTGAGTCCCGCGCGATCAGTGGAGAAGACGCCTCGCAAACAACTTGAGTGCCACGGTTGGCGTGGCACTCAAGGGTTGTGGTTTGCAATGGAGAAGCTTGTTTATGCGACGGCAGCGACTGGCTGTGAGATCACGGCTGAGTATGTGCCCGTGTCTGCCTTGAGGGGGGAGGCCACTGTTCCCATTACTGCAGCCCCAGTCCTGTCGGCAATCTTTGCGAGGAGATAGGCGAGTCGGTCCCTGCGTCGAGTTCCCTCGGCGCTTGAGTCGGACTCCCAACCCTCGTTGACTCCAGGGATCACAACTGTCACCTGGTCAGGGTGGAGAGACGCCGCTTCCTCAATGAGGGAGTGGTCACGGATCCCGGCTGTTTCGTCTGCGATGAGGAGAATATTTGTCATGGTTGTACCTTCCCTGTTGTTTCTCAATCTCTGATCAACAGACACACAACCGCAGCGAAAAAGTTTCGGTTTATTCACTTAGTCAGGGTCTTTTTGAGGAAAGCTTTAGGTAACAATTCAGGGGCAGGACCAGCAAACACAGGTTTGCGCCCACATTCAGACCACATACCCAGAGGAGCAACAAATGCTTGAAGCAGGAACGAAGGCCCCGGATTTCAACCTCCCAGATCAGAACGACGAGAAGCTGAAACTCTCATCCCTGAAGGGCGCTCCAGTCGTCCTTTACTTCTACCCAAAAGCGGACACGCCGGGCTGCACCACTCAGGCCTGTGGAATCCGTGACCACAAGGCCGAGTACGCGAAGGCTGGCGCCACTGTCCTTGGGGTATCGCCGGACAAGCCGGGCAAGATCGCAAAGTTCGATGAGAAGCACAGCCTGGGCTTTACGCTCCTCGGCGATGAGGACCACTCCGTTTGTGAGCAGTACGGGGTCTGGGTAGAGAAGTCCATGTACGGCAAGCAGTACATGGGTGTTCAACGCGCAACCTTCATCATTGACGCCAAGGGGAAGATCGCCCATGTGATCCCCAAGGTGTCACCCAAGACTCATGACGACGAGGTTCTGGCGGCTCTGGCTGAGCTCAGCTGAACCACTCGCTCCAGGCAGGAAATTGCCAGGGCGCGCCCTGCGGGGTGATCTGAACCCCGTGGATGCGCGTCCGCTGTCATCCTTTCCTCATGCCCACTCCTCGCCCGCCCCAGCCCAAGCAGTCCAGGCCACTCCAGACTTGGCACTTTGCGCGTCGGACCCCAAATTTCCTGCTTGACCTGCACCGTGAGCAGGGTGATGTTTTCGGCCTTCACTTCCAGAAGCACCCGTGGACGGTCTTCGCCCACCCGGATGCGATTAAGGAGATCTTCACTGCCCCTGCCAGCGCCTTGCGCGCAGGTGAAGGAAACGAAATTCTCGGCCCTCCTCTCGGCAAGCACTCGCTGCTCCTGCTTGACGGGGATGAGCATATGCGCCAACGCAGAATGCTCCTTCCTTCCTTCCACGGGGAGAAGC
>JBAXHG010000015.1:0-18422 GCA_037139015.1 Actinomycetes bacterium | reverse complement strand
TCAATCTCCGAACTCTCAATGAACGCGGCAAAGAGCAGGATTCGCCTGCCAAGGTCCCAGAGGGTTGCGATGTGGCCACGCACTCCACTGCCCAGATCCTCACGCTCGCCTGCTGCGGCTTCCTCTATTGCCTTGGTTGCAGTAGCGGAGTCTGGGTGTACGCCTCGCAGGACGAGAATCTCAGCGGCTGTCTCCATCGCAGATGGGTCCCGGCCAGACATGGCGGCGAACCGCAGGGCCAACCTGGCTTGCTCCCAGAGAGACGCGACATAGCCGGGGACGAGCGCAATAAGGAAAGGGGTACCCGCGGCCAAGCCATCAAGCCTGCTCGCTGTTCCGGCAGCGCGACCAGCCCTGCGGGCAGAAGCCGAGGGAGTTGCGGATGCTGTCCTGCCCCAGTCTTGAGCCCCCGATGCGAGACTGCGCTGCGCGTGAAGAATGACAAGCTCTGGCATGTGGCCCGGGTCTCGCTTGAGCGAGCGCACCAGCTCTGCCTGCTTTCGAACTGCCTCTCTTGAGCGCCTTGCCATTTTTCCAATTCTGCCTGCTTTGCCGAGCAATGCCGAGTTCGTTACTAGGCTGTCTTTCATGGGACAGACGCAGCACGCAGGTTCCCCGGCCAATTCGGCCACCGTTGACCTTGATGTCACGGGAATGACATGCGCTGGTTGCGCCACCAAAGTTGAGAAGGCCCTCTTAGCGATCGAAGGCGTCAGAGCGACGGTGAATGCGATGACCGACTCAGCTCGGGTCAGCTTTGACCCTGACGAGGTAGGGCTTGAGGAAATTATTGGGGCTGTTGAAGGAGTCGGCTACTCAGCGGCTGCCCGACCAGGCCCTGGTTCACATGCTGCCAACCCGGCAAGCCACGACCACTCCGATATGGACCACGATCACTCTGCCCATGGGATGGCGTCGGGAGATGGACTTGGACCGCGACTTGTGGTCAGTGCTGTCCTTACTGTCCCGACACTCCTGATCTCAATGGTTCCGGCGCTGCAGTTCAGCCATTGGGCTTGGGTCGCGTTTGTGCTCGCTACGCCTGTAGCGCTCTGGGGTGCCTGGCCTTTCCACAGGGCGGCGTGGTTGGCCGCTCGCCACAAGGTGGTTGGGATGGATGCCCTCGTCTCGCTCGGCGTATTGGCGGCATGGACGTGGTCGGTGGGAGCACTGATCTTCGGTGGGGCAGGTGAGGCGGGAATGGAGATGGGTTTTGACCTGACCCTCAACCGTTCCGCTGGGACGAGCGCCGTGTACTTTGAGGTTGCGGCGGCCGTGACCACGCTGATCCTCCTCGGCCGCGTGCTCGAGGCCCGTGCCAAGTCTCAGGCAGGACAGGCAGTCCGAGCCCTGCTGGACATGGTTCCCCCAACAGCCAGGGTTGTGGATGCTGATGGAACCGAGCGAGAGATATCTGCGGCTCAGCTAAGCGTTGGTGACAGGCTGATTGTCCGGCCAGGCGAGCGCATTCCCACGGATGGTCAGGTGCTTGAAGGGCGAAGCGCTGTTGACCGCTCAATCATCACTGGGGAAAGCCTGCCAGTGGATGTTGAGCCTGGGTCGAATGTGACTGGATCAACAGTGAACATCGGCGGGCTCCTTGTCGTGGAGGCAACTCGGGTTGGCTCTGAAACGGAGCTCAGCCGGATTGCAGAGGTTGTGCGAGAGGCGCAGGCTCGGAAGGCACCGGTCCAGAAGCTCGTCGACAAGGTCAGCTCCATCTTTGTCCCCACGGTCATCGTGATCGCCATTCTCACCTTCATTGGCTGGCTGCTTGGCGGAGCCACAGCGGCTGCTGCCTTGACGGCAGCGGTGGCCGTTCTTGTAGTCGCGTGTCCCTGTGCACTGGGCCTCGCGACTCCGGCCGCACTGCTTGTTGCCTCCGGGCGGGGTGCGCAGCTTGGGATTCTGATTCGGGGACCTGAGAGCCTTGAGGCGAGCCGGGGACTTGACACCGTGCTGCTGGACAAGACGGGAACGCTCACCACAGGCGAACTCCACCTTGAGGATCTGGTGCTGCTTTCAGGGATCGGGCGTAATGGGGCGTTGCGCCTGGCCGGCGGTGGGGCTGGAGCGTCCAACCATCCAGCTTCAAAGGCCTTGGCAATTGCAGCGCTTGAGGAGATGGACGAGATCCCCGCGGCAAGCGATGTGAACGAGGAAGGCGGACTTGGCGTCCGGGCAACCGTGGCCGGAGTCGAGGTGCTGGTTGGCAGGCCCGAGTACCTGACCGGGGAAGGGCTCCTGCTCTCCGCGGATCTTTCGGATGCGGTCATCCGCCTGCGTGAGCTGGGGCGGGCAGTGGTCACAGCAGGCTGGGATGGTGAGGTGCAGCTCGTCGCTGGGCTTGAAGACACTCTTCGAGAGGGAGCCGCGGAGGCAGTTCAAGCCATCCGGGCCCTTGGAGCAGAGGTTGTCCTCGTAACGGGAGATGGCGAGGCCGCGGCGCGTGCTGTGGCAGCTGATGTTGGGATTGACGAGGTGCGCTTTGGAGTGCTTCCCTCCGGCAAGGCTGACCTTGTCTCAGAGTTCTCGAGAGACGGTAAGCGGGTCGCGATGGTTGGCGACGGGGTTAACGACTCTCCGGCCCTCACGGCCGCCGACCTTGGAATCGCCATTGGAGGTGGCGCAGATGCTGCCGTGGAGGCAGCCGATATTGCTCTGTTGCGGGCCGACCCGAGGCTGATTGGTGATTCCCTTGCGCTTGCTAGAAAGACTTTGTCCACCATCCGCTGGAATCTGGTTTGGGCTTTTGGTTACAACGTTCTGGCCTTGCCGTTGGCCATCTCAGGGCTGCTCCAACCAATGATCGCGTCAGCGGCAATGGCGTTCTCGAGCGTGTTCGTAATCGGCAATGCGCTTCGGATCAGAGGCTTCAAGGGGAGTGCTGTGCAACGGGAGCGGTAGGCTCGCTCCTGAATGCCCCCCTTTGCAGACACCCAAGACCGCATTGCCGTTCCGGCATTCACCGCCAGCAAGTCGCTCGCTGGGGTGGCGGGGCTCGTGAACCTGAGGGATGCGCAGGCAGCTGCTCACGCTGCCGACGGCGCAGCAAGGGTGACTGGCAACCCCTCGATTGTCGTCTCTTGGGGTCTCGCGGATGCGCTCCGCACCGCCAGTGGACTTGTCACCGCGAGTGGAGACAGGCAGCCCGTGGTGGCACTTGTCGCAGTCGAGCCCGCTGACCGGGCCCATGTTGTTGGAGCACTGAAAACATCCAGCCGAACATTCTTGGATGCCGGGAACAACGGGCTCGCTGATGTTGCAGATGAGTGCATTGAGGCTCTCGCTTTGAGGGCTCCGGTCGCTGTGCTCTTGCCAGATGTCGAATCACTGAAGGTAGGACTGAGTGCGCTATCGGAACGGCTCGCTGCTGGAAGGCCGACATTTGAGTCGCCCAACCTTGAGGCTGTTGAGGACCTTCCCGAGGTTCTCGGAGAGCTTCGCGAGGCACGCAAGCCACTTATCCTGGTCGGGCACGGGGCTGCATCCAGCTCGGATCTTGAGGCGATCGCCTCGCTCGCGCGCCTTTGGGAAGCTCCAATCTGCGTCACTTTCGGTGCCAGCGGCATGGCGCCTGACCGCCTGGAAGCTTTCGTTGCGGCCTGCGCTGAAGATGTTCCTGTCCTTGCTGCGGGAACGGTCCCGTGGACCGAAGCGCTTGCAAGAGCAGATGTGATTCTCGCGCTTGGCAGTGGACTGTCGGAGGCCGACTGGTTTGGCCTGACTGACGCGCGAGTCGTGCGGACCCCTGTTGTTCGCGTGGCCCTGAGCCCCGAGCCTGAAGGCGTTGCTGACCGCACGGTGATTGCTGAAGCAGGCGAGTTTGCCGAGGCACTTCGCAAGGAGTTGGAGCGCGGCGGTGTCATGACCGTGAGCGGTTGGCATGACAAGTTCACAGAGGCTCGGGCGAGATGGACCGAGCTTGTGGACTCAGAAGCCGAGAAGGATGCTCAGAGAGATCGCCTCACGGCACCGTTGGCCATGCGGGAAATCGTTTCCGCTGCAACAGCCAACACGGTGTTTGTGGGTGAAGGGGGAGCCTCGGGTATGTGGCTGGCCTCTTATGGCTGGAGACGCCCGGTTGTGATCCCTGCCCAGCACGCATCGATTGGGGCTTCGATAGCCATGTCGGTTGGGATCCGCGAAGCGGCTCCTGACCGCCCGGTTTGGGCCATCGTTGGGGACGGAGCTTTCTTTTACTGCGACCGTGAGCTTGCAGGGCTGGCCGAGCGTGGGCAGGCGTTCACAGCGTTTGTCTTCGCGGACAGGTCTTGGAATGCCATTCGCTTGGTGCAAACACTCTTTTTCAAGCGCCGCACAGTTGGGACCGACCTGCCATCCGTTGACTACGCACAGATTGCTGAGATCCACGGCTGTGACGCAGTTGAGGTCCGCACACCCGGAGGGCTTGCCCAAGCCCTTGCGATGGCCCAGGAACAGCGTGAGCGGCCGTTGGTCGTTCAGATCAACATTGAGAAGGGGTCAATCCCGTTCGTGGGAGCAAATCTCATCTTGGCTGAACTCGATGGAGTCCTCACGAAGCTGCTTGGCGCAATGGGTACGAGCACTCTTGTCGCAGCGACACGCGACTTCCCCGCACTTCGGTCGAACGTCAGAGTGATCTTGGGAGCGTTGAGGAAATGAGCAGGGAAACACTCTTTGGACGCGTCGCACCGAACGGTGCGGAGCGCACGGTCGCGAGGCTTAAGGCCCACGGGGTAAGTCTCGTGATCTCAATCCCGGGCTCTCAGGTTCTGCCGCTCTGGGATGCGGTTGATCGGACTGAAGGCGTTCGGCTTCTGGTTCCGCGATCAGAGCGGTCAGGTGCCGTCATTGCTGAGGGTTACGGCCTGGCGAAAGGAGTGCCTGCGGTCGTTGCGAACACGCTTGGACCCGGTGTTGCCAATGAGGCGGTCGCTGTCGCGTCCGCCCGTTTGTCAGAGGCCCCGGTGCTCTACCTTGCTCCGAATCAGCCGCCGAACAAGAGGCCGCGGATCGAGGAGGTATTCCAAGGGCTTGACCATGCTGCGTTTATGGAGGGGTCAGCCATGGAACAGTTCTCGTGCGACGATTCGCATGGCTTGGAGGCATCGATTGATGCGGCTCTTGCCGCATCTCTTGGGGAGCCGTCAGGTCCAGTCAGGTTGGATGTCTCGTTCCCGATCTTCTTCTCGCGCTCGGCACGCCGTTCGGCCGCTCCATTGCGGAGACTTCCGGCCCGACCACCACAGGTGGGCAAGGGTGCTGAGCTTCTCCTTGGACTGGAATCCTCCGCTGTCGCCGATGGCCATCTTCTCTCCGCGGCTGGGCTTGCTGGTGATGCTGCTGTTCACCCGGGTGTAGACACCCCCGGCCTTGGACTTTCGTTCGCTCTCGGTCTGCGACTCGGGCGAACAAGGGCTCCGGTCGCGATCGTGACCGATGAGGAATCACTTCTGGGCCAGCTGGAAGTACTGATCCTCGCGCAGCAGGCCGGAGTCAAGGTGAGCCTTGCTGGCCTTGGAGTTGGGCCTGAGGCATCGCAGAGGCTTCGCCGCATTGCAGATCAGACTGGGGCAGCTTGGCTGCCAATTGACAGCGACACAAGCCCAGCGGATGTCCGCGGGGCGATCCTTGAGCGCCAGAAGGGCCTGACTGTAATCGTCGGCTGAACTCTGGCTGGCAGCGCCCGCTGCTGTGAGCGGGCGCGTGCAGAGACTGACTAGGTGAGGACTCCTGGGGTGGTGGCAATCAGGCCGGCACTCTCAAGCGCGTTGAGACGATGCTGGTGAATCTCCAGGTACTCAGGCGAGCTGATCATTCCGAGGAATGCTTCCCGCGAGGGGTATTCGACAAGCAGGACTGTGTCCCACTCTGAATTCGTGGCTCCGATGAAGACGCTGTCGAGGCGCCCTCCCCAAATCGGCTTTCCGCCCAGAGCGAGAAGCATGGGGGTAACGCCTTCCGAGTACTTGGCCCATTCTTCGAGACCGACTTTGTTGCCTTCGGCATCTCGCTTGTAGCGGAGGAGGTTGACCATCACAACGGGTCCCTCTGGGCCTGCTTCGATTTCTTTGATCTGCTCTTCAGTTGGTTCAAGTGTGTTCATGCGTCGGGACGCTAACGCACCCGCCCCGGGTCGTGACGGCGCGTCACCTTCCCCTTGGGGCACTGGGGAGGCCAACTGAGTCGAACCGCTTGCTCGATGGCTTCGCGCCGACTGTCACAAAGTCGTCACAAAGTCACGACAGCCGCCGCTGCGGTCTGATAGAACCCAGCATGCGTCTTCGCTTGCCGCCGCGGGTCGCAATCTGGGCTGTCCGGTTTGGGATGGACATGAGCCAGGTCTTTCATGGCGGCACTCGAACCACATGCATCCACACGGCCACTCACCAGATGACAACACCTCAAGGCAGACGCCCCACAACCTCGGGAGCTTCCGCCGGAATCTTCATACTTTCCGCGGTGCTGATCTGCACGGCTCTGGGACTGGGTGCGGGGACACTGCTCGGATCAGCTGTCGCTGGTGGGGTGACAGGAGTCATGGTCGGCTTCGCAACGGGAATAGCTCTTGTCATCGTTCGCTTTAAGGACCTCTGACCCGATGGCAGTCGTAAACCGACTCGACCTCGTCTTCTTGGCCATTTCACTGCCAGTGTTTCTGCTTGGCGGACTTCCAATGGTTGCTTGGGGAATCATTGCTGCGGCCTGGATTATCCAGCGCTATGTGCGCGGCTGGGCGATGCGTAAAGCTCGTGAAACAGAGGACGCACGGACCCTCGTCGGCCTCCTTGCAGGGTCACTTATTGGGCGTGGATGGTTTGTGGCACTTTCGATTTTTGCGTGCGGCATGATCTTCGGTTCGAAGGCAGGACTAAGCGCCGCGCTGCTCGCCGTGGCACTCTTCACGGTGATGTTCACCGTCGAGATGATCTTCCGCCCGTTTGAGGACACTGAATCCAAGTGACCCTCAGGCGTCGAATAACACTTGCCCTTACGGGCGTTTCAGCCATGCTGCTCGCAGCACCTGGCGTTGCGGGCGCTATTGAGGTCAACAAGGACTTCAAGCCCCAGAACGAGTTCCGGCTTGACCCGTGGGTCTCAATCAACATCGGTCCATTCGACATGTCGATCAACAAGGCAGTCATGTACCTGATCCTCACTTGTATCTTCACAACGGTCACGATGGTCTGGGTGGCCCGGCGCATGGAGCAGAAGCCCAACCGCGTTCAGACTGCAGTCGAAGCCGCCTACATCGTCATGAGGGACAACATTGCTGGCGGCAACATGGATACAAAGACAGCCAAGCGCTGGTTCAGCTTCGTCGCGACTCTCTTCCTCTTCATCTGGTTCTCAAACATGCTCGGCTACATCCCGCTGCCGACGAACACGGAACACACGGTCAACGTCTTTGGAATTGATCTGCCGACCTTCGCGATCTACGCGGCAACAGCGAACCTGGCCGTACCGCTCGCGCTGACGCTGATGGTCTGGTTCGCCTACCACTTTGAGGGCATCCGGGCCAAGGGTCCCGTCCGTTATCTGAAGGGATGGGTACCTGCTGGCGTCACCGGTCCTGCAGTCGCACCGATCTTCGTGATCGAAGTCATTTCCCATTTTGTCCGCGTTGTCTCACTCTCCGTGCGACTCTTCGCGAACATCCTCGCCGGCCACCTTCTGATCCTCTTCATGGGTGGCGGACTCGCCGTCCTGCTTGGGCTTGAGGTCGTTGGCGTCTTCACTCTTCCGTTGGCAATTGCCTTCTACATCTTCGAAGTGGGATTGGTCGGAACGCTTCAAGCGTTCATTTTCGCCACACTCGCTTCGATCTACTTCGGCGGCGCCGTCGCCGAAGAGCACTGACCACCCCCGTCCGCATCAGGAGGAACTGACCAAGTGGACTTTTCACTAATCACCAACATCATCGCCGCGGCGACGCACACTTCGGCTCAGGTAGTCGTAGAGAACGAAGCCGTCGGCCGTAAGGCAGGCAAGGCAATCGCCCTTGGCGTTGGCGCTGGCTTGGGCACAATTGGCCCCGGCATCGGCGTTGGCTACATCTTCGGCAAGGTCATTGAATCTGTGACCCGTCAGCCGGAAATGCGCGACGAGATCACATCAATCCAGTGGCTCGGTTTCGCGCTTACTGAAGCAATCGTGTTCTACGCCTTCATCTTCGGCCTGATCGCGTTCTTCCTCTCATAGACCGATGACGCTTTCTTTCGCAGTAGGAGAAGCAGTTCAGAAGGACGAGGGAACATTCCTCGTCAAGCCGGGTCTCGGCCTCATGGTCTGGACTCTGCTTGCCTTCGGCATCACAATGCTGATCCTCAGGAAGTACGCCTTCCCGAAGATTCAGGATGCTCTGGACCGCCGTCAGCGCTTGATCGAGGAATCGATCGAGCAGGCTGAGCGCACCCGTGAGGAAGCTGAAGCGCTGCTCAACGACTACCGGGCAAGGCTCGCCGAAGCGCGTGCCCAAGCCGAGGAGATCGTTGAACGCGCCCAGAAGAACTCCGAGCGTTATGACGCAGAAGCACGTGAGGCAACCGACAAGGTCATCGTCGAGCGCAAGGAACAGGCAGCGCGTGACATTGAGGCAGAGGCGCGACGCGCCATTGCTGACATTCGCAGCGAGGTCGCGAACCTTACGATCGCAGCAACCGAGAAGGTCACTCGCAAGTCCCTCAACACCGACGATCAGCGCAAGCTGGTTGAAGATGCCCTCGCAGAGCTCGATTTTACGAGCCTCACCGGGGAGAGGAGCTAACCAGTCGTGGAACAAATCGCCGAGGTTTACTCACGTGCACTGTTTCAGGTCGCCCTTGAAAAGGACAGCCTTGATGCATTGCGCGATGAGCTCGGCGCGTTCGATGACGCCCTCACCGAGAACAAGGATCTGAAGATGTTTTTCACTTCGCCCGAGTTCTCAACTGAGGAGAAGAAAGACGGCCTTCACCGTTCCGTAACTGGAGCGTCGGAGGAGATCACAAACTTCCTTGAAGCTCTCCTTGAGCGTCACCGGATGGCAGCGATCCACAGGATTCGCAGCCGTTTTGATGAACGCTGGGAGCGTGAGAGGAAGGTTCTTGCGGTCGAGGTCACTAGTGCAGTTGAACTCGACCCGAACACCTTGAGCCAGATCGGCGAGAGGATTGGACAGCAGACAGGGCAGCATGTCCAGTCCACGAGCCAAGTTGACCCGGAAATTATCGGCGGTATCGTCGTCCGGGTCGGCAACCAGATACTTGACGCTTCGATCCGGACCCGCCTTGAGCGGTTGCGCCGGGCCGTGGCAACAGCCTGACCACCCATCAACGCGCCGACCAGGAGCGAGAACCAAACAGCCATGCAGATCAAGCCAGACGAGATCACATCAATTCTTAAGAGCCGCATCGAAGGACTAGATGCCGGTTCAGCAACCCTCACCGAGGTTGGCACAGTCCTCTCGGTGGCCGACGGTATTGCCCGTGTCCACGGGCTCGAGAACTGCATGTCTTTTGAGATGCTCGAGTTCCCGAACGACGTGACAGGCCTCGCACTCAACCTTGAGTCCGACAATGTTGGCGCCGTAATGTTCGGCGATTGGGAGACAATTTCGGAAGGTGACACCGTGAAGCGCACGGGTCGTCTGCTCGAGATCCCCGTTGGCGACGCAATGCTCGGTCGTATCGTTGACCCGCTTGGCAACCCGCTTGACGGCAAGGGTCCGATTGAGACCACTGAGATGCGTCCGGCAGAGTTCAAGGCTCCAGGCGTTGTTCAGCGTCAGCCAGTTACCGAGCCAATGCAGACAGGCCTCAAGGCCGTTGACTCCATGATTCCGATCGGCCGTGGTCAGCGCGAGCTGATCATTGGTGATCGTCAGACGGGCAAGACCGCAATCGCCCTGGACACGATCATCAACAACAAGGGCACCGACCTGATTTCCGTCTATGTGGCAATCGGTCAGCGTCTCGCAACAGTGGTTCAGCTTGCTGAAACGCTTGCCGAGAATGGCGCGCTTGAGAACACGATCATCGTCGCTGCTCCAGCAGATGAGGCAGCTCCGATCAAGTTCATGGCTCCATATGCCGGTTGTGCGATGGCTGAGTACTTCCTGTACAAGGGGCGCCATGCGCTCTGCGTATACGACGACCTCACCAAGCACGCTTACGCATACCGACAGATGTCGCTCCTTCTGCGCCGTCCGCCGGGCCGTGAGGCATACCCAGGTGACGTCTTCTACCTCCACTCACGCCTGCTTGAGCGTTCCGTGAAGCTCAACGACGAGCTCGGTGGCGGTTCACTGACAGCACTTCCAATCATTGAGACCCAGGCCGGCGACGTGTCCGCGTACATTCCGACCAACGTGATTTCGATCACCGACGGTCAGATCTTCCTTGAGCCGAAGCTGTTCAACTCCGGTGTCCGACCAGCAATCAACGTTGGCATCTCGGTGTCGCGAGTTGGTGGCAACGCGCAGATCAGCCCAATGAAGAAGGTTGCTGGCAAGATCAAGCTTGAGCTCTCGCAGTACCGCGAGCTCGAAGCGTTTGCGCAGTTCGGATCTGACCTTGATGCGGACACGCAGAGGACACTCGCCCGTGGCGAGCGCCTTGTCCGGACGCTGAACCAGAACGAGCGTTCACCACTGCCAGTTGAAGACCAGGTTGTTCAGGTTTACGCAGCCACTAACGGCTTCCTCGACCGCATCCTGGTTCCGAAGGTTGAGGAGTTCCTCATTGGTCTGACGCAGCGAACCCACTCCGAGAGCCGCGAGGTTCTGGAGAAGATCGCTGGCGGAGACTGGTCAGAGGAAACTCAGGCTGAGGTCAACAAGGCAGTCACCTCGTTCGCTGATGATTTCGGTTACGACCTTGATGTTGAGGGGCAGCCAATCGATTCAGGCGACTCAGATCGCGTCACCGGCGCCGGAGCCAAGGCAGCAACAGCGCCTGATTCCGACCAGGGTGACGAAGCTGAGTCAACGGAGGCAGCCACCGCCTAACCGCGGCTGGCAGCAGAGGAAAAGGCAACCAAGTGGCGTCACAGCGCGATGTAAAACAGCGGGTCGAGTCGGTCCGCAACATCCAGAAGATCACCTCCGCAATGGAGATGGTTGCTGCTGCACGGCTCCGCCGCGCTGAGACCCGCATCGCCTCCCTCCGCCCATACGCTGGCGCCATCCGCCGCATGACCCGGCAGGCCGCAGCGGCTGCAGGCAGCGTTCCGAACTTCCCCATCCTCGAGGAGCGGGCAGAAGTAAAGACGGTTGGCATCCTTCTGGTCACGGGCGACCGTGGTCTCGCCGGAGCCTTCAACTCGCAGATCATCAGAGCTGGCATTCGCGCAGAGGCAGAGCACGCCGAAGCGGGCCGTCAGGTCCGTTGGTACGCATCGGGACGTCGTGGAGTTTCATCCCTTACCTTCCGAGGCAAGGAGCTTGCCGGATCGTTTGCTGGATTCACAGATCGTCCGGCCTACTCGGATGCCCGTAGCATCGCCGAACGCCTTATGGCCGACTACATCGACGGTCATGTGGACGAAGTTCAGGTTTTCTACAACGGTTTTGTTTCCGCACTGACACAGGTTGTTCGTGCCGAGACTCTGCTTCCCCTTCAGCGCGCCAGCGTCCTTGACGCAGAGCCTGAGGTTGAGGAAGAAAGCGACACAGCCGGTCATGCGCTCACGGAGTACGAGCCTGACCCGGATGTAATCCTTCACCGTTTGATCCCCGACTATGTCGAAATCAGTATTTTCCGTTCCCTGCTTGAGAGCACAGCTTCAGAGCACGGGGCCCGAATGACAGCGATGCGCAATGCATCGGAGAACGCATCGGACGTGATCGAGGATCTGACCCTCGAGATGAACCGCGCCCGTCAGGCAGAAATCACACAAGAAATCATGGAAGTCGTGGCCGGCTCTGAGGCGCTGGTCTAGACCCCAAGTAAAACGTCAACCGTAAACGCAGCGAACCCAGAGGAGCATCACAGCCCAATGTCCGCAGTCGAGCAAAAGAACACAGGCCGGATCGAAGAGATCCAGGGCGTCGTCATCGAGGCCGTATTTCCTGACGGCCTTCCAGCGATCAACTCCGCGATCACCATCCAGCGCGACGGTGATGAACCACTTGTCTGCGAAGTCCAGCAGCACCTTGGAGACGACCGAATTCGCGCAGTAGCGATGGACACCACGGACGGTCTCGCCCGTGGTGTTGAAGTTGTCGATACCGGCGGACCAATCACCGTGCCAGTAGGAAAGGGCACTCTTGGACGCATCTTCAACCTGCTCGGTGAGCCGATTGACCTCGGAGAGCCAGTTGTTACTGAGCACCGTTGGCCAATTCACCGCAAGGCCCCGAACGTAGAGAACTTGACTCCCACAACGGAGATGTTCGAAACCGGAATCAAGGTCATCGACCTTCTCGCCCCTTATGCAAAGGGCGGCAAGATCGGCCTCTTCGGTGGTGCTGGTGTAGGCAAGACCGTTCTTATTCAGGAGCTGATTCACAACCTCGCCAAGGAGCACGGCGGACTTTCCGCGTTCTGCGGCGTCGGCGAGCGGTCACGCGAGGGCAACGATCTCTGGCATGAGATGAAGGATTCGGGAGTTCTTGACAAGACCGTTCTGGTCTTCGGTCAGATGAACGAACCTCCCGGAGCCCGCATGCGCGTAGCGCTTTCAGGCTTGACGATGGCTGAGTACTTCCGTGACCAGGAAGGTCAGGACGTACTCCTGTTCATCGACAACATTTTCCGTTTCGTGCAGGCAGGCTCAGAGGTATCGGCGCTGCTCGGTCGCATGCCATCACAGGTGGGCTACCAGCCAACGCTTGAAACCGAAATGGGTCAGCTTCAGGAGAGGATCACGTCAACCCGCCAGGGCTCAGTGACATCAGTGCAGGCAATTTACGTTCCTGCCGATGACCTCACCGACCCTGCTCCCGCATCGGTGTTTGCCCACCTCAACGCAACGACGGTGCTTTCCCGTTCGATCGCGGAGAAGGGCATCTACCCTGCTGTTGATCCGCTGGACTCAACATCGACGATCCTCAAGCCGGACATTCTTGGCGAGGAGCACTTTGCCGTCGCCAACCAGGTCAAGGAGACATTGCAGCGCTACAAGGAGCTGCAGGACATCATTGCCATCCTTGGTATTGACGAGCTCTCTGATGAGGACAAGATCGTCGTCCAGCGCGCACGTAAGGTTGAGCGTTTCCTTTCTCAACCATTCAACGTGGCCGAGGCGTTCACCGGCACACCAGGTGAATATGTTCCGATCGCGGAGTCAATCCGTGGCTTCAAGGAGATCCTTGAGGGTCGCCATGATGACCTTCCAGAGCGTGCATTCCTGCTCAAGGGCACCATCGATCAGGTCGTAGCGGCCGCCAAGGAGCTGTAGGAAACACATGGCCAAGACTCTCTTCCAAGTTGAAATCCTTACCCCAGAGGGGAAGGTTTTTGACGACGAGGTCGAGATGGTTTCGACTCGCACGTCGGTCGGTTCGATCGGCGTGCTTGCAAACCACACGCCACTTTTGGCGATGCTTGACGCCTGTGAGCTTCGACTCCACAAGGGCGATGGCGAGATCCTTCGCTTTGCCCAAGGTGAGGGCTACATGCAGATCGGTGACAACAAGGCGATGATTCTCATTGAAGATGCGATTCCTGCCGCTGACTTGGATGCTGACGACCTTGAAGCGCGGATTGCCGAGCGTAAGAGTGAACTTGAAGCGATGGACGCGGATACTGAAGGCGCACGCACAGCTGAGCGTGACATCACTCGCCTTGAAGCGTTCCTGTCGGTTGCAGCGTCGAACTGACCTCGGGGACGTCCTCCCGTGGGGTTTGAGTTGCGCCTCGCGGCCGCGTCCGCGGGTATCCTGAGGGTTTGATCATGGCTGATGAGCGACTGATTGCTGAACGTCTCATTGCCTGCGACTCGTCCCGGCCTGAGGGAATTGAAGAGGCCGCCGGGTTTGTGGGCGGATGGCTCGCGTCCAAGGGAGTGCAGGTGGAACGCAGCGAACATGGCGGACTTCCGGTCCTGATTGCGGACGCAGGGACGGGTGGCCCAGAGATTCCCAAGGTTGTGTTCCACGGCCACCTCGATGTAGTCCCTGGGCAGGCAGCGCAGTTCAGCCCGGTGCTGGACGGAGACCGGCTTATCGGACGTGGGGCCTACGACATGAAGGGTGGCCTTGCGGCCATGCTCTGCGCGGTGGGCGACCTGGCTGAGGATCCTTCTGCTCGAATCCGGATGGTGATCGTTCCCGATGAGGAAGCTGAGGAGCTTGACGAGCGGGCAACCGATGTCTTCGTGGCATCCGGACAGCTCGACTGTGATTTCGCCATAACCGGCGAGCCAACGGAGCTGCATGTGGGAGTAGAGGCCAAGGGCGTGCTTCTCCTTGACCTTGAGGTCTCGGGCAAGAGTGCCCATGGAGCAACCCCATGGCTAGGCGAGAATGCTGCTCTCAGAGGGATTGATGTCTTCCGGGCCATTGAGTCATTGCCGTTTGCCAGGGCAAGCAGCGAGACCTTCGACCGACCTTCGATCAATCTTGGCCGTATCAGCGCGGGTGACGCTCCAAACCGTGTCCCCGATCTGTGCCGTCTGAGCGTCGACATCCGTTTTCTCCCAGGGCAGGATCCTGAAGACATCAAGGACGCGGTTCGGGCCTTGGATGGAGTCACATTGGTTCGAAGCTTTGAGCGGCCTCCCGCTTGGGTTTCAAAAAGCGACCCGTTCGTCGTAGCCCTTAGGGAATCAGCTGCCAGGGCCATTGGTGGAGAGGCTCTCTCTGTTGGGAGAGACGGCGCCTCCGACGCAATCGCATTCCTTCAAGCCGGTATTCCCGCAGTCGAGTTTGGCCCCGTAGGTGGGGGACACCACGGGCCCGAGGAATGGGTTTCGGTTCAATCCCTGACAGCGATGCGCTCTGCGCTTGGATCGTTCATTCGTGCACTGCCATCAAGTGTCGGTGCTCAGGCCCAGAGAAGCGCACAGAGCGGCGAGGTGGCCAAGTGAGTCTCTCACCGCCCCCAAAGAAGGAACGCCACGGATTGAAGGCTGCGCTTGCAATTTTCGGAGTGATCGGCTTGGCTGCAGCTGCGACCGCGACCGCTGGTCTGCTTGAAGTCCAGTCGTTCGTCGACGACCTGAATACGGGAACCAAGCTGGCGCTGCCCAAAGGCGTGATCAGTACAGCTGAGGTTGGAGCTCCACAGACGATCATGCTGATCGGGTCCGACCATCGGTACCGAGCGGGCAAGACAGATGCTCGCTCTGACTCAATCATGATTTTGAGGATGGACGCAGACGCGCAGGGCACGAGGGTCATGAACATTCCACGTGACCTGAAGGTCACAATTCCGCGCTACGGAACACAGAAGATCAATGCGGCATACGCCTATGGTGGGCCGGCGCTGACAGCCCAGGTCGTGAAGGGGCTGCTGCATATTCCGATCAACCACATCGTCAATGTGAACTTCACTGGTTTTCATCAGGGAGTTGACTACATCGGATGCGTATGGACGGACATTGACCGCCGCTACTACAACGACAACAGCGGGGCTGCCTACGGAGCCGGTTACGCGGTTATCAACATTCCGGCCGGGTACCAGCGGCTTTGCGGCTCAAAGGCGCTTGATTACGTGCGTTTCAGGCACATGGACACGGACATTGTTCGCAATGCCAGGCAGCAGGACTTCCTCCGGCAGGCCCGCCAGCAGTACGGGGCACAGCAGGCGCTCACCAACCGCCATGAGCTGGCGAAGATCTTCTCCAAGTACGCGCAGAGCGATGCCCAGCTTCACTCCGTTGACGCGCTGTTGAAGCTTTTGGGGCTGGTTGCATTCTCGGGGCAGAAACCGATCATCAGCGTTCCGTTCCCGGCGATACTTCCCAACAACCCGAATGATCCTTATGTGACGGTCAACCAGTACCAGCTTGCCCGGGCCGTTCATGATCTTGTTGGGACTTCTAGGGCCAAGCCGCGTGTGAAGCCTCGGACTGGAACTCGCAGGGGGGGATCGGGACCGGCAGCTGTATCCCGCAATGTTGATGGGGCCAAGGCCCAGGCGAGCCTGATCAAGGGGATCGGGATGCCCGCGTATCTGCCAAAGCTCATTCCGAACGGCTCTCGCTACATGGGTCCTGAGGCAGGAAAGTATCCGCGCGTGTACCTGATCAAGACTCCTGATGGCAAGAAGCATGTCGCCTACAGGGTGGTCGGAACGACCAGCGGAACCGGTCAATTCTGGGGAGTTCAGGGAACCACTTGGCAGGATCCACCACTGCTGAGCCAGCCGACTGCGAAGAAGAAACTGCGTGACGGACGGACACTCTTGCTGTTCGGGGATGGCAAGCGCCTGAGATTTGTTGGATTCAAGACAAAACAGGGTTCGTACTGGGTCTCAAACACGCTCACCGAGGACCTTTCAAGCAAGACGATGGTCGCGATGGCTGCGTCTCTCGTCCCATTCGCTCGCTGACCGCCCTTCGGGCGCTACCCTTCCCTCCTTCATATGGCTGACAGAGAAACAATCGGAGTTATTGGGACTGGCTACGTTGGCCTCGTCACCGCAGCTGGCTTTGCTGAGCTAGGGAGCGATGTCTGGTGCGTTGATATTGACGCGGACAAGATCGAACGGCTCAAAGCTGGAGAGGTACCAATCCACGAGCCCGGCCTTGAGGAAATCCTCAAGCGCAATGCTCACCGACTTCACTTCACTACTGATCTGGCCCCGGCGCTGGAAGCAGCCCGTCTTCTCTTTGTAGCCGTTGGCACGCCCCCAACTCACTCAGGTGACGCAGACCTTTCTGCCGTCAACGCAGTAGTTGATGCAATGCCTGCGAGTGACTCACATGCACTTGTCATGAAGAGCACCGTCCCAGTCGGGACTGGCGTGACCGTCAAGCGCAAGTTTGCCCAGTCAGGGAAGGGCTTCTCATATGTCTCTTGCCCCGAGTTCCTCAAGGAAGGGTCGGCGCTGAAGGACTTTCTCAATCCAGACCGTGTGGTGATCGGGGACGATGGTGATTGGGCCGGGGATGCGGTTGCTGCTCTTTACGCTCCCCTCAATGCGCCAATCCAGAGGACTGACATCGCCTCTGCTGAGATGGTCAAGCTTGCCAGCAACGCTTTCCTCGCAACGAAGATTTCCTTCATCAATGAGATCGCCAATGTATGTGAGGAGACGGGTGCGGATGTCGTCGAGGTTGCCAAGGGAATGGGCTATGACGAGCGCATTGGATCCGCATTCCTTCGCCCTGGAATCGGCTTTGGCGGGTCTTGCTTCCCCAAGGATGTTTCCGCGCTCAAGCAACTTGCCGGGAATTCGGGCTATCACTTCCAACTTTTGAACTCAGTCATTGAAGTCAACGAACTTCAGAAGCGTCGGGTCGTCGGCAAGCTTGAGAAGCACCTTGGGACGCTGATTGGCAAGCGGATAGCCCTGTTGGGGCTTGCCTTCAAGCCCGATACCGACGACATGCGAGAGGCCTCCTCTCTTGTCCTGGCAGCCCGTCTTCAGGCAGCAGGAGCCGAGGTCAGTGCGTTTGATCCAATTGCGGAGGAAGCTGCCCGGCCTCTTCTCAGCGGGGTTGAGATGGCTGAAACCTCAATGGGTGCGATCAGCGGTGCAGACGCCGTGGTCGTGGTCACGGAATGGTCTGAGTTTCTCGACATTGACTGGGTCGCGGCTGCCGCGACTATGAATGGGGTCACAGTGATTGACGGCCGAAACCATCTTGATGGAGGTTCAGTCAGGGCCGCCGGACTCACCTACGAGGGTGTTGGACGCGGCGGGGATCCCTCCTAGTTCGACGATGCAGGCGCTGATTCTCGCTGGAGGAGAAGGAACGAGACTCCGGCCACTAACCCTGACGGTTGCGAAGCCCGTTGTTCAGATACTTGACCGCCCGCACCTTGTCCACATGTGCGACTGGTTGAAGCGTTTTGGCGTTACGGATGTTGTTCTCTCATGCGGGCACATGGCGGAGGGGATCAGGAAGATCGCAGGCGAAGGACCGAGCCTTGGCGTCAAGCTTCAGTATGTGGAGGAACCTGAGCCACGTGGTACCGGTGGGGCGATCAAGGAGGCTGAGTCACTGCTTGAGGACCGTTTCCTTGTGCTCAACGGAGACATTCTCGCCGACCTTGACCTTGCTCCACTTCTGGAGCATCACGAGGCCAGTGGTGCCGCCGCCACGATTGGACTGATTCCCGTGGAAGACCCTTCTGCTTTTGGTGTGGTCGTCACAGCTGAGGACGGCAGCGTTGAGGCTTTCATTGAGAAGCCCAAGAGGGAGGACGCGCCGACAAACCTTGTGAACGCAGGCGTCTACGTGATTGAAAAGCGCGTACTCGAGGGCATCACCCCTGAACAGAATGTTTCGATCGAGCGTGAGGTGTTTCCTGCGCTGACCGGCAATGGACTGCACGCGCTTGAAGT
>JBAXHG010000014.1:0-18451 GCA_037139015.1 Actinomycetes bacterium | reverse complement strand
CGGTGATTGACGTTGGGATCAATAGGACCGAAGCTGGGTTGGTCGGCGATGTTGACTTCAAGGAAGCCAGCCAGCGAGCCGCTTTCATCACGCCCGTGCCGGGTGGTGTGGGCCCGATGACAATCGCGATGCTGCTTCGAAACACGCTGGCGGCATATGGTTCCACGGCATGAACGCACGCCTTGGACGACTGAGATGGATTGATCTTGTGGTCTTCATATGTGCTGCAGGGCTGCTGCACCTGCTGTTCAGCCAGGCTTGGTTTGACTCTGGCCCTGGTGCGGGGACGACCCAGGTCGAGAAGGGAATCTCATCCCTTGGTCCGGCCGGCTGGCTCGCTTTCGTGATCGGATTGATGGGGATCTTGATCGTCCCGGCCACAGTGCTCAGACGGTCTCAGGCCACCGCGATTGGCCTCGACGTTGGAATCTTCACTCTCGGGCTTTTCTCGGTTTTGGCAGCTGGCGCAAATCTGCTTTGGCCTCCAGCGGTGAATGGACTTGATGGCTCGCCAACGGCAGCCGGGCTTCTCGGCTCCGTGCTTGTCCTCCTCCTGTGGATTTCCGGCACCCTCGCCTTTCGCAGCGAAAGCAATGGAATCTCCCCCGACCGAACTGCCAGCCCGATCGAACTTCGTCTCACTTCAGTTGGGGATGCCGCCCAGAGCGGAGAGGGGATAGCCAATGATCGATAGGTCGGAGGTGCTCCACATCGCAAGGCTCGCGCGTCTTTCCCTAGAGGAGACGGAGATTGAGGCCATCACCGCTGAACTGTCGAGCATTCTCGATCATGTGGATCAGATCTCAAGTCTCGATCTCGAAGGGGTTGAGCCCACAGCGCATTCGGTCGCCCAGTCAGGCGCCCTTCGGCCTGACGTGACCATGGAGTCACTTGCGAAGGATGCGGTTCTATCCCAGGCTCCCGCAACGGACGGCTCTGGCTTTGAGGTTCCGTCTCCGGGCGGAGGGTCATGAGTTCGGAGCTCACAACCCTCAGCGCCACGGCCGCATCGGCAAAGGTGAAGTCCGGCGAGGTTGACCCGGGCGAGCTGTTTGAGCAGTGGCTCGAGCGGTCGCGCCTCGATGATCTGAACGCCTTGAGCTGGAGTGCCGATTCCGTTCCAGCAGAGATTCATGCGGACGGTCCACTCGGTGGTGTCCCACTCGGGGTTAAGGACCTGTTCTGCACTATAGGAGTCCCCAGCCAGTCTGGTTCGAAGATTCTCGAAGGCTATTTGCCGCCTTACAGCGCGACAGTTGTTGACGCACTCACAGCTGCCGGAGCGCCCCTTCTCGCCAAGACGCATCAGGATGAGTTCGCAATGGGGTCGTCCAATGAGAACTGTGCCTTCGGGCCAGTACTCAACCCTTGGGACCGTGGACGTGTTCCTGGTGGCTCAAGCGGCGGAAGTGCTGCAGCTGTCGCAGCCGGGCTGGTGCCATGGGCGCTGGGCACTGATACGGGCGGATCAATCCGTCAACCGGCAGCGCTCTGCGGCGTTGTCGGCCTCAAGCCGACCTACGGCTCAGTCTCGCGCTACGGAATGATTGCGTTCGCTTCCTCGCTGGATCAGGCCGGCCCGATTACCAACTCTGTTGCTGATGCTGCTCTCTTGTATTCCCAGATGACAGGCAGGGATTCTCACGACTCGACTTCTGTTGACCACCCTGACCCGGTCACCCAAGTTGCTGCAGCCGACCTCAGCGGGGTCCGCATTGGGGTTCCAACAGAGCTTTCTGGGGAGGGCATTGAGCCCGGAGTGCTCGAAGCCTTCAATGCTTCGCTCGAGCTCGCCAAGAGCTTGGGAGCGACCGTTGAGCCCTGTCACCTGCCGCATGCGCCGCACGCACTCAGCGCGTACTACTTGATCGCGCCAGCAGAATGCTCCTCCAACCTTGCCCGTTTCGACGGTGTCCGCTATGGACTTCGGGTTGATCCAGGCGAGGGCTTGGACGCCATGTACGGGGCCACTCGCTCTCAAGGCTTTGGACCTGAAGTCAGACGTCGAATCATGCTCGGCACATACGCCCTCTCGTCCGGTTATTACGACGCCTACTACGGCCGAGCCCAGCGTGTGAGAACCCTGATCTCGCAGGACTTTGACACAGCTTTTGAATCGTTCGATGTGATTGCGACGCCTACAAGTCCCTGTGTCGCTTTTGAGCTTGGTTCCAAGACGGCCGATCCGCTTTCCATGTATCTCAGCGACTTTTGCACCGTGCCCATGTCACTTGCCGGGATCCCCGCGATCTCCATTCCAAATGGCCTCAGCGAAGGTCTTCCAGTCGGGCTGCAGCTTGTCGGCCCTGCCTTTTCCGAGAACCGAATTCTCGGTATCGCGGCCTCCCTTGAGGCAGCCATCGGTTTCGACGGTTCGGCGGCAAGACTCTGATGACCGAATTCGAGGCAGTTATTGGACTGGAGATCCACGTCCAGCTTGCCACTCAGACCAAGATGTTCTGTGGATGCAAACCAGTCTTCGGCGAGGATCCCAATACACGGACCTGCCCGACCTGTCTCGGGCTTCCCGGCGCACTGCCCGTAATCAACGAATCTGCGGTCGACTTTGGGATGCGACTCGGATTAGCGCTGGGGTGCAGCCTTGCCGAGCGTTCGATCTTCCATCGCAAGAACTATTTTTACGCGGATTCGCCAAAGGGCTACCAAATCAGCCAGTACGACGAACCCCTCTGCAGCGAGGGCGAACTTGCTGGAGTTCGCATCAACAGGGTTCATCTGGAAGACGATGCCGCCAAGCTGGTCCACACCTCGGAAACTGGACGGATCCATGGCGCAGAGTCATCAGTAGTCGACTTCAACCGTGCTGGCACTCCGCTTGCTGAGATTGTGACCGAACCAGATCTCCGCTCAGCGGCCCAGGCTCGGGAGTGGCTCCAGCTTCTCCGTACGACAGTGAAGGCGTTGAACATCAGTGATGTCAACATGGAGGAGGGCTCGCTTCGCTGCGATGCGAACATCTCGGTCCGGCCAGTGGGCCAAAAAGAACTGGCCACCAAGACTGAGCTCAAGAACATGAACTCATTTCGCTTTGTTGAGAAGGGGATTGAGGCGGAAATTGAACGTCAGCGTGTTCTTCTCGAGTCGGGGGGAACTGTTGTTCAGGAGACGCTCCATTTCGACCCTCGCACGGGTTCGTTGACGGCACTCCGTTCCAAGGAGGAGGCCCACGACTACCGCTATTTCCCAGATCCGGATCTGCTCCCAGTGAGCGTGGATTCCGAGATGGTTGAACGGGCTCAGGCCGCTTTACCTGAGCTTCCTGCCGCCCGGGCTGTCCGATATGCGGAGACCTATGGGTTTGAACAGGAGCTTTCCGAACGGCTTGGCTTTGAGGCTGACCTCGGGGATCTGTTTGAGGCTGTCGTGGAGATCCGCGGACAGGCTTCGGACCCACGGCTCGCAGCTACCTGGGTTTCGGGAGAGGTGTTCTCGCGAGTTGAGGAAGATGCCGGCTCGGCAATTGAAGCTTCCACACTTGCAGAGTTGCTTGAGCTCCTCGAAGGGGAGAGAATCACAACCGCAGCAGCCAGGCAGGTGCTTGATCGTGTCCTTGCGGAAGGCGGGTCACCCGCCGAGATAGTTGCGTCCGAAGGCCTCGAGAAGGTGGGCGGGGGAGATGCGCTGGCCGCTGCAGTCGAGCTCGCAATCTCTGCGCACCCAGAAGCTGCGGCCAAGGTTGCTGCTGGGGAACACAAGGCCTTAGGTCCACTGGTTGGCGTTGTGATGAAGGAGACTCAGGGTCGCGCAGACGGTGGTGAGGTGCGTAACGCGATCCTTGCTCGCCTCGGCGGCGTGTAGGCTTCAATACATGGCCGAACAACCAGCAAAGGCAAAGGTTTCACTCTCAACAAGGGTGGTTGCCCTCCTGATCATTGTTGTCGCCGTCTGGGTTGTTCTCAAGCTTCTCATTGGTTTCATCAGTGGCGTTTCGGTGTTCTGGGGTTTTGGTCTGATCGGACTTGGGATCGGCGTTCTCTGGGCTCTGCGCGCACTGCGCTGAGTAGCCTAAGGCCCCATGCAAGGGCTTCCTTATCTGATAATCGCCCTCTTCTTTGGGCTTGGTGGCGCACTCGTGGCTCGTTCAAAGGGCAACCCGGCGCTGATCTGGTTTGCGATTGCGTTCCTCGTTCCGGTGGCAGGCCTGATTGCCGCAATCTTCAGCCGATCGGCGGCCGATGAACTGCGCCGTGAGTGTCCAACCTGCGGAAAGGTTCTCCCGATTAGTGACACCCTCTGCACCGGTTGCGGGACGGACCTTGACTATCCCGACGAGATGATCATCTCGCGTCGTGATGAGCTGAGGAGATCAACGCGCTGAAACAGGCGCGTTCGCCCGTTGGGCCGAAGTCGCTGCCTTGTTAGACTGATCCCAAGTGCTCCGGTTGGTTTTCCTCGTACCGCGGGCCTTGCCAGCATTTACACCTGTAAACAAAGGGAAGGAGGTCAATTGACATGAGAGCAGTCGACGCATTGATGGAGTGTCTTAAGGCGGAGGACGTTGAAGTCGTATTTGGCCTCCCGGGCGGAGCCAACCTTCCTACGTATGACGCGTTCTACGACGCGGGCATCCGGCACGTGCTCGTTCGTCACGAAGCTGGCGGGGGACATGCCGCTGAGGGCTATGCGAAGGCAACTGGTCGAGTTGCGGTTTGCTTCGGGACAAGCGGTCCAGGCGCCACAAACCTCGTTACGCCAATCTGTGACGCGATGATGGATTCCGTCCCGATTGTCTTCATCACAGGCCAAGTTCGCACTGATCTTCTCGGCACTGATGGGTTCCAAGAGGCTGACACGATGGGCATGACGCTCCCGATGGTCAAGCACTCCTTCATGGTTCAGGACGCGCAGGATCTTCCAGCCATGATCCACGAGGCCTTCCACATCGCGAGGACGGGCCGTCCAGGTCCAGTCCTGATCGATATTCCAGTGGACCTTTCCAAAGACGAGATTGAGTATCTCCCGAGGACTGAAGTCAATCTTCCCGGATACCAGCCGATCATTGAGGGCAATCAGCGTCAGATCAAATTGGCAGCCAACGCGCTCGCCCATTCACGTCGCCCGGTTCTTTATGCCGGTGGTGGAGTCATCAGCGCAGAGGCCTCAGCTGAACTCATTGCCCTTGCTCATGCTGGATCTTTCCCTGTTACCTGCACTCTGATGGGTCTCGGGGCGTTTCCCGCGACGGATCCACAGTGGTTGGGAATGCTCGGAATGCACGGTACTCGCGCTGCCAATTACTCAATGGACGAGGCTGACCTGATCGTCGGTATTGGGGCTCGGTTTGATGACCGGATTACCGGGAAACTTGACGAGTTTGCTCCGAATGCCAAGTTCATCCACATTGATGTTGACCCAGCTGAGATTTCCAAAAATGTTCCAGCTCACATTCCGATTGTTGGAGATGCCAAGAACATCCTTTCCCGGCTTCTGGGCGAGTATCGGGCGACGGAGGCCGACCCAGCGCGGCTTGACGAGTGGCTTGAACGCATTCAGGGATGGAAGGACAAGTATCCGTTGACGTTTGAGGACTCAGAGGACAGTGAGATCAAGCCGCAGTTCATGATTCAGGCTCTCCATGAGGCGACTGGGGGTGAGGCGATTGTGACCAGTGATGTTGGACAGCATCAGATGTGGACCGCGCAGCACTATGGCTTCCCAGCTCCACGCCGTTGGATCAACTCTGGGGGACTCGGAACCATGGGCTTTGGTCTGCCAGCCGCCATTGGGGCACAGATTGGCTGTCCTGATCAACAGGTCGTAGTGGTCGCTGGTGACGGTTCGCTCCAGATGAATAGTCAGGAGTTTGCAACTGTTGTCCAGGAGGGCCTTCCCATCAAGGTGTTCATTCTCAATAACGGCTTCCTTGGCATGGTTCGACAGTGGCAGGAGATGTTCTGGGACAACCGCTACAGCCATGTAGACCTGCGAGAGCATTCCCCGGACTGGGTGAAGCTCGCTGACGCTTATGGCCTTAAGGGCGTTCAGCTTACGCAGAAGGAAAGCCTTGTTGATGACATGAGGGCAGTTCTCGCTATGGATGGTCCGGTTATCTGCGATGTTCTTGTATGCCGCGAGGAGAACACATTCCCAATGATTCCTGCTGGGGCAGCGGCCCGGGACATGATCGGGTGAACGACATGAACGAACAGGAAATGAGCGAACCAATGAGCCTCGAAAGCCTGCATGCCTCGGTTGGCGTTCGAACAGGGAGACCTCACATTCTCACAATCCTGGTTGAGAACAAGCCAGGAGTACTGAGCCGCGTTGCGGGACTCTTTGCTCGCCGGGGGTTCAACATCGACACGCTTGCCGTTGGTCCCACTGAGGATCCTAATTTCTCGCGGATAACGCTGACCGTCGACGGAGCAGTCCACCCGATTGATCAGGTCACCAAGCAGCTTCACAAGCTGGTCAATGTGATCAAGATTCGGGATCTGGAGCCCGGAGAGGCCGTTCAGCGCGAGCTCGCGATGTTCAAGATTGACGCGGATGGTGCCCGGAGGGCAGAGGTTCTTCAGATAGTGGACATCTTTCGCGGAAAGATCGTTGATCTGGGGCACCTGACGATCGTCGTAGAGATCACAGGCACCAGTGAGAAGATCGAAGCGTTTGAGCAGATGATCCGTCCGTTTGGGCTTGTTGAAATGGCTCGCACCGGTGAGATAGCCATCTCCCGTGGCGGCACGGAAACCTGAGTTCCGGTGTCTGACCCCTCGGAAGGAACGAGGGCCGGGTTCGCCGGTTGGCTGACGGATGTCGGGTCAGAGCGGCTTGCTGCACGGTTAGATGCGGCGCTGTCCAGGGCCCGTCGTACAGGTGAGCCGACTCTGGCTGCTGTCACCGAGCAGATGGACTCTCCAGTTGATCCTGCCTCGGCTGTGCTCCTGGCTGATCGGGGCGATCGGGATTGGGGCGTTCTGGACCAGCCGGACGCCGAGCGTGCGTCCATCGCGGTGCTTGGATGCGCCGTTGATCTCAGCGCGGCTGGTGAGGACCGATTCTCGACCGCTGGCGCTAAGTGGAGGGAGCTGATCAGGGGCGCTGTTGTAGATGAGCCGGAGACCAAGTCAGGCGTTGGCCCTATTGCCTTCGGTGGATTTTCGTTCGCTCCAAACGTCGCTGAGGTTGGTCCTTGGAGGGGGTTTGGCTCATGTTCAATGGTCGTTCCTGAGCTTGCGCTTGTCAGGAGGGGAGAGACGACTTGGGTGACTGCCCAGTGCGTCGTGGCTCCGGACGACATCACGGATGAAATTTTGAGTCGACTGGAACGGGTCTTTTCGGCCCTTGAGCCTTTGGGCCGACTTGAGGATCGGACCGTGATGGTCGATTCGGAAGCGGTGCGAATCTCATCTGCGCTTACTCCGCAACACTATGAATCAGCCGTGAATATTGCCGTGGAGGCCATCCGGGAGGGCCGGCTCACCAAGGCTGTACTCGCTCGTGAGGTTCTCGTTGAAAGGGAAACTCCACATGACCCGGCGGAAGTTATGTCGGTTCTCCGCGAGGTTTTTCCATCGTGCTACCTGTACGCGGTTGGCAGGGGATCGGGGACCTTCATTGGTGCCAGTCCAGAGCTTCTGGTCAAGCGGGAGGGCCTACGGGCTTCCACAGTGGCCCTGGCCGGTTCGGCACCACGAAGTGCGGATCCCGCAGTCGACAGCCATATTGGCGAACGTCTTCTGCGGTCCACCAAAGACCGGTCGGAGCAGGAGGTGGTTACGGACAGGATTCGACAGGCTCTTGATCCAGTCTCGGTGTGGGTAACCGCGTCTTCCGAGCCTGCGCTCGTCAAGGTGGCAAATATTCAGCACTTGGGAACCCCAATCAGGGCTCAGCTTCGGGCATCTGTTGGTGTCCTTGATCTGCTCGGGCGACTTCACCCGACACCAGCTGTTGGCGGGGAGCCGTGGGCTGAGGCGCGGGAGCTGATCTCAGCTGTGGAGGGCCTTGACCGTGGGTGGTACGCCGCGCCGATCGGCTGGACTGACGCAAGTGAGGATGGTGAGTTCTGCGTTGCGCTGCGTGGTGCCCTTCTTAGGGGGACGGAGGCGAGGTGCTACGCGGGAGTAGGGGTTGTAGAAGGCTCGGATCCGGCTTCGGAGTTGGCCGAAACGGAGCTGAAGCTCCAGGCAATCCTGCCGATTGTCAGTGCTTGACGATCGAGCCTGTCAGGACTCAAGGGCCGCGCGGACTGCGGCGACGAGAGCGGACCGAGCATTGCGCCCAGTTGATCTTTCCGTCGCAAGCCGACAGAGCACGGGCGCAGAGCGGTGTCTCTGGGCGATGAGGTTCTCAATGTCCTGCAGTCCCGTCAACTCCAGGTAATCAATCCCGTAGGCAGCTGCAGCGCCTTGCATGTCGATCTCAGGAGGTGTGAGCACAAACCTTTCGTACACATCTGACTGGCTGCTGATTGGAAGGTTGTCGAAGATCGCGCCTCCTGCGTTGTCAATGACAATGATTGTCACCGGGCCGCCGGCTTCACGGACGGCGGCCAGGCCTGACAGGTCATGGGCGAAGGTGACATCTCCACAGACGATGAATGTGGGCCTGTCGTTTCCGGCGGCGTGTCCAGCCCCGGTGGAGAGTGTTCCGTCGATCCCGTTGGCGCCACGGTTGGCTGCGCAGCGGGGTCCCTCGTGGGCACGGTAGAGAAGCTCAAGGTCCCTGACCGGCATTGAGGCAGCTATGAAGAGGGTGCTGTCGCTGAGCTCGGAGGTTGTGAGCCGATGCAGCAGCGAGAGCTCATCCAAGTCCCGCTCCGGAGTGCTGAGGGCAAGGTCAATCGCGTTCAGGGCCTTTCGACCCACCGTTGACCATGCGGCGGTCCATTCGGGAGAGATTGACATTAAGGCCGAGGTGTCGACGGCTTGCAGGGGAGATTCAATCCGGTGTGTGGTCGCCATTATTGGGTCCCTGGGGCTCGTGTTGCTGGCAAAGTCAAGAACGGGAACTCCGCTGGTTGCAAGCCCAGCAAGCCAAGTCCGCAGTGGCTTGGATGTAGGGAGATCGCCACTGCGGAGAATCAGATCGGGGTCGTCCGTTGCGCAGACCTCAGATCTGAGGATCGAGTCCCACGCGGGGATTGCTGTCGATGCCTCACTGCTTATTTGGCCCGCGAGTGCATCGACAAAGACCGGGACATTCCTTTCGGATGCCCATCGAATGAGCGCATCCGCGCCTCCGCTCTCGTCCCGACCCAGCAAGAGAATCGGGCGTTTCGCGGAGTTGAGCAGGGACTCGATCTGTGGTTCAAGGACGCGGTTCTCTGGCGCGTGTCTGACCACTGCGGGGCCTGAATTGATGAGAGCAGGCAGGTCATCGGCATTCTCGGCCAATGGGTCCCACAAGGGAACATTGACGTGGACTGGGCCCGGCGTTGGGGCAAGGGATGTTTCCACGAGCAACCGGGCGAACTGGTGCCATGCCTCGTCGCTGGTGTCATCAAAGGGAGGCATGTTGATGACCCGCGCGGCTGACCCGAATACCCCAACCTGATCAATGGTCTGGTTTTCGCCAGCAGTACGAAGCTCGGGTGGCCTGTCGGCCGTCAGCACGATCAGTGGGACTGAGGCCTCGCGGGCTTCGTGGACGGCTGGGGCGTAATTGGCCGCGGCCGTCCCGGAGGTGCAGGCGAGCACCGTCGGCATTCCAGTTGCCTTTGCCAGTCCCAGTGCGAAGAACCCAGCTGCCCGTTCGTCAATCAGAGCCCAGGCTTTGAGCGAGGGTTCGCGCCCGAGAGCGAGAATCAATGGAGCTGAACGAGAGCCGGGGGACAAGACTGCGTGCTTCAACCCGAGAGTTTGGCCTAGCTCCCTTGCGAGGAAAGAAAGAGCTGTGGGCTGGTTCAGCATTCGACTCCCTCCGGTCCAGTTCCCAGCCCGGCTCCCGAAGGAGCAGCGAGGGCACCTGATCTGACGACAAGCGCTGGAAAATCCTCCTTGAATAGCGAGAGTGTCCCCAAGCCACTGGGCAAGTCCGCCGGGGCAAGATCCGCGGCAATCAGGCTCGCGGTGATTCCGACGGGTCCCTCAAGGGTTGATCCGTAGGTAACGGTCAGCCCAGCCTGATGGGCGACTCCAGCCGCCTCCACGAGGCGATCAATCCCACCCCAAGCTTGCAGCTTGAGGCAGACGCTGTCTGCCGCCATCGGCGTGTCCATTGCTCCAGGAATTGTTGCGTCCTCATCAAGTGCGGTCTGGACGGAGGCGCGCTGATGGAGAGCTCTCATCGCATCCAGGCCTGAAACGGGCTGTTCAGCAAGGTCAATTAGGCCATCAGCCTGTTTTAGGAATGTAAGCGCGTCTTCAAGTGCGAATGCACCGTTCGCATCAGCGGAGATCTTTACGCCGTCCGGGCTGGCCTCGCGAATTTCCTCAAGGCGTTTGAGGTCAAAATCGTTGGACAGGCCGATTTTCGCCTTCAAGGCTTGGTATCCGTCACTTACTGCGGACTCCGCTTCGACACCTGCCTCGGCGACGGACGTTGCGGTCAGCAATGCGCGAAGTTGAATCGGCGATGGCTCACTGCCACCAAGTGACTGAAGGACTGATATTCCAGACCGGCGGGAGGCCAGATCCCGCAGGGCAACTTCAAGCGCAGCCCGCGACGGTCCTGAGAGGTCTGTATCCAAGCCGTTGAGAGTGGCTTCGGGGTCATCAGGGTCTTGCCCGCCGAGAAGTTCCAAGCACTTGCGCAGCTCTGAGTCCGCTTGATCAACTGTCACTCCGTTGTACGAGAAGATCGGGGCTGCTTCCCCCCAACCAACGTGATCGCCATCCGTGATGCGGAGGAGGAGCAACTCCCGCTTGACAACCGCGCCGTGGGCGGCCTGACTGGGAGTCAGCAGTTCGTGAATCCTTCGCTGGAGTTGCCAGCGCATTCTGGTTAGAGGAGAATTCCGATTGACAGCAGAATGCAGAACCCAAGTTGCAGCTTCCCCGTGTCACCAAGGGTCTTGTTCAATGCGGGCCCATCCGTCCGGGTTGCCACTGCCTTGAGCGGAGGCACTGCGAGAGGAACTGCAAGGAGCGTCAGCGCGAGACCTGGGCCAAGGCTTCCCAAGATCCAAGGAAGCAGCGCGAGTGGAAAGCTCAGGACCACCATTGACGCGAAAAGGCGGCGTGTGGCTGGACGGCCGAGTCGGACAGCGAGAGTGTTCTTATTGGCACGACGGTCAGTGTCAATGTCACGGATGTTGTTCACGACAAGGATCGCTGAGGCGAGGAGGCCGACGGGGACCGCGAGCTCGACGGACTCCCATGCGATCTCGACGGTCTGGACGTAATAGGTGCCTGCGACAGCGACCAGTCCAAAGAAAAGGAAGACAAAGATCTCGCCTAGGCCTGCGTAACCGTAGGGCCTTGGCCCTCCGGTGTAGAGAACTCCGGCCATGATCGAGACGATCCCAACAACCAAGAGTGGCCAACCTGAAATTGCAACAAGGTAAACCCCAACGGAAACTGCGAGACCAAAGGTGAGGTAAGTCCCAATCAGGACCTGCTTTGGAGGGACCAATCCACCCGCGGTCACGCGAACGGGGCCGAGTCTGTCTTCAGTGTCGGTCCCGCGGCGTGCATCGGAGTAGTCATTGGCGAGGTTTGTTCCGATCTGAATGAGCAGTGCGCCAGCCAGAGTTGCGATGAATGCCAGTACTGAAAATCGGTTGGCAAGTTGGCTGGCCAAGGCGGTACCCACGAGAACAGGCGCGACTGCGGCTGGGAGGGTGCGTGGCCGAGATGCCAACAGCCAGATTCTGAGACCGCTCGGTTTCGCTGCGGATTGGATCATGGACGCTTTGGGAACTTTCCGAAGTCTGGCTTGCGCTTTTCGTTGTATGCGTTACGGCCTTCTTGGGCCTCTTCGGACATGTAGAAGAGGAGAGTTGCATCACCGGCAAGCTGCTGGATGCCCGCCAACCCGTCGTCGGCGGCGTTGAGGCTGGCCTTCAACATCCTGAGCGCCATTGGAGACAGTTCGAGCATCTCGTGGCACCACTTGACTGTTTCCCTCTCCAGGTCAGCGAGAGGGACAACTGTGTTGATAAGTCCCCAGTCGAGAGCCGTTTGGGCGTCGTACTGCCGGCAGAGGAACCAGATTTCTCGGGCTCGTTTCTGCCCTATTTGACGGGCCAGGAGACCAGAGCCATAGCCACCGTCGAAGGAGCCGACCTTCGGGCCGGTCTGACCAAACTTGGCGTTGTCCGCGGCGATTGAGAGGTCGCAACAGATGTGAAGGATGTGACCGCCGCCAATTGCGTATCCGGCGATCATGGCGACCACTGGCTTGGGTGTCCTTCTGATCTGGATCTGGAGATCAAGGACGTTGAGACGACCAATGCCGCTCTTGGCTATCTGGTCATCGCCGATATAGCCGTCATCGCCGCGAATCCGCTGGTCTCCACCAGAGCAGAAGGCTAAGTCTCCCTCGCCGGTAAGGACAATCACGCCCACCGTTGAGTCGTCGCGGGCAAGGTCAAAGGCTTCCGAGAGCTGAAAGAGGGTTTGAGGGCGGAAGGCATTGCGCACCTCGGGACGGTTGATGGTGATCTTCGCGATCCCGTCTCCCGATACTTCGTAGCGGATGTCGGAGTACTCCTTGACGGATGTCCAGGTTACTTGTGAGTCCTCTGAGCTCAAGGCGGCTTCCTTCGTTCGTTGGGCGGTGCGGGCCAATCGAGATTAGCCTGTCGGTATGAACAGTGAGGGCCAACTGCAGTTTTTCTCGATGGAGGGCCTGCTCGCGCGGGGGCAATCATCGACGGTCACGGACCGCAGGGCAAGTTGGACTGGGGTCGAGGCCCATGAGAAATCGTCGGCGGTGTGCGCGTGGCTTAGGGCCCTCGATCTGGGGGAGAGGACGGTTGCGCTTGAGGTCCCTTCTGGCCGTGATTGGCTCGCAGCCGCTGCTGGCACGCTGATGGCTGGTCAGAGACTCGCGCCCGTTAACTCTCAGTGGCCTCCAACGCTCCGGGAAATGTCGCTTGACGGGGCACTCCACGTCACCCCGGATGTCCTTGAGTCGGTCTATGCCGACTCCGAGGGAGACGGGCTACGCGAAAATCTCCCGGAGGGTCAGGGGCTGGAGTCATCCCTTTTGCTTATGACCTCTGGCAGCACGTCCAGCCCCGTGCCGGTCGCGCACACGGCTTCAAGCATCTTCGCTCAGGCAAGTCTTGGGGCCGGAGCCGTAGGGCTGACATCGGGCAGTCACTGGCTGATTCCCATGCCGATGGTTCACGCGGGCGGCATTGGGGCTGTGGTTCGGTGCATTCATGCGTCTGCGGAGATGACGCTTCTCGCCGACTTCGACGCAGACGAGTGCAGGCAGCTGATTGAGGGCCGCGGAGACAACAACCCGATTACTCACGTGTCTCTGGTCCCGACCATGCTTCGCCGCCTGCTGGATGTCGGGCTCTCAAATCCATCGGAATTGCAGATGGCTGTGATTGGTGGAGCACCACTTGATGATGACCTTCGGAATGAGGCCCTCGCGCAAGGTATACCCGTGAGGGAGTCGTGGGGAATGACCGAAACTCTTGGCTTGATTTCGATCTGTCGCTCCGACTCCGACACTGGAGCGGGCCAACTTCTTGAGGGCCTTGAGCTGCGGATGGGCGAGGACTCTGAGCTTCAGATCAAGGGGCCAACAATTGCCCCCGAATCCCGTGGCGCGGACGGTTGGCTCGCGACGAGAGATGTTGGGTTTTTGCAAGACGGGTGTGTCCAGATCAGTGGACGGCTCGGCACGGTGATCATTAGTGGTGGGGAGAACATCAGCCCGGAGCGGGTTGAGGAGGCCCTCCGGGGCTTGACGGGAATTGAGGATGCGGCAGTGTTCGGTGTTAGTGACCCAATCTGGGGACAGCGGGTCGAAGCCAATATTGTCCTCGCTCCAGGCGTCGCGCTCAGCGAAGCTCAGGTCCTTAGTTTGCTTTCTGGGATGCTCTCGCCTTGGGAGATTCCCAAGGCCGTGCAAGTCGTTGAGTCGGTACCGCGAGGGCCACTCGGCAAGATAGATAGGACACAGATTGGCTGACACAAACGGTTGGGACGAACGCGCGAAGGACTGGATTGTGCGCGCAGAGATTTTCGACGCTCATGTTCAGCCCCTCACCGATTCCATGTTGGCGTCAGCAGACTTGGAGCCCGGCCATCGGGTTCTGGAGCTCGCCTGCGGTCCCGGGGGAATGATTCCCCTGCTTGCCGAAGCTGTTTCGCCGGGGGGAGAGGTGGTCGGCAGCGACATCTCGCCCAAGATGGTTGCTGGAGCCGCCACTTTGATTGAGAGTTTGGGAATCCAGAACGCCGTAGTTCGCGAGATGGGGCTTGACTGGCTTGATGCACCAAGCGCGGTTGCAGATCGAATTATCTGCCGGTTTGGATACATGTTCGCAACCGATCTGGGCTCTGCGCTGCATGAAGCCCGCCGCGTTCTGAAACCTGGTGGGCGCCTCGTGGCAGCTGTCTGGGCCGATCCGTCAGTCAATCCATACGGCGCGATGCTTGGTGACGCGCTTGAGATGATCGGATTTGGGAAACGATCTTCGGCAGGAGATCCTGGGATGTTCCGGCTTGCCGACCGCGAGGCTCTGATTGAAGAGCTCTACTCGGCAGGCTTCATAGAGGTCTCAGCATCAGAAGTTAAGGTCGCCTTCCGTTTTGAGTCGACCCTGGATTTTCTCGAGTGGGTTTGCGGTGTCTCGCAAACCGTTGCCAACGCACTAAAGGACGGTGGCCCTGAAGCTCAAGCAGCTTTTGATGCAGCGATTGAGTCCCTTGTTCCGAAGTACCTGGACGAGAGCGGTTCACTTGAGCTCCCAGGCGTTGTGACACTCGTGACAGCAGACGCCTGACTGCCGCTGGTAGCCTGCCAACCATGACTAATGACAAGGTTCTTTACGACAACGATGCAGACCTCTCCCTCCTGGAAGGGAAGACGGTTTCAATTATTGGATTTGGCTCCCAGGGCCACGCTCACTCTCTGAATCTCAAGGATTCTGGAGTCAAGGTTCTTGTTGGGCTCAGGTCCGACTCAGCCAGTGCCGAGAAGGCACGCGCTGCAGGCGTAGAAGTTGTTGAGCCAGCAGAGGCAGCTGCCCGCGGTGACATAGTCATGCTTCTTGTCCCGGATGAGCGGCATCGTGAAGTCTGGGAGGGCGGAGTAAGCGAGGGAATCGTCCCCGGCAATCTTCTTCTCTTTGGACACGGCTTCTCAGTTCACTTTGGTGAGATCAAGGCACCGGAGGGCGTGGACGTGGCTCTTGTTGCTCCAAAGGGCCCAGGACATTTGGTCCGCAGGCAGTATTTGGAAGGCAGTGGTGTCCCTGGGCTCGTTGCCATTGAGCAGGATGCGACCGGTAATGCGCTCGCTCTTGCCCTTGCATACGCAAAGGGAATCGGATGCACCCGCGGCGGGGTAATTGAAACCTCCTTCCGAGAGGAGACTGAGACCGATCTTTTTGGTGAGCAGGCGGTTCTTTGTGGCGGCGTAAGCGAGTTGGTCTGCGCGGGCTACGAGACGCTCGTTGAAGCTGGCTACGACCCACGGCTCGCCTACTTTGAGTGTCTGCATGAGCTCAAGCTGATTGTTGACCTCATGTACGAGAAGGGCATCACAGGGATGCGCCATTCAATCTCGAACACAGCTGAGTACGGGGATCTGACCCGGGGCAAGCGAGTTATCGGCGCTGAGTCAAGGGCAGCCATGAAGGCCATCCTCGGAGAGATCCAGAGCGGTGAGTTTGCACGCGAGTTCATCGCTGAAAATCAGGCCGGTCAGGAGAACTTCAACCGGATGCGCGAAGAAGGAAGCACGCAGCTGATTGAGGTTGAAGGCGCCAAGCTTCGCTCGATGATGGATTGGATTGACACCGAGTTCCAGGAGTCGTGAGCAGAGCGGGCGCGTTCGCCCGCTGCCGTCTCCGCTAGCCTCCACATTTAGATGACAGGTTCCGCCCCGAATCCCTTCAATAAGAAGATTCTCGCAACAGCGGGTCCGACTCCCCTGCCGCCAAGGGTCAGCTCGGTCATGGCCGAGCCTGTTCTTTACCACCGAGATCCTGCATTTGCGGCGATTTACAAGCGTGTGTTGGATCGTCTTCCGACGGTGTTTCAAAGCTCCAACGATGTTCTTCTCTTCCCATCCTCCGGCTCAGGTGCCCTCGAATCGGCGGTTATGAATCTCGTTCAACCAGGGCAGAAGGTTCTCGGCATTGCCACAGGAAAGTTTGGCGAGCGGTGGCTCCAGATTTTGGACGCCCAAGGAGCCGACACGGTGAAGTACGAGCCAGGTTGGGGAGTTCGTATTGATCCGGGCGAAATCGACCGCATCCTGGGCGAGAACCCAGGCTGTGAGGTTGTCTTCGCGACCTTGAGCGAAACTTCAACTGGAATCGTGCACGACGTCAAGGGAATCGCAGAGGTTGCCCGTCGACACGGCGCGATGACAGTAGTGGACGCCGTTTCTGGACTTGGAGCTGCTGAGCTGCGCCAAGATGATTGGGGAATCGACGTCGTCGTTTCAGGTTCCCAGAAGGCACTGATGACACCTCCGGGCATTGGTCTCGCCTCCGTCTCAGAGGCTGCGCTTGCACGGGCCGAGGCTCAACCAGGTGGCCGCTACTACTTCGACTGGGGCCGCACTGTCAAGGCCCAACGCAAGTCACCACCGTCAAGCCCCTTTACAGCGCCGGTCACCCTCGTCTCAGGGCTGGATGTGGCCCTGGAAATGATTGAGGAAGAGGGCATTGAGAACGTATTTGCCCGGCACGCTCTGCTTGCAAAGGCAACCCGTGCCGGTGTTGCGGCTCTTGGACTTGAGCTTTATGGCGATCCGGACGAGAAGTCAAATGTGGTCACTGCACTTGAGCTCCCAGCCGACATAGATGGGGGTCTCGTTCCGAAGACCCTTCGCGACAGGTTCGGCATCACTGCCAACGGTGGGCAAGACGAACTCAAGGGCAAGATTCTTCGGATTGCGCACTGCGGCTATTTCGGGGCGTTCGACATCATCACTTCCATCTCAGGACTTGAGATGACCTTGGACAGCCTTGGCCACAAGACAGAGCTGGGTGCTGGCGTTGGAGCTGCCCAGCGCGTTTTCCTTGATGCTGGCATTTCGGTCAGCAAGTGAGCGATCGCCCACGCATACTCATTGCCGAGGAGATCGCCGACTCTGGGGTAGACCTACTCAGGGAGACCTGTGATGTCGACGTCAAGCTTGATCTCGACCGGGCCGGACTTCTCGCCTGCATCGGCGACTACGAGGGAATCCTTATTCGTTCCGCCACCCAGCTTGATGCTGAGGCCCTCGAGGCTGCAACCAGCCTGAAGGTCGTTGGTCGGGCCGGAGTTGGTGTTGACAACGTGGACGTGGAGACGGCGACCCGCAAGGGCATCATTGTGGCCAACGCTCCACAGTCGAACATCATCGCTGCGGCTGAGCAGACAATCGCGCTCATGCTTTCCCTTGCCCGCAACATTCCGCAGGCCCACTCGGCGCTTACTCAGGGCCGCTGGGAACGCTCCAAGTACGGTGGCGTCGAGGTGTACGAAAAGACCTTGGGAGTTCTGGGGTTTGGTCGAATCGGTCAACTTGTAGCCCAAAGAGCGAAGGCTTTTGGAATGACAATTCTGGCTTACGACCCTTTCGTTTCGGCCGAGCGTTTCAAGGAGCTTGGTGCTGAGAAGGCCGACTCTCCAGAGGAGATCTTCGCCGCATCGGATTTCATAACCATCCATCTTCCAAATACTGCAGAGACGAAGAACTTTCTCAATGAGAAGGCCTTCGCTCAGATGAAAGATGGGGTCAGGATCATCAACTGTGCTCGTGGAGGATTGGTTGATGACCTCGCTCTCCAGGCCGCGTTGGACTCCGGCAAGGTTGCTGGAGCAGCACTCGACGTCTTTAAGCAGGAGCCTATTACCGAGCATCCACTGTTCTCCGGTTACGACAACGTCGTTGTGACCCCGCATCTTGGGGCTTCAACTGTTGAAGCTCAGGATCGGGCCGGTGTCCAGACAGCCGAACAGGTGCTGGCTGCACTTACGGGACAGACGGTCAGCACGGCTGTCAATCTTCCGGCAATCAGCGCGGAGGACCGAGACTTCCTTGGCCCATATGTTCCTCTTTGTCGAGATTTGGCGAGAATCGCCGTTGAGCTTGCTGGAGGAGTTGAGTCGCTGGAGGTGGACCTTCTCGGTGGGATCGCGGACCGGGATACCCGTCCGCTTGTCAGCGCAGCGCTGATGGGAGCTCTCGCTGGACGCACTGCCGAACCGGTAAATGAGATCAACGCATCTTCGTTCGCCAGTGAGCGGGGAATTGAGGTTGAGGAGCGATCCTCGACTGTTGTCCGGGACTACACCGACATGGTCCGAGTCACTGCCACTGCCGGGGGCGTTTCAGTAGCGGTCGCGGGCACGGTGCT
>JBAXHG010000013.1:0-18894 GCA_037139015.1 Actinomycetes bacterium | reverse complement strand
GCCTCAATCACAGAGGCGAAAGTAGGGGTGTCGGGGTCGCCAATCCCAAGTGAGATCACGTCAATGCCAGCAGCCTTCTTTTCCGAGATTTTCCGTTCCAGTTCGGCAAATAGATACGGCGGAATGAGTTCTAGACGGCTGCTTGATTTCATGTGAGGTCCTCTACGGTTTCAGGGGCGAGGGTTGCAGCGTAAACAGGAATCGCCCATCCAGTCAGCTCCAACCCAAGATCCGGGTCAACCGACACGACGAGGTCTCCCCCATCCAGCTTCACGCTCACGGGGCTTGGGAGCCCTCCCAGGACAGCAGCCACTGCTGCCCCAGTCGAGCCGGTCCCTGATGACATCGTCTCTCCCACTCCCCGTTCAAAGATCCGGGCACGAATGCCATCACCAGCGTGTGCCCAAAATGACACATTTGTGCGATTGGGGAACCTGGGGTCAGCTTGGATCGAGGGCCCGACACTCGCAAGGTCGAGTGCATCCACCTCTTCAACGGAGTCAAAATGGATGGCAACCTGCGGATTGCCGACATGAACAAATTGGAAGGCCCGGCTTTCGGAACCGACTGAAACCATTCCGGAGCCGTCTGCTGGCCCGTCAGGGAAATCGGGTCCAGCTAGCGAGGCGGTGCCAATCGCCATTCGGCAGTTGCGCGAGTCAAGAACAACGGGCTGCACAACTCCGGCTGCTGTGATCATTGAGAATTGCCCGTCGGTGGTCCAACCTCGAGCGTGAACGTACATCGCGGCCTCACGGGCACCATTTCCAGAGAGCTCAGCTTCGGAGCCGTCCGGGTTGAAGATCCTCAAGTGCGCGACATGCGGGGCTTCAGCTCGTGAGAGAAGTAGAACTCCGTCGCCGCCTGGGCCAAAGTTCGGGTGACAGAGGCCTCTAACTCTCGCAGGGGTAAGTGCCCAAGGAAGCTCAGCCTCTTCCACGATCAGATAGTCATTGCCAAGCGCCTGCCACTTTTCAAATCTCATAAGTGGAGTTTAGGCGGAGCGCGGACCGGCATAGATTGCCAGCACTTCTTCGGCGACATCACTCGAGCTCCGCCCTGTCACATCAATCAAGACAACATCATCAAGGCGCCGAAGCCAGGTCATCTGGCGCTTTGCCAGCTGCCAAGTTTTGAATCGCATCCGATCGAGATCTCCGTCCCGCAGCTCTCGCATTCCGATTGCCGCTGAGGCCGTGGATGATGGCCCAAGTTCCCAAGCCTCGGCAACCTCCCGCTCAGCCCCAAGATCCAACATTGAGTCGATCCGGTCGCTGATCAGACCTCTCTGCGTCTCCCGGTCCATTGTCAGCCCAACAGCAACAGTTGGAATTCGAGCCGGAGTGGCCCAGAGTCCAGCAGTAGGCCTCTCGGTTGGCTCCACTCCAGCTTCCAGGAGTTCAAGTGCGCGAACTATTCGCTGGGAGTCTCCCTCACTTATCCCCTCTGCTGTCAGCGGAGCCAGCAGGCCCAATCTCTGGTGTAACTGGGTGGAGCCGTGCTCAGCCAATTCAAGAATCAGCCGTTCTCTGATTGCCGGGTCAACTGGTGGGAGGAGATCCAGAACGGAGACTGCAGCCCGGAGGTAGAGACCCGTCCCTCCCACCACAATCGGTACTCCTCCTGCCGCTCTGATCCGATCCACTTCTGAATGAGCATGAGTAGAGAAGCTTCCAACGCTGAAGCTTTCAGTCACTGATCTGATTCCTACACATGAGGTGGTCAGACGCTCTTGCTGGTCTGAAGTTGGGGCTCCCGTGATTATTGGAATCTCGCTGTAGACCGCATAAGCATCCGCACTGACAGCAGCTGCGCGCACAGCAGTAGCCGCGAGCTGATCGCTGATCTCAATTGCTATCTCGGTCTTCCCAACCGAGGTAGGCCCAAAAATTGCCAAGAGTGGCATTGCAGACATAGCTTGATCCTGTCACGCTCTCATCCCATGAGCACACTCAATCGAAAGACCCTGATCACTGGCGCTGCAGGCGGCCTTGGAAAATCCCTCGCCCTTGCATTTGCCCCAACGGCTTCTCCTTTGGTTCTTTCGGCCAGAAGGCTCGATCAGCTGACGGATTTGGCTTCTGATCTCGGCGCGGAGACGATTGCAGCCGACATGGAGAACCGCGACCAAGTGACTGAACTTGCGCATAGTTCAGCCGACGTGGACATTGCGATTCTGAACGCTGCACTCCCCGCGTCAGGGGACATCCTCGAGTACGACGTTGCTCAAATCGACAGGGCAATTGAGGTCAACCTTCGGGCACAGATCGTCCTTGCCCGACTCCTCGCTGAATCAATGGCCTCCAGAGGAAGCGGCCACATTGTCTTCATTTCATCTCTTGCGGGCAAGGCAGCTTCAGCTGGAACAACGCTCTACTCGGCAACCAAGTTCGGTATTCGGGGTGCGTCCCTGGCCATGCGTCAGGATTTGGCACCCCGTGGAGTTGGCGTATCCGTCATCTGCCCTGGGTTTGTAAGCGACGCTGGAATGTTCGCTGACACTGGAGCAAAGCTGCCAGCTGGTTTTGGGACAGTTACCCCTGAGAAGGTCGCTGCCGCCACTTTGCGGGCTGTAGAGAAGAACCTTGCGGAGGTTGATGTTGCTCCGATTGCACTCAGGCTTGGAGCTGCCATGGCTCAGATCTCGCCAGCACTTTATGCAAGGGCTACTTCCAAAGCCGGCGGTCGTAAGCTCTCAGATCATATGGCGGAGCAGCAGCGGCACAAGCGCTAGCTGCTGAGTTCGGCGAGCACTTGGGTGCCGCCGAGAGTGAGGCTTGAAGCCTCCTCAATCAGGACTGTGACAAGGTCTCCTGGCGTCGCAAGTCCGTCGAAGTTCACAACCTTGCTTCCGCTGGTCCTTCCTCTCAGACGGGCGTCATCGGTACGCGAGGTGCCTTCGACCAGCACCTCCAACTCACGGCCAACGAACCGCTGTGCACGCTCAAGAGCGCATCTCTGCACGACTGGGAGCAGTCGCTGCATCCGTGCCACCTTCTCGTCGTGAGGAACTGAGTCCGGAAGCGAGGCTGCAAGGGTTCCTCTCCGCGGGGAAAAAATGAATGTGAAGGCGCCATCGAACCCCACCTCCTGCACCACTTCGATGGTTTCCTCAAAATCCGCTTCGGTCTCGCCGGGAAAGCCGACGATGATGTCGGTGGTGATTGAGACATCTGGGAGCGATGCGCGGATCATGTCCACGCGCTCCAGATATCTCTCTCGTGTGTAAGTGCGTCGCATTGCTTTGAGAACTGAGGTGGAACCAGCCTGAAGCGGCAGGTGTATGTGGGCACACACCGATTCAAGTTCGGCGTGGGCGAGCACCACATCCTCCTTCATGTCCTTTGGGTGCGGCGAGGTGTACCGAAGCCGTCGCAGGCCATCTATCGAGTCGAGCTCCCGTAGGAGCCCACTGAAGGTTGTCTTTCCCCCATCTTGGAGATCTCGCCCGTATGAGTTCACATTCTGTCCTAGGAGCGTTACCTCTTTCACTCCAGCCGCTACAAGCTCACTGACTTCGGTGACCAGCTCCTCGCTCGGTCGGCTTGCCTCTCTTCCCCGTGTGGAGGGAACGATGCAGTACGAGCAGTTGCAGTTACAGCCGACGCTGATCTGGACCCAGGCGCTGTGCGTCTTTTCTTTCCGTTGCGGAAGGTGGCCCGTGAATCCCTCAAACTCGAAGTACCCCTGCGCTGATAGAGAATCGCTGTTGAGAAACTCAGCAAGTTTGTCCACCTGCCCTGGTCCGAAAGCCACGTCCACAAAGGGAAACCTGCGGAAGACTTCTTCTTTCACAGACTGGGCCCAGCACCCGCCAACGCCGATGATTGTCTCTGGTCGCTGGCGCTTGACCATGCGGGCCTCGTACAGATATTGAATGAGCTTCTCGTCCGCCTTCTCTCTAATTGAGCAGGTGTTGAAAAGGATCAAGTCCGCGTTGACTTGCTTCTCCGTAGCCGTCCACCCGAGAGACTCAAGCATCCCCTGCATTCGCTCGGAATCGTGCTGGTTCATCTGACAGCCGAAGGTGGTCAGATGGTAGGACTTTGCTGGTGCGGAAATACCCATGGCCCGATCCTAGACGGCCCGACAGCAAGGCTCGGTGTCCCCGGGCGTACTCAGTTTGAGTGTGCTGCGCGCGAGTGTGCTCTGATGGCGTTGGAGGCCACCTCTGACGAGTACCCCCGTCGTATCAGGAGTCCCATGGCCTTCTGACGTTCCTTGGCGGCATCGGCTGGCCCGTCAAGCCTCCGGTCCAAAAGCTCAATTGCTCTCTGGAGTTCACCTGCCGCGTGATCCGATTCAAGTGCGGCATCCACCAGATGTGCTGGCGCCCCCAGATCGCGCAGGCGTCGTCTGATACGGCCGTTGCCCCATGAGTCGAGTCTGCGCCGATCATCGGTGAAGTTGACGCAGAATTCAGCGTCGTTGAGGTAGCCCATCTCCATGAGTCGAGCAACTGCTGAGTCAACGACATCTTCAGCGAAGCCGCGTTGGATCAGGCGGTTGCGTGTCTCAAGCTCGGTACGACCTCGAAAGCCAAGGAGGCGGAGCCCACGGCCAACCGCAAGCTCCACCAGTTCCTCGAAGGATTTCTCCCCGCTCACGCCGCCTGTTCTTCTGGAACAGGTTCAACATCCGCAGGCAGAGTGCGCTCAATCTTCTTTACCAGCGAACGGTCAATTCCCACCGCGTCGTAGACCTTCTCCTGAATCTCATTTGCAATCTCAGGGTTGTCATCGAGGAATGCCTTGGAGTTCGCCCTGCCCTGTCCAAGCCGGATCTCTCCATAGGAGAAGAAAGCTCCGCTCTTGGTCACAACATCATGTTCAACGCCAAGGTCAACGAGACAACCTGAAGTAGAGATGCCGCGACCGAAATCGATGTCGAACTCGGCAACGCGGAATGGTGATGCAACCTTGTTCTTAACGACCTTCACTCGAACACGGTTGCCAACTGCCTCGGTCCCGTCCTTGAGCGTTTCAATCCGACGAATATCGAGACGCTGAGAGGAGTAGAACTTCAGCGCACGGCCGCCAGGCTGAGTCTCCGGGCTTCCGAACATGACCCCGATCTTCTCTCGGATCTGGTTGGTGAAGATGCAGAGAGTCTGGGTGCGGTTGAGGTTACCGGCAAGCTTCCGCATGGCCTGCGACATCATTCGCGCCTGCAGTCCGACTGTCTGGTCGCCCATTGCTCCTTCAAGCTCAGCTCTTGGAGTAAGCGCGGCCACTGAGTCGACGGCTACGAGGTCAACCGCACCTGAGCGGACGAGCATGTCTGCCACTTCAAGGGCCTGTTCGCCGTGATCAGGCTGTGAGACGAGTAGCTCATCAATGTCAACACCAATCTCCTTGGCGTAAAGAGGGTCCATGGCATGCTCAGCGTCGATGAAGGCGCAGATGCCACCCAGCTTCTGACACTCGGCAATGATGTGGTAGACCAAAGTGGTCTTACCCGAAGATTCCGGACCGAAGATTTCAACTACTCGTCCGCGTGGCACGCCGCCAACGCCGAGAGCGATGTCAAGCGATAGTGCACCCGTGGGGATCGCGTCAACGCGAACCTGCGCTCCTTCATCCCCCATGCGCATGACGGTGCCCTTCCCGAACTGGCGCTCGATCTGAGCGAGAGCGCCCTGCAGAGCTGCATCCTTGGCCTTTGCTGCCTTCTCGTCGTCCTTCGCTGCCATTGGTAGCTCCTCTCGGCGCACTGCGCCATTCATTCCCGACCGGTGCCGAGCAATACCCAAGATAGGCTGCCCCGCGGACGGAATCAGCTCAGACTGTAGGCCTCAATTAGTCAAAGAACAGCGGGAATCTGCTGCAAAACAGACCGGTTGACCACTCAGCTAGCTGGGCCGTCGTGCTCGCCCAGCAGAAAGCGTCGGATCAGATGCAGAGCGATCGTTGTGGACCTGTCACGAACGTCAGCCCGACCCCCTGGGATCACAAGATCTCTAACCAGCCAGTCAGTGCCATCCGTGACTGCAAACCAGACAGAACCGACAGGCTTCTCCTCTGTTCCGCCGCCAGGACCGGCAATCCCGGTGACGGAAACGCCGAGATCTGACCCAAGCTTTGATCGGACACCAGATGCCATGGCTCGTGCTACTGGCCCCGACACAGCGCCGTTTTCAGAGATCAGGTCCGCGTCCACACCAAGTGCCTCAGTCTTTACGTCGTTTGAGTAGCTCACCACTCCGCCAAGCAGGTAGGCAGAGGCTCCCGGTTTGTCGGCGAGTCGTCCGGAAAGCAACCCTCCGGTGCAGGACTCTGCAGTTGCAATGGTTTTGCCCCCAAGGAGTTTTGAAACAACATCGTCGATGGTGGCCTCGCTATGGGAGAAGATCAGCGGCCCATGGATTTGCTCGATTGCTTTCAGGAACGACGCGTAGGTGCCCTCATCCTGCGATTCGAATGTCGTCGCAATCTCAATCTCGCCACGCCTCAGGCATGTGGTCACTTCCAACCGTGAGAGATCGACTCCCCCATCTTCAATCTTTCTGAGACTGGCAGCCAGTTCGGATTCTGGAATTCCAAACATCCGGATCATTTCTCGTTCAAGCGTCGGGGCATGTGAAAGGAGCTCCGCTACCGGCCCGGTCTTGATGGCCGTCCTCCACATTGGCTGAAGCTCGCGGGGCGGTCCCGGGAGCACAATGACAACCGGGCCGTTCTGCTCCCCACCTGGAGAGACAATCAAGCCGGGCGCAGTCCCAACCGGCTCCAGAATTGTCGACCCCACTGGAACAACAGCCTGCTTCCTGTTTGCCGCCAGTACCGATTCCATGTCCAGATTGGGCCAACGTGCGCTCAATCCCTTGAGGATCGCGGCTATGCGTCCCTCCAGGGCCACATCAAGGGCCATCTCGCGGCCTTGGAACTCACCAACGACCTCTGCGGTCAGATCATCAGCAGTAGGCCCCAGGCCGCCGCTTGTGACGATCAGGTCGAGATCTTGATCCCTCATTGCCTTGAGAGCGTTCAACACGTCGTCGGGACGATCTCCAACTACGGTGATCTGTGCCGGTTGCACTCCAACCGCTCTCATCTGCTCAGACAGCCAAGGCCCGTTGCGGTCGCTGATTATCCCGCTGAGAACTTCAGTCCCCGTGATCAAGATTCCAGCGCGGATCACAGCTGACCAGTACCCACCAGAAGCAGCACAACCAAGCCTGTCAACAGTGCAGCTCCAAGCACGAACTTGCGCCAACGGCCGCTGTCGCCTGGAACTCCTCCGCGGGGTCCCCTTCTAGGGCTGTGGTTCTCGGGGACCGAGGTGCGGATCACATAGAGCTCGACAAGCGGCCGTGGGTCGAGGCCAAGAGTTGAGGCGTACGTTTCGAGGAACTTCTTCACGTAGATGTCCTCGGGAATGACCTGCCATTCCTCATTCTCAAGAGCGCGAAGGAACTTCGCCCGGATCTTGGTCTTCTCTTCAACATCTGCGATCTCAATACCAAGCCGCAGACGGGTTTCTCTGAGCGTGTGACCTATCTCCATCTGGAGGAGGCTAGCGACGTTCGAAGCGACTCAAACCTCGTCAGTGTCAATTTTGAGCGACGACTGTGCTGGTTCGCCACTCCCAAGCTGCGCAAGTACGCGCGGAAGATCGGCCTCTGTCACCAGCACCTGGCGAGGTTTGGACCCCTCATAGCCCGAAATGACACCTCTTCTCTCAAGCATGTCGATCAGGCGGCCTGCGCGCGTATAACCAACTCGCAGTCGCCTCTGCAGCATGCTGGTGGAAGCAGTCTGCATCTCTGCAACAAGGGTGATCGCTGACTCCAGAAGATCATCCTCGTCAGGGTCAAACTCATCGGTTCCTTCGCCCTTCGATTTGTCCGGGACGACTTCCTCGAGCAGATCCTCATTGAATGTGGGCTCTCCCTGGGCTCTCCAGTACTCGCAGATAGCGGCGATCTGAGCCTCATCGATGTAAGCGCCTTGGATCCTCTGAAGCTTGGAGGTACCTACCGGCGCGAAAAGCATGTCACCTTGACCGAGAAGGGTTTCCGCCCCATTCTGATCGAGAATCACCCTCGAATCAGTTTGGGATGAAACTGCGAAGGCGATCCGGGACGGAACATTTGCCTTGATCATTCCGGTGATCACGTCGACCCTTGGGGACTGCGTGGCCAGAACGAGATGGATGCCCACTGCGCGAGCCTTCTGCGCGAGCCTGATGATCGCGTCCTCAACCTCTGTCGGAGCCACCATCATGAGATCTGCGAGCTCATCAATCACGCAGAGAATGTAGGGAAGAGCCGGCTCCCCACGGGCTTCGCGGGAAGCATTGAGTTCAGGCAGACCCCTCGTACGACAGATGGCCATAAGAGCGTAGCGCTGCTCCATTTCCCGAACAAGATTCGCGAGAGCATTGGCGGCCTGCCGGGGGTTTGTGATCACCGGCGTCATCAGATGCGGAACGCTCTCGTAATGATTCAACTCAACCTGTTTTGGATCCACAAGGACAAGGCGTACTTCCTTCGGAGTTGCCCGAAGGAGGATGGAACTCAGCATCGCATTGACGCAGCCGGACTTGCCAGCGCCGGTAGTGCCAGCAACAAGAAGGTGCGGCATCCTGGCAAGGTCCGCTCCGATCGCCCGGCCCGCAACATCCTTACCGAGCCAGACCGTAAGCGGAGACCAACCCTCTGGAGGCGCCTGCCACACATCTCCGAGAGTGACCATCTGCCGCTCTGCGTTGGGGACCTCGACGCCGACAGCCTGCTTGCCCGGAATGGGAGCAAGGATTCTGATGTCGGTTGAAGCGAGAGCGTATGCAAGGTCATCTCTCAGCTGGGCAACCTTGCTCACCTTGGTCCCAGGGGCCAGCTTGAGCTCATACCGGGTTATGTGCGGGCCAGAAACGGTCCCGACAATCTCCGCCTTGACCCCGTGGTGTCCCAACGACTCGACGAGCGTCTTGGCCGTCTCTGTCCGTTCAGCGCTTCCGGTGGACTTCATCTTGGGGGACCGAGTCAGGAGACTCTTTGGAGGCTGGCGCCACTTGAACTTGGGGTCGTCAACGACACTCGAGCGGTAGCGGCCTTGGGGAGTCAAGTCATCAGGGTCAACATCAGACAGGTCCATCCCCTCGGAGTCGTCATCAGCGGCCTCCAATATCGGCTCTGGGTCTGGCTCCGGTGGCTCAATCCAAGCTGGTGGTTCCTCTTCCCACTCATCCAACTCTGGGGGAGGACCAGCCTCGACATGAGTGGCCCGGACGACCAGCTCGTCCAACTCCGGTTCAGGAGGCAGCAACCGCTCAGGCTCCGCTTCCGCTGAGCTCTTGGTGGATTTGCCCTTGGCCTTTTCAGTCCGTGTCGAATCTCGCTGGGACGCAGCCGCAGAGAGTGCCCTGGTGGCATCGGCCGCGCTGTCAGCTGCTTGCCTGAACACGGTTGAGATCCGGATACCAGAGACCAGCACGAAGCCGGCGAGGAGCAGAAACACCGCGAAAAGATGCGCACCCAATGAAGATGCGGCTGCAGTCGCTGCGGAGTTGAGGCCCTGACCAATTACCCCACCCCGCGCCTCCATTGATGCAGACGACCACGATGCCTGGGGGGAAGCCGGTCCAAGCCCAAACGTGCCTGCTGTCAATGCAAGGCAGGCTCCACAGATCAACAGCCCAATACCAACCCGCGCCGATGTGCTCACAGGCACCGTTTCCCGTGCGACCAGAAGTATTCCTGCGGCGATCAGCAGGATCGGAACCAGAACCGCCAGAGCTCCGACGATGAGCCTGAAGCCGCTGTCAAGACCGTGCCCAAATGGACCTCCACTCCAGCCACCCCAAACGACAGCGGCGAGAAAAGTACCCAGAACTGCGAGCCCCACCCCTGCGAGGTCAACTTGCACCGGAGTCAGAACCGTGGTCTTGACTGGCTTTCGGTTGGCGGCAGTGCGGGTAGCCGGTTTCTTCCGCGGCGGAGCCTTTTTGGCAGCAGGCTTACGCGGCTTGGCGGCCGGCTTCTTTGCACTCGTCTTCTTTTTACTGCTGGCGGCCATCAGGGATCCGTTCGACATAAGTAGGCGGGAACCTTCCCACCACCTCTACCATTGAGTAATGGATAATTGGCCCGACCCCGGACGTGCTCTCCGAATTCTCGTAGTTGAGGATGATCCAGACATCGCTTCCGTCCTTACAAGGATCCTGAGGGGAGCCGGACTTGAAGCCCGGATTGCGGAAGATGGTGAGCTTGCGCTGGCTGAGGTGGCGACATTCAAGCCGGACTTAGTTCTTCTTGACCTCGGGTTGCCAAAGCTCGACGGTGTCAAGGTTGCGCAGACTCTGCGCTCAGGCGGGTTTGAGGCGGGGATCATCGCTTTAACCGCCCGTGACGAGCCCGAAGACAAGGTGGAGGGCCTCGATTCCGGCCTGGATGACTATGTAGTGAAGCCGTTCAACCGCGATGAACTTCTTGCCCGCATGCGTTCCGTCTTCAGGCGTCGTCCACCTAAGGGAGCGGCTGCACTCGTCGCCGGCTCGCTGATCCTCGACCCGGACACAATGCTGGGAACCATTGATGGACGACCGCTTGAGCTGACAAGCCGAGAGTTTGAAATGCTCGTATTTCTGCTTCAGAACCGTGGAATCGTCATCTCCAGACAGCAGCTTCTCGAAGAGGTCTGGGGGTACTCCCCATTCGCCGAAACAAACACCATTGAGGTCTTCGTTTCCAATCTCCGGCGCAAGCTTGAAGAGAACGGGGAGGAACGTGTTCTTCAGACGGTCCGGGGCGCGGGTTACGTCATCAGGAACTGACTGTGTCCCGCATCAGGACACTTCCCATCCGCTGGCGGCTTGCTGGCGGATCCGCAGCCCTGACGCTAGCAATCCTCCTCGTGTTTGCACTCGGTATCGGCTCGCTTCTTTCCGACCGTCTAACGGGTAACTTCCGAAAGGAAACGGCTTCGGCTGCTACGACCTTGCAGGCTGAGCTTCAGGTGGGTCTAACGCCCAATGGCTGGAGGCTCTCAGGGGTCAACATCGATGACTATGCGGCCTCGCAAAAGGCACACATCCGAGTGCTTTCCTACACCGGTGATCGAATTGATGACACTCCCGATGCACCAGATGTGGGAGTGACGGCCCCAGGTTCGGCAACAGTGCAGGGCGAACAGCTTGAAACCCGACTGCTTCGAGCGAGCCCATCCGGCTACGCGCTTCTCCAGTACTCACGTTCTCTGGGCAGCTTGAATGCAACAGTTGGTCGCATGTGGTTTCTCCTCCTTTTTGGGGTTCTCGCTGGGGCCGGTCTGGCGCTCCTCGCAGGATTGGCTTTGGCGCGACAGGCCATGCGTCCTGTCGCGGACCTAACCAGCGCCGCTCAGAGAATTGCCACAACTGGTGACTCCAGCCTTGAAATTCCCATCCCGCAGTCCAACGACGAGATTCACGAGCTGGCGGTGACGCTCTCTTCCGCACTGTCAGAAGTGGACCAAGCCCGTCTGGCAACCGAGGCCTCTCTCGAGCGACAGAAAGCCTTTGTGGGGGACGCTTCACACGAGCTCAGAACGCCCCTGACGTCTCTGATCGGAAACCTTGAGCTTCTGGAGTCAGACGCACCCGAGCAGATCAGAGAAGACGCAACCTCCTCCCTTCGTGCGGCCCGGCGGATGGCGAGAATTGTTGCCGATCTGTTGACGCTCGCGAAAGGCGACACCCCAGAGGCAAGGATTCAGGAGTGTTCGCTGGCTGATGTCATCCAGTCAGCAATCAACGATGCCTCAGCCAGAGCCTCGGCTCACACCGTCAGCTCCTCGGATGACGGCTCGCTCTTCACCTCTGACCGGGACTCGGTAGTCAGAGCGCTTCGGAACCTGATTGAGAACGCTGCGCTGCACACGCCGCCTGGCACCAAGATCCACATCGGAGGTGTCAGCGATGAGAGCTCAGTAGTTCTGACAGTCGCCGACAGCGGGGCCGGCATCCCTCCGGCGGATCAAACGAGGATTTTCGACCGATTTTTCCGCGCAGCGGGAGACACAGCAGGCAGCACTGGCCTCGGCCTCGCAATTGTGAAGAGCACAGCGGAATCGCTTGGCGGTTCAATCAGCGTTGGGGACTCTGAGCTCGGCGGAGCCTGCTTTACGCTCCGCCTGCCCAGATAAGAAGCCTTTTTAGGCTTCTATGACTACCGGGACGACAAGGGGACGGCTGCGACGCGCCTTGCTGATCTTCTCAGCGACGGCGTCATGAACTCGGCGCTCCAAGTCCTCCCTATCGCGCTCACGAGTTTCAGCAGCTCTGGCGCACGCATCGGCAGCTGCCTCGCGAACCGCCTTCACAACCAGATCGCTCTCAGCGCCGATGGCGATACCGCGGAGAACAACTTCAGGCTCTGAGACAAGCTCGCCGGACTGGGCACTAACCGCAACCACAACAACAATGACTCCATCGTCAGCAATTGTTCGCCTGTCCCGGACAGCAGCGTCTGAGGGCTCACCGAACTCCATTCCGTCAACGAGGAGGACCCCGGAGTGCTCCTCGGGACCAAAACGCGCTCCTGAGCCATCAATGTCAAGTGGCAGGCCATTTGCCGATTCGAAGATGTTGTCCGGCGCAATCCCAACCTGTTCAGCAAGCTCCCGATGCAACCTCAACCGCTTCGCATCACCGTGAACTGGCATGAAATACCTCGGACGAGTCAAGTTCAGCATCAGCTTGAGCTCCTCCGCATAGCCATGTCCGGAAGCGTGGATCGGAGCGTCGTCGGCAGTGATCACAGTGCAACCGATCTGGAAGAGACGGTCGACGGTTTCGTTAACAGCACGCTCATTGCCTGGAACTGGAGTGGCGGAAAAGACGATGGTGTCCCCGCTGTGGAGCTCAATCTGCTGATGATCGTGGTGGGCCATGCGGCGCAGCGCCGACAGCGGCTCTCCTTGAGAACCCGTCGAAACCACGACGACATCCTCATCCTTGAAATCGTTAATTTCCCGAGGCTGAATAAGCATTCCCGCTGGAATGTCAATGTGCCCAAGTGTCTTTGCAATCTTTGAGTTCTTCACCATTGAACGTCCTACAAGCGCGATCTTCCGACCAGTGACCTCAGCCGCGTCCACAACCTGCTGAACGCGATGCACGTTGGAGGCGAAGCTGGTCACGATGATGCGTCCCTCGCAGCGTTCAAATACCTCAACCAGAGCCGGGCCAACGAGACTCTCAGACGGAGAGAAACCCGGGCGGTCGGCGTTGGTTGAATCGCCACAGAGCAGGAGAACCCCCTCTGCCCCAAGTTCAGCAAGCCGAGCCATGTCTGCTGGCTCTCCCGCTACCGGCGTCTGGTCAAACTTGTAATCGCCGGTGAACAGAACTGTTCCGGCGGGTGTTCCAACGGCAACTGCTCGGGCGTCAGGAATCGAGTGGGTCAGATGAATCATCTCAATTGTGAATGGTCCAGCCTCGAGAATTTCACCGGCGTCCACTGTCATCAGCGCGGAGTCGTCCAGTCGATGCTCCTTCAACTTTGACTTCGCCATCTCAATGGTTAGCGGACCGCTGACAACTATCGGAACGGACTCAACACCAATGCCCCTCAAGAGCCAAGGAAGGGCGCCAATGTGATCCTCGTGGCCATGGGTGAGCACGACGGCTTCGATGGCGTCGGAACGCTCCTTGATGTATTCAAAGTCCGGGAGGATCAGGTCGATACCTGGAAGATCCCCGCCTGGGAAACGCAATCCTGCGTCGAGAATCAACAGCCGACCGTCATATTCGACAACGGCCATGTTCTTTCCAATTTCGCCAACTCCTCCGAGTGGGAGAACCCTGACCTTGTCTGACACGGAGCTCAAGCGATCAGACCCAGTGGGCGCATCGCATCTGCAATTACTTCTCGTTCAGCATCTGTGGCAGCAAGGAGTGGCAGCCTGAGGCTGCCTCCGGGGAGGCCGGCCAAGTCAAGGGCGGCTTTGATTGGGACAGGGTTGGTGGTAACACCAAGCGAGTCATAGAAAGATCTCAGTGGGGCGTCCTTTTCAGTTCGATTGTCAGCAGAATCGGCAACTTGCCTCATCTGGGTTCCTACGAGGTGACTTGCTACAAGAATTCCGCCAACTGCTCCAGCATCGAGCGCGGCAGCGAAGGAGTCGTCATTCCCCGCGTAAAGATCGAGACCGGCGATTGCACTTGGCACACCAGGTCGGGCCTGCTTCATGCCAGTGATGTTGGAGTGAAGCGCTCCCAACTCCGCAGCCAGTTCATCGGGCATGTCAACGCCTGTTCTGGTGGGAACGTTGTAAAGAACGACGGGAAGGTCAGTGGATCCGGCAACCGCCTCAAAGTGAGCGAGCAGACCGCGCCTGTCTGGACGGTTGTAATACGGGGTAACGGAGAGGATGGCATCAGCGCCTGCTGCTGTCGCACGCTCGGTCAAACGGATTGCATGGGCCGTGTCGTTTGCCCCTGCTCCGGCAATAACCCTCAATCGGCTCTTGAAGTTTTCAGCTACGAAACCGATCAGTTCAATCTGTTCATCATCAGTGAGGGTCGGAGCTTCACCTGTGGTGCCGGCAACGACAACTCCGTCTGACCCGTTGGCAATGAGGTGCTCAAGAAGCGTGGTCATCGCCGCGTAGTCGACAGGTCCGGCGTCGCTGAAGGGCGTCACTACAGCCGTGATGATTGTGCCCAGAGGACTCGTGGTTGAGTTGCTCACAGAAGGTTCTCCAGTCCGATGAGGATGGGTTCAGTTTGCGTTCCTACCCGTCGCACGGCTAGAACGACGCCCGGCATAAAGGCCTTACGGTCCGTGCTGTCGTGCCTGATGGTGAGGGTCTCCCCTGTCCCACCGAAGATGACCTCCTGATTTGCAACCAGTCCTGGAAGTCGAACGGAATGGATCGGAGTGTCCTTGCCAGTTACGGCGCTGACGCGAGCAGCCGTCAACGCGGCTGTTCCGGACGGCATGTCCAGCTTGGCGGGGTGATGCAGCTCAACTATCTCGACATCTGGCATGGACTTGGCGGCCTCCTCTGCAAATCGCATCATCAGAACCGCACCAATTGCAAAGTTGGGTGCGATGAGGATGTTGGCACCAGATACATCAGCAAGCTCGGCTGCGTCGAACCCAGTAGTGCCAACGACAGAGTGAACGCCAGCCGCTGATGCCTGTCGAATGTTCTCAATTGCGGTCTCTGGACGCGTGAAGTCAACCATCACGTCCGAGCTGCCAAGAAAGTCACCAAGGCTGGTGCCGAGAGCGGGGTCGGCGCGGCCGCTGAGCTCCATGCCGTCAGCCTCTTCGACTGCGGCACAGACCTCGCGGCCCATCCGACCTTCACTCCCGGCAACTACAACCTTGATCACAGAATCAAACTCCGCTCAGCCGCGGTCGGGATCCCTGCCGCCTCGACCACCACGATCGCGGTCACGACCGCCACCGCCGCCGCCACTGCGTCGTCGGTCTCCGCCGCCGCCTCCGCCGCCGCCACGTGGGCCGCTTTCGGACTTGGCGAGCTCAGCGAGCTCAACTGGGGACTTGCCCTGAATGGCTGGATCGTCTGACATGCGCAGTCCGATGCGGCCGCGCTCACGATCAACCTCACAAACGGTTACGTCGATGACGTCACCCTTGTTGATTACTTCTTCAACTGTCTCAACACGGTTGCCCGGGCTGACGCTGGAGATGTGAAGAAGCCCATCAGTTCCCTTGGAGAGTTCAACGAAGGCACCGAAGGTTGTGGTCTTGACGACCGTTCCCTTGAATGTGTCTCCAAGCTCAACTTCCTTGGTCATGGACGAAATTCGCTCGGCAAGTGCATCGCCAAGCGCTCCTGTGGTTGCGTAGATCAGGATCTGCCCATCATCTTCGATTGTGATCTGAGCGTCGAACTCTTCCTGAAGGGCACGGATGGTCTCGCCACCCTTGCCAATCACAAGGCCGATCTTCTCGGAGTCAATCTGGATCTGGGAGATACGCGGTGCATACTCGGAGAGCTGCTCTGCCGGAGCGGAAATTGCTTCGGCCATCTTTCCGAGAATGAACTCACGCCCTGCCTTGGCCTGGGTAAGAGCATCCGTGAGGATGTCGAACGTCACGCCGTCGATCTTGATGTCCATCTGGAGAGCGGTAATTCCGTTCTCCGTGCCTGCGACCTTAAAGTCCATGTCACCGAGGTGATCTTCGACTCCAGCAATGTCGCTGAGGACGATGTAGTCGTCCCCTTCCTTGATGAGACCCATCGCGATACCGGCAACTGGGTTGCTGATCGGTACGCCAGCCTGCATGAGAGACAGTGAGGAACCGCAGACTGAAGCCATTGAGCTTGAGCCGTTGCTTTCCAGAATGTCGCTCACCACGCGGATTGCGTATGGGAACTCTTCCGAGTCAGGAATGACAGGAACAAGAGCACGCTCTGCGAGCGCACCGTGTCCGATGTCGCGGCGCTTTGGTCCACGCATGAATCCAGCTTCGCCAACCGAGAACGGTGGGAAGTTGTAGTGGTGCCAATAACGCTTGACTGTTTCGAGGCCAAGTCCATCAACACGCATTTCTTCACGTGTTGTACCCAGAGCAACAGTGCTCAATGCCTGGGTCTGTCCACGTGTGAACAGCGCTGAACCGTGAGTGCGGGGTGTAACGCCCACCTCAATCGAGATCTGACGGATTTCGTCAGCTGCACGGCCGTCGGGACGCACCTTCTGAACAGCAATCCGCTGACGGATGAGGGTCTTCTCGAGCTTCGCGAATGCGCGCCCAGCCTCAGCTGCCTTTGCAGAATGGTCTTCAGCGGACTCATCTCCAGCGTATTCGGCGACAATTTCTGCCTCTACAGCTGAACATGCGTTCTGACGCTCGAGCTTCTCAATGATCTCAGTTGCAGCCTGGAGCTTTGCTCCATGTGAAGCTTCAACCTTGGCGTAAAGAGCCTCGTCAACCGTCGCAACCTCGACAGCAGTCTTGGTTTTTCCGGCCTTCTCGGCGAGCTCACGCTGCGCTGCACAAAGCTTCTTGATCTCGCCATGGGCGATGTCAAGGGCATCAAGGATTTCAGCCTCTGATACCTCGTTGGCTCCGGCTTCAACCATCAAGATGGCGGTTTCTGTTCCGGCCACGATCAGATCGAGGTCAGTTCCACCGTCAAGGAGTTCTTCGTTCGGGTTGACCACGAAGTTGCCTTCGATCTTGCCAATCCTTACGGCTCCTACTGGTTGTGGAAATGGAACGTCCGAGATCATCAGAGCGGCGCTTGCGCCGTTCATTGCGAGGATGTCGTACGAGTTGACGTGGTCAACAGAGAGTGGCATTGCCACGAGCTGCGTTTCACGCCTCCAACCCTTGGGGAACAACGGGCGGATCGGACGGTCGATAAGGCGGGCAACAAGAGTTGCCTTCTCACCGGCGCGACCTTCGCGCTTGAAGAATGAACCTGGGATCTTGCCTGCTGCGTACATCCGTTCTTCCACATCCACTGTGAGTGGAAGGAAGTCAACATCCCTCAGATTTCCTGCTGTTGCTGTTGCCAGAACCATCGTGTCGCCTGCGCGAACTACGACTGATCCTGAGGCCTGCTTGGCCATTTGCCCCGTCTCAAATGAGATCTCGGTTCCCGAGATGTCGACGGAGACGCGTGTCTTGGCGTCTGCCATTACTTAATCACTTATTCCTTCGCCCAGCCCTTCGGTCGGCCAGGCCCTTCGTTTATTTTCTTTTCCGAACAGAATCAGCTTAGCGGGGTTGGACTCAAGCCGTTTTGCTGCTCTCCCAAGTTGCCAGCTGTTGTTCAACCGGAACGCCCTGATGAAGCTCTGTTCCCACCAAAAGAGTTGGCGATGCGGCTACCCCGGCCCTGATGGCAAGCTGAAAAGCCCCGTCCACGGCGTTTCTCACCTCCGCTGAGTACCGATCCGCCTCAAATTTCTCCAGATTCAGGCCAAGCTGCTCGGCGTGCTGCCACAGATATGGGTCATCAAGCCGGCCCTGGTCCAGGAGGAGCCGGTCCGCGAAATCCCAGAAAGCTCCCTGTAGCCCAGCCGCCTCTACTGCCTCGGCAGCAGCTCTTGCTCGCGGATGCCTCGACGAAATCGGGAAGTGCCGCAGGCCGACAACGAGGTTCCGCCCGCTTAAGCGCTCGTAGGCCAGGGCACAACGGGGACATTCAAAGTCCGTGTAAACAACAACAGCAACAGTGGCTCCCGGCGTCTGTGGCCGGAGGTGATCCCCCTGCCCCGGTGGATCGGCGAGTCTGCTGCTTAGCGTCAGTCTGTTGCTCCGGCGGCGTCGAGGCCGTCAAAAATAAGATTGGCTCCGGGGAGCTCTCCTGGGCTGTCGGCCTGATAGCTCCAAGCAACAAGCCCGTCCGCTCCAACCACGACCAGCGCCCGTTCAGGGAACCCACCTGGGTGGAGCACTCCAAATGCTGTGCAGGTTGCACCCTTGGGCTCGAAGTCAGAAAGCTGGGGAATGCTCACGCTGAGGATCTCAACGAAGGCGGTCTGCGCGTAGCTCGAATCGCATGAAACACCGAAGATCTGCGCATTCCTGGCTGCAATCTGAGGGAGCACCTCTTCATAGATGTTGAGCTGGTCCGAGCAGACTGGACTGAATGCGAAAGGGTAAAACACGAGAACCGTGGTCTTACCCACAAGGTCAGCATTAGTGAACTTCTCTCCGTCAGCTTTGCCGAGAGAGAACTCAGGTAGAGATGAGCCGGGGGAAAGAACTGTCATCGACGGAGGCCGAGTTGCTCAACGAGCGCCCGGTATCCATCCAGATCGTTCCGCTTGAGGTAATCAAGGAAACGCCGGCGCTGTCCAACAAGCTTGAGGAGGCCTCTCCGTGAGGAGTGATCCTTCTTGTGTCCCCTGAGGTGCTCGGTGAGCTCGTTAATTCGCTCAGTGAGCATTGCAACCTGAACCTTGGTGCTGCCAACATCG
>JBAXHG010000012.1:0-19581 GCA_037139015.1 Actinomycetes bacterium | reverse complement strand
CTTAAAATCGACTGTCCCGATTGGGGCTTGTGGGTTCGATCCCCACCCCGGACATTCAGTTGGTCAAATCTCCGATTTGACCCTCCTTGGGATCGACAGTAATCGTCACTTTTCTTTCCCAAAGCACCGCTCGGGAGGTCTATTTTGTCCGAATGGGCATAGATTGGCCGAAAATTGACCCCAGAGTCAACCTTTCCCGGGCTCAGATCTGGCTCCTAAACCCAACCTAAAGTGATTCGCGTCACTCTCCGCTGGGCATGGCATTGCGGGCTTTTCCGGCGCATAAACACTCCCCTCATTCCGCCTATTTAGACCCCGGTTTTCACGTTCGTTGACTGCTGAATCACCCGTCATTGCAGGGTTTACTGGGGTTTTGCCTACAGTTGAGAAGTACCTGAAAATCACCTTGCGAAACTTCCGTTCATCAGTCGTGTTGCAAAACAAGAATCGGGGAAACCATGGAAGCGGCATCAATCACAAACAGCAGGGCCGGAGCAATCAGCCGAGATGGCATTGCTTCCCCACTCCTGCGTCTGCAGTCCGATGACCGTCTCGTAACTTTGACGAGGCGTGGCAACGAGGGAGCTTTTGAGCTTCTCGTCAGTCGGTACCAGAGCAAGCTGTTGAACTTCTGCCGCCACATGCTCAACAACCGCGAGGACGCGGAGGACGTGCTCCAGGAGGTCTTCGCTTCGGCCTACACGGCAATGCTGGCCGACGACCGTCCAATCATGGTCAAGCCTTGGCTTTACCGGATTGCGCGCAACCGTTCCTTGAACCACATGCGCAAGACAAAGCCGATCGGCGTTGACTCAATGGACATTCACGTCTCCGAGCATGGACGCAGCACAGCCGACCGGGCCAACAGTCGGGAAGAGTTCCGGGACCTGATGAGTGACATTTCACTCCTGCCCGAAACTCAGCGCACCGCACTTCTGCTTCGCGAAGTAGACGGAATGCCTTACGACCAGATCGCTGAAGCTATGGACACCACAGTTCCCTCGATCAAGTCACTGCTTGTCCGGGCACGCGTTGGCCTGGCAGAGATGTCAGAGGCGCGAGGCCTGACCTGCGACACGGTCCGGATGGAACTTGGCGAGGTTGCAGAGGGCCTGACCCGTCGCCTCACCCCACCAGTCCGGCGACACATCAAGTCATGTGACCGCTGCAAGGAGTTCAAGGCGGAGCTGACAGCCACCGACGCTGCTTTGGCCGCCGTGGCTCCGCTTGGAATGATCGTCGCTTTCAAGAACACGATCGTCTCCCAGCTTGGATTCGGAGGCAGCTCAGCTGCAGCCGGAGGCAGCTCAACCGCGGCAGTCGGCTCAATGGTCGGCTCAAGTGCATCGGGAAGCCTCGCAGGCACCATTTCCGCCGGAGCAACCACGATTGCCTCGAAGGCAGCCGCGGGGCTTGCAGCTGCCGCCATCGTCACAGCTGGCGCAACTGGGGTAACAACGGGGGTCGCAACCACGGCCACCGTCAACCCGAACGCGATTGTGGCGTCAGCCACCGTCAAGCCGGCTGCTGCGGTTACTGCTCCTCCAGCAAACCCCGTGCCAGCAACTCTCAGCACGACTGTCCCAGCGGAGGCAGCCTCAATTGCGGCGCCGGCCGCAGCTCCGACAGTTGACCCTGCCACTCCAACGACGGACGCGGGATCGACAATGACAACAACCGACAGCGTCTCACTGCCGATTGACATCGCTTCAACGGACGGATCTACCACTGCTACAGCAGCATCAACTGATCCGGCTGGCAGCACTACTTCAAGCTCAACCGGAGGCTCTGAAGATGGGAGCGCCGGAGGAGTTACAACTGGCACTGACACAGCTGACAGCTCGGCGGGGGGCCCAGCTGTCAGCACGCCTGCTCCTTAGGGAGATGGCATAACCGTCAGTGTGCCGGGCATGGGCCGGACTGGGAAACCAGTCGGGCCCATTTTCGTGCGTCTTGACTCAGTCGGTGAAGGTCTCGAACGCAACCATCGTGTGCGTCCTCAGGACACCAGGGAGCCCGCCTATCTCTCCGCTCACGAGGTTTGAGAGTCGCCCGGTCTCTTCTACACGAACGATTGCGACGAAATCCCACTCGCCGCTGACTGACATCGCTTCGGCAACGCCTTCAACAGCAGCCAACTCCTCTCCGAAATGAGGCATCGCGGTGCGTTCAACATCTACCAACACGATTGCAGTGGTCATAGTGAATGAACCTCCCCTGGGTCGAGTACAACAACTGTTCCGTTTCCGGCCGACGCGACATCTGCTGCGAACGCATGGGCGTCTGTTTCGATCGGCGGGAAAGTGTTGTAGTGGCACGGAATCACCATCGGGGCGCCAACCAGCCCACAAGCCTCAACTGCGTCGTGGCGGTCCATTGTGTAGTGCCCGCCAATCGGCACGATCGCGAGATCCAGCTCAGTGGGACGCCCGTTCACCAAGGCCAAGTCGCTGAAGAGGGCCGTGTCTCCCAAGTGGTAGACCGTTTTCCCTCCGAAGTTGATGACCAAACCGGCCGGAGTGTTGACCGTTCCCTTCGGGGTCGTTGATGTGTGCCAAGCCGGCACAAGCTTCACCCAGCCCCACTCAAAGACAACCGTTCCGCCAAGGTTCGGATCGCGAGTATCCACTCCCTCAGCTGCGATCTCACCGGCAAGTTCAACAATGGCAAGCACTGGAGCACCAGTGCGCTTCGCAATATCAACCGTGTCGCCAATGTGGTCTGCATGACCATGGGTCAGGAGGATCGCGTCTGCTTCCAAATCCGCTGCTGCAGCAGCAGCCTTTGGGTTGCCCGTCAGGAACGGGTCAACCAAGATGGTCGTGTCTCCTGACTTGAACTCAAAGGCCGAATGGCCGAGGTACCTGATGTCCATGTTTCAAACCCCCCTTTTTTAAAGTTCCGCAACCCGACAGACGACGGGCTAAATCACGCTTATCAGGGTACTGATGATCCTCCAGATTGGCTAATCACGCCAAGGCCTCTTCTCACCGGACTCTCAGCTGCGGCGGCCGAGCACGGTCAGCAGACTGCCGAGGCCCATGCCGACTATCAAGCCGGCAGCGGCCTCTTGCCACGTGGCCGCGAATACGAGTGCTGGCAGCAGGAGCAAGACAACCAAAGCGACTCCCACCCCGGCCAGATCGGCGTCCTCTCCTCCTCGGCGGCGGTCAAGCGCCACCATCCCATAAGCGAATGTGACTGCCACGGCCGGAGCCAAAGCGCCGCTGGCGGGTCCACTGGTCATCTCGGCGGACAGCCAGACTCCACCCGCTCCCGCAAGCAGCCAAGTCCCAAGAACCATGATCCATCCGGCACCGTGCTTGCGCTCAATAATGGAACCGAAGATCGCGAAGGCGACCAGAACTATGAAGGCGTAAGGAAGGCTTCGGTGCACGAACGGGGCGGTGAGCAGCTTCGGCCAGTCTCCATTGAGATGTCCGAAAACCTCCAAGGTCAAGGCCTTCACAAAGCCTGCCCTGACAAGGATGCTCAACGCTGAAGCGAGAAGAATGAGGCCAGGAACAATGATCAGCCGACCATCACCGGGAAGGCTTGGCAGGCTCGGCCTGCGGCGCTTTGACCTCGCCTGCCGCTTCGCGCGGCGCTTCGCCTGGTTCGCAGGATCCTCCCTGGAGCCAAGCTTTGGGGCCCTTTTTCGCACTCGATTGCCGCAATACGGGCACTCGGTGATGTAGGGACTTACCTCAGAGCCACACGTTGGGCAAACAACTGAGAGGTCAGGAATCCCTTCGTCCACCCTTAGAGAATAGACTCACCGAGACATCCGATCCCCTGACAGGAAGGTTCCATGGCACTCGGTTACTCAGAAGGCAGGCTTTTTATCCTCGCTTTCGACCATCGCGGCAGTTTTCAAACGAAGATGTTCGGTATTGAGGGTTCCCCCAATCCCGAGCAGACTGAAACCATCAGCGACGCTAAGCGTCTGGTCTACGAAGGCATGGAGCTCGCGGTTGAACGCGGAGCCCAAGCTGGCGCAACCGGAGTTCTCGTTGATGAGCAGTTCGGCAGCAACGTTCCGGAGCGCGCTCAGGCCAAGGGCCTGAAGCTTGCGATGCCGGTGGAGAAGAGTGGATCCAACGAGTTCCACTTTGAATACGGGGACGATTTTGGTGCCCACATTGAGAAGTTCAACCCTGACTTCACAAAGGTCTTGGTTCGCTACAACCCAGAGGGCGACCCTGGGATGAACGAGCGTCAGCTCGGCCGCTTGAAGCAGCTGTCTGACTGGCTCCATGAGAACGACCGGAAGTTCCTGTTCGAACTTCTCGTTCCAGCGGAACCAGCCCAGCTTGAATCAGTGGGCGGTGACGAAGGCCGCTACGACTCGGAGCTTCGTCCAGCGCTGATGCGTGGAGCAATTGAGGCAATCCAGAATGCGGGCGTTGAGGCCGACATCTGGAAGATCGAAGGCGTTGATCGCCGGGAAGACGCGCAGATGCTTGCCGAGCAAACCCGAATTGACGGGCGTGACGGTGTTGTCTGTGTACTCCTTGGCCGTGGCGCAAGCGACGAAAAGGTTGACCAATGGCTTCGTGAGGCAGCGCCTGTTGACGGCTTTGTCGGCTTTGCCATCGGCCGTTCGATCTGGTGGGACTCGCTCAAGGGATTCCTTGACGGGAGCATTTCCCGCGAGGACGCTGTTGCCCAAGTGGCAGACAACTACCTTCGCTTTATCAGCGTCTACGAAAGCGCTGCCTGAGGCAAGATTGACCGACTCGCCAGCAATGGCGTTACGGAACTGTTCAGAGGGCGTGCCAAATGGCGCGCCCTCTTTGCGTTGTGGGTGATCCGCGCCTTAGGCTGCCCCAATGAAGCGGATTGACAAACGATTGCCCGGCCTGGTCGTCCTGGTTGCCCTCGCGGCGGCCTTGGTCGCAGGGTTCGTTCCTGGTACAGCAAAGGAGCCAACGAGCGCCCGGGTCGTTCGGGTAGTTGACGGGGACACCATCGTCGTTGAATCGAGCGAAGGGACGGAGAGGGTCCGTTACATAGGCATTGACACCCCCGAGAGCGTGAAGCCAAACACCCCCGTCCAGTGCTACGCGAAGACCGCATCGCACCTCAACGAGGCGCTCGTCGCAGGTCACACCGTGACGCTGACGTACGGACCGGAGAAGCGCGACCGATACGGACGCCTGCTGGCTTATGTCGCAACCGAGGATGGAGTCGACGTCAACGCAACTCTTGTCGAAAGAGGGGCTGCGAAAACACTCGAAATCAAGCCAAACACCCAAAGGGCCAGCAAATACGGGGAATTGGAGACAAAAGCCCGCAATATGCAGGCAGGTCTCTGGGCTGTGTGCGCTGACGCACATAACTGAGGTGCCCCGATGCTAGGGTTCCCTTACTGATGTCAACCAAGACACAGACGCGGCGCCGGCCTAAAAGCCGTCGCTCACTCACCGAGTTCGAAGAGGCCTTCCGCGCAGAAGTAGTTCGGGAGCGCCACCGTCTCACAGCTCTCCGCCGAGATTCAAAGCAGCGGACGCTTCGTCGTCGCCAAGAACAGACTCGCCGCCGTGGGCAGTTCCGTTTCGTTGGCTTGATCGCCTCCATGATCGGAACGGCGGTCCTCGTGACCGTGGTCATGCTTGAGACGCTCTCCTGGCTTCTGGGCTAGGCCCAAACCTCCCCCAAGACACTCGCGCTGCGGCTGGTTCAAGGCACCCTGACCATGGCGGCAGGCCCGGTTCGGATAGAGTCGCTTGAGCAATGTCTAGAAAGTCTCTGAAACCACAGCTCAACCAAATTCGGGCGTGGGTCCAGCAAGGCAGAACGGACGCATGGATTGCTCACCAACTTGAGGTGACTGTCCAGCAGATCGACAGCTTCAAGCGCGAACAAGGCCTCTCCCCAGAAGGCCCAGCGGGTTCAAACCCAGCTGGTGTAGACCTTCGGGACGAGGACGACGCGCTGATCGCAGCCGAACTCGAAGCCGACGAGGCACGAGCAGCAGAGGAGGCCGAAAAGGCCGCCGAAGAGGCACGTGTCGCAGCAGAAGCAGCTCGCGAAGCCGGAGATGTGGAGGAAGCAGAGGAAGCAGCCCCAGAAAATGGCGGTTCAACCTCAGCTCCCCGACGTCGTGGTGGACGCGGACGTGGACGCAAGGCACTCGAGGGAAGTTTCGACCACGGAGAAGAGGGTTATGGCCTTTGGCTTGACCCTGCCGTGGCTGACGATCCCGTTTACGCCGAGCACTGGGCCGGACACCGGCCGGTAGAAGTCACGATTGAAGAAGATCGCATCGTGATTCGCCGTGCTGGTAACGCCAACGACGACTGACCCAAAGGGTCGCCGTCAATTCAACCGGGGGCATTAGCCCTCGGTTTGCCCCTGCCCGGAAGTTCAGTCTTCGCGGTCAAACGGATGAACGATGCGACCACCGGCGTAATCGCTTGCCTCACGCAGATAGCGACCAAATGCTGCGTCAGTGACGGTCGCCCCATCCCAAGCCTCAGGGTTGGACGGTGCGGCGTCCACGGCAAACTGGAAGCACCAGTCGGTTCCTGACTCATAAAGGGCGACAAGTTCACTAGCCATGAATGGTCCACCGAGTCGGCGCCTCAGCTCCTGAACCAACTGCTCAGTCACACGCTGAAGCGACTGGCCAGTGTCAGGGGCAGCGGCGAGACGGCGTTCGCCGTCATCCCACTGGAACCGCGCTGCATCAATGCCATCAATCATTGGGCGAGGTTAGCGCCGCTGTTGGGCTGCTGCCGCTTGCGCCCGCATAACGTCCCGCATGTGATGCCATCCAACCGGTCAGTGCTTGTCGCCTGGAAGACCCGTGACTACGTACGGGATCTCGCCTGGAAGAACCATGCCGAGGCGACGCGCCTCGGTCGCAACGCCCATCTGTCCGGAGAGCGCGCGCCGCTTCGCCTGGAGCGCCCGGTTCTCCTTCTGCAGCTTCAGCACCTCTGACCGATGAGACTGACCATCCACATGAGCGACCGCGAATTCGATGCCCGCGCTGACATAGAACGCGAGGATGACCGCGAAGCCAAGAAGCAGTGCGGTTCTCCCAACCCTGTCCATGCGGATGCCTTGTGGCATCCGGAACATTCCCTTGCGGGGCGAATTGAGTCTGGATGGACGGCTGGCTGATGACATACCTGACAGATCTCAGCTTCAACGGGCCCAGACAGATTCCTTCCCCGGCAATTTCCCTGCCAGAAGACAACAGCTTGACTGCCTGCCAAAGCCGGGGGCTGAGGCAGGCAGTTGGTGCTGCTAAATGATCCTCAGACGCGGAAGACGGAACGTCCGGGGAACACGGCCCGGTCGCCCAGAGATTCTTCAATGCGGAGAAGCTGGTTGTACTTCGCGACGCGATCAGAGCGTGACGGCGCGCCAGTCTTGATCTGCCCGCAACCTGTTGCGACGGCAAGGTCCGCGATGGTCGTGTCCTCTGTCTCGCCGGAACGATGGGACATGACGGCCGAGTATCCGGCCTCGCGAGCCACCTGCATGGCCTCAAGCGTCTCCGTCAACGTGCCGATCTGGTTGACCTTGACGAGAATCGAGTTTGCGCAGCCCTCATCAATGCCACGTCGAAGACGAGAAGCATTGGTAACGAAGAGGTCATCGCCAACAAGCTGGATCTTGTCTCCAAGGCGCTCTGTCAAGGCCTTCCAGCCTTCCCAGTCCTCCTCATCCATACCGTCCTCAATTGACACGATCGGATAACGGGCACAAAGGTCGGCCCAGTAGGCGGCCATCTCTTCACTGGAGAGCCTGCGGTCCTCATGCTCAAGGTTGTAGAGCTGCCCGTCGTAGATCTCACTTGTTGCCGGATCAAGCGCAATCGCAACATCCTGACCTGGCGTGTACCCGGCGGCTGAGATTCCTTCCATCAAGAGCTCAAGCGCTGCCTCGTTGGACTCAAGGTCCGGGGCAAACCCACCCTCGTCGCCAACCGCAGTTGAAAGGCCACGATCCTGAAGAGTCTGCTTGAGGGTATGGAACACCTCAGCTCCCATCCGCAGGCACTCTGAGAACGAAGAGGCCCCGAACGGCACGATCATGAACTCCTGAAAGTCAATTGAGTTGTCCGCGTGCGAACCGCCATTGATGACATTCATCATCGGGACGGGAAGCCTGGCCGCGCTCTCTCCACCAAGCTTGCGCCAAAGGGGTTCACGGCTGTCAGCTGCGCTCGCATGGGCAACTGCCAGCGAGACGCCGAGGATTGCATTGGCACCGAGGCGTGACTTGTTCGGTGTGCCATCAAGCTCGATCAGACGGCGATCGACTGCAGCTTGGTTCTCCGCGTCAAGGCCGACAACTGCTGAGGCGATCTCACCGTTGACATTTGCAACTGCGATCGAGACGCCCTTGCCCATCCAAAGGTCACCTCCGTCGCGCAACTCAGTGGCTTCAAACTCACCTGTTGATGCGCCTGAGGGAACCGCAGCGCGGCCCCAGGCCCCAGTGGTGAGGGCTACCTCAACCTCAACGGTTGGGTTGCCTCGTGAATCGACAATCTGACGTGCGTGGACTGCTGCGATCTGGCTCATCGGCCCTCCGGTGCTTCTAGTTGTTCTGCTGTTGTTTGGCTCGCACATAAAAGGCAATGCGTGAGTCCGGGTCAAGATCCTTCCACGCTTGGCCGTCGGCTGCCGCGAGGTCGGAGGCAAGGTCCACACGGGAACGGAAACGGTTAGCCGTTGACCTGAGCGCAAGCTCGGGGTCAACCTTTGCCTTACGCCCCACATTTACCGCCGCGAAGAGCACATCGCCGAGCTCAGCGTCAATTCTGAGGACATCTCCGGAAGCGAGGGCCTCCTGCAGCTCCTCAACCTCCCCCTTGAGGGCCTCCAGCGCGTCCTGAGCGGTTCCGTGGTCAAAACCGCTACTCGCGGCTCTCCGCTGGACTTTGCGGGCGTAGAGCGTCCCAGGGAGGTTCTCGGGCACCTCGCCGAAGATCCCCGCCTCACGCCCAGGCTCCGTTTCCTTTATCCGATCCCAATTGACGGTCACCTCAGACGAGTCAGCGACCTCAACCTCACCAAACACGTGCGGGTGCCTGCGGACCAGCTTCTGCCTGCAGTGTTCGGCCACCTCAGCCATTGAGCCCGCACCCCTCTCCTCCATCAGGAGTGAGAGAAAGTGCACTTGGAAGAGCACATCGCCAAGCTCGTCCGTGAGCTTGGCGTCATCTCCAGAGCGGGCCGCATCAGCCAGCTCGTATGCCTCCTCGAGCGTGTGCGGGACGATTGAACGCTCGTCCTGCTCACGATCCCAAGGACACTCGACCCGCAGAACGCGGGCGAGCTCATCCAGCCGCTGAAGCGCGACGGCGTTTTCGGACGCGCTCAAAGCGCGGCTCGATCAGCCGCCGGCTGTGGGCGGAGCCTGCTGAACGGTGCCTGGGGCTGGCTGAGCAGCCTGCTTCGGCGCGTTCTTGCAGAGGTCAACGATGTAGAGCTTGGCGCATTCCGTGCGGTTCTTCCATGACTTCTGGAAGTCCTTCACGAAGTTCTGAAGTGCAGTCTGCTGAGTCTGCGCCTTGAGCACCTGATCAATCTGTGCACGGACCTTGTTCAGTGGCTGGGTTGTGCCCTTGGTAACACCTGTGATCTTCACGATGTACCAGCCGAGAGAACCATGGATCGGACCGTAAGCCTTGTCCTTGTCGCCAGCGAAAGCTGCCTTGTCAACTGCCGGATCCTGCTGGCCCTTGACTGCACCCTTCACGACACCGCCTGTGCTCTTGGTCTGCGGATCATTGGAGTACTGCTTGGCTACAGCAGCCCATGCCTGACCGCTCTCAAGGGCCTTCTTGGCTGCATCAGCCTGCGCCTTGGTGCTTGTGCGGATGATCAGAAGGTCACGCTTCTCCGGCTGACCGAACTGCTGCTGGTGTGATGCGTAGTAAGCCTGCGCGTCAGCATCGGAGACCTTGTCGGTTCCCTTGAGAGCTGCGTCGCGGATCTTGGTGCTGAGAGCGTCAATCTTGATCCGGTAGAGAATGTCGTCCTCAGTCTCGCCTGACTGCTTGAGGAACTTCTGGTAGCCGGCATCAGTCGGGAAGGCGCTCTTCTTGGTCTTCTCAAACTGAGCGCGGACTTCCTTGTCGCTGACCGAAACGCCCATGGCTGCTGCCTGACCCTTGATCCATGCGGATGTGATCAGAAGCTGCATGACCTGGCCCTTCTGCGAATCAAACTGTGCCTGGCACTCGGACTTGAGAGCTGCATCCGTAGGAGCAGGAGCCTTCGCGGTTGCCTTCGGTGCTGAGGCCTTCTTCGAAGCGATGCACTCCTTGAAGTCCGGTGGGTTCAGGACAAGCGCAGCAGCGCCAGGGTTCTGCTGCCCCTGGGACTTGGCAGCAATTGCCATCCACTTGTTGAAGTCGGTCTTTGAGATGTTTGCGTCAGCAACTGTTGCGACTGAGCCCGAAGGCACTCCGCCACAGGCGACAAGCACGCCGGAAACGGCGACAACACAAGACAGGACAAGAAATTTGAGGAATCGGTTCATATTCATAGATTCGTGAGATTAGCGGAACACGGCCCGGAGGTCCGCAAGCTGGTTGATGAGGTGTCGCTCAATCAGGCAGGAGCGCCGAGATTTACAGCCGCCAGCACGTCCGCCAACTCCACGAGAGCCTCGTAACGAGCCTGAGGATCATCCTCGACCGGAATGGTCACAGTGCCCGCTCCTGAGCGCCACGCCGCAGAGTCCAGATGCTCCCGAAGCTCCGCTGCGGCCTTGTCGGAAAGGTCCAGGCCAGCGACTGTCATCTTGCCTTGGCGGAACCCAACATCAGATGCGCCGGCCAGCCCAAGTCGGATTCTCGCCTCCTGCAAACCAAGAAGCCGCTGCACTGGCTCTGGCGGCTTGCCAAAGCGGTCTTCAAGCTCTGAGCGAATCTCAGCAACTTGGGAAATCTCAAACGCAGACGCAACCCGACGGTGGATATCGATCTTCGCCCGCTCGTACTCCACGTAATCCTCTGGGACCCAAGCGTCAATCGAAACATCCACCCGGACGGCAGCGCGGTCATGCTCACTCGTGCCCTCCAGCTCTGCCACTGCCTCATCGAGAAGCTTCATATAGAGCTCAAAGCCAAGGGCTGCGACATGCCCGGACTGCTCTGGGCCAAGCAGGTTGCCAGCACCGCGGATTTCCAGGTCACGCATCGCAATTCGGAAGCCTGAGCCAAGCTCCGTGTGGTCAGACAAAGCTGCAAGGCGCTGAGCTGCGTCATGCGTCAGAGAAGCCGCAGATGGGTAGAAGAGGTAGGCATTGGCACGCTCGCGCCCACGTCCCACACGACCCCTGATCTGGTAGAGCTGGCTGAGGCCCAACAGGTCAGAGCGCTCGACGATCAGCGTGTTGGCCTCTGGGATGTCAAGCCCTGCTTCGATGATGCTCGTGCAGACGAGAACGTCTGCCTCTCCCCGAACAAAGCGCAACATCCGCTCCTCAAGCTCAGTCTCGTCCAGGGCGCCGTGGGCGACCTCCACCTTGGCCTTTGGCACGAGGCTTGAAATCTGCTCTGCAGTTGCCTCAATGGTCTCAATCCGGTTGTGAAGGAAGAACGCCTTGCCGCCACGGTCAAGCTCCCTTGTGAGTGCTGTGCGCACAAGCTCCTCGTCGTACTCACCCACATATGTCCGAACGGGCCGGCGCCCTTCTGGTGGGGTCTCGATCACGCTGATGTCACGGACGCCCGCCAATGACATCTGCAGAGTCCTTGGAATCGGAGTTGCGCTCATTGCGATCACATCCGTCCGAAGCTTGATCTGCCGCAAGAGCTCCTTCTGTTTTACACCGAAACGCTGTTCCTCATCAACGATCAGAAGCCCAAGGTCCTTTGGCTGAATGTCCCTCCCAAGCAGGCGATGCGTTCCCACAAGAACGTCAACTTTCCCCTCGTTGAAAGCTTTGATCACTTCCTTCTGGTCGGCAGCGCTGCGAAAGCGACTGATGTGATCAACGATCAGCGGATAGTCGCTGAAGCGCTCAGCGAAGGTCCCGAAATGCTGCTGGGCCAAGATTGTGGTCGGCACCAACACGAGAACCTGCCGACCCTCAAGCGCGCACTTGAAAGCAGCCCTGAGGGCAACCTCGGTCTTGCCGTAACCAACATCACCGCAGATCAGCCGATCCATCGGCTCGGGGGATTCCATGTCTTCCTTGACTGCCTCAATCGCATTCAGCTGATCGGGTGTCTCCCGATGCGGAAATGAGTCCTCAAACCTGCGCTGGTCTTCCCCATCGGGACTGAACGCGTGGCCCTTGCGGCGACGGCGCTCCGCGTAAAGGTTGAGCAGTTCGCCTGCCAGCCGGTCAGCCGCTGTCCGGGCCTTGCTCTTGACCTTCTCCCACGCGTTGCCACCCAACTTGGAAAGTGTCGGACCGTCCCCATCCGAACCAACATGGCGTGTGATCTTCGCCAGCTGGTCGACGGGCATGAACACCTTGTCCCCACCGAGAAACTCAAGATGCAGGTAGTCGCGCGTGACATTGGCAACAGTCTTTGTGTCAAACCCGACGAACCGAGCAACCCCGTGGTCCTCATGGACGACCGTGTCACCTGCCCGCAGGTCGGTGAAGGACTTCAAGGCAGCGCGGCCGTGACGAGGCTCCCTCCTGCTGACACGCCTTCGGACCAGCTGATCGGCCGGAATGACGGCAAGTTTGATGTCCGACGAGACGAACCCTTCCCACAAGCTGGCCGCTGTGAACACCAGCGACGACTCTTCAGGCGCAACATCCGCCAGGGGTTGGGAGGTCAATCGAACGAGGTTCAGGGCGGCCCTGTCGCGGTCTCCCTTGCGGGGGAATGCAACGACCGTCCGATACCCATCACGGGTAAGGCGCTCAAGGTCAGATTCGGCATCCTTCAGAGTCCGTGCCGCAACCGCTGGAGTTCCACCCCGCCAGGCAATCTCCTGACCCGAGTCATGAATTGAAAGAGAAGCGACGGAACGCTTGGCCAATGTCGCCTCCACCTCATCTGGAGAGCAGTTCAAAGCGGCAGCATCATCGGGACCGAGTGTTGCCTCGACATCCAGCCACCAGTCATCAAGAGCAGGGCGCACCTCCTCGCTGGCTGCGATCACGATCGAAGCGTCGGAGATCAGATCCAGCGGGGCGCGATAACGATCAAGTGGCAGAAGCTCTGAAAGCGGTTGGCGATCCTCTGGCTCCTCAAGCGCCGCATACTCCGCCGCCTCGCGAAGCTCCAGTGACAGCTCTGCAGCTGGGGCGAAGTCCACTGACTTGGCTTCGCCAAGGGACCTCTGGGTAAACGTTGAGAACCACTTGAGGGACTCAATGTCCTCATCCCAAAGGTCAATCCGCACAGCATGCTCTGCCGTTGCGGGGTAGATGTCCACAATGCCTCCGCGAACCGCGAACTGCCCGCGCTCTGAAACCTGCTCAACCCGCTCATAGCCGCAATCAATGAGCTTGGGCAGCATCGGACCCAGCTGGAATCGCCTGCCGACCTTCAGTGTGAAGCCATGCGGACGAAGCTCCTGCTCCGGAACCCGCTCAGCCAGTGCCACGGCACTCGCGACAACCACAGGAGCAACCGAACCCGCAGAGTCCCCAACTCCCGCAAGGGCATCCAAGGCCCCCAATCTGAGGCCGATCAAGTGCGACGGTGGTGCAAGGTGAGAGCCACCCGCGACGCCACGCGTCGGATAAAGCAACACCTGACGTGGCGAGAGCCATGTTCGAAGGTCATCTGCGAGCCGCCGAGCCGCGGCATCATCGCCTGCAATCACGAGAGTTGGCCGTGTCGCCTCCTGACTCGCAAGAGCCGACAGAACAAACGGCCGCATGCCACTTGAAACAAATGCGTTCCCTCCCTTTGAAAGGAGTGCTGACAGCTGGCCAGTCCCGTCCGCCAGTGGCAGGAGTCCAAGGAGGCTGTCGCCTTCCGTCAGCGTGCCGGGAGGACCAGATGCAGACGAGCCGCTCACGAGAGTTCAGTCCCGGCCGAATCACCAGACCGGATCATCAGATCCTCGGCCGCACGGGCCGCTGCCTCAATCAACTCAACAACTTGGGACTTTGACTCGGCAAACCTGCCAAGCACGAAACTGCTGACAATCTGAGGATCAGTCGAGTCCGGTCGGCCAACGCCGATGCGAATGCGATGAAAACCAGGGCCGCCGAGCTGCTGCGTGAGCGACTTGAGCCCGTTGTGCCCAGCGGACCCACCGCCCAAACGGGTCCTGACCTCACCAAACGGAATGTCCAGCTCGTCATGGAGCACCACAACATGGTCCAAAGGAACGCCAAGGCTTCCCCGCGCGGGCCCAACAGAGGTCCCCGACTCGTTCATGAAGGTCTGAGGCAGCAGGACCGCGACCCTCGGACCACCGGGCCCAGTTCGGCCCTCTGTGATCAGACCGTTGAACTTCTTCTTCGCCTTCGGCAAGTCCCAACGGTCTGCGAGCAGGCTCGCGACCTCAAACCCAATGTTGTGACGGGTGGCCGCATAACGCGTGCCGGGATTTCCCAAGCCGACGACCAACCAGTCAGCCGGCGCAGCCGAACCTCGGCCGCGCGAGCCGCGCAGCCGCACGACTTAAGCTCCGTCGCCGTCGCTGTCGCCGTCGGAGGAATCGTCGGAGGCTGCAGCTTCTGCTGCTTCGCCCTCTTCGCCGACAACCTCGGTCTCGCTCTCTTCCTCATCGCGCTCAACCTGCTGAGCCATACGGGAAGCGGCAAGTGTGGCAATAACGATGTCACCGTCATCGGTGATCTCGGTGCCCTCAGGAGCAACAAGGTCAGAGATATGAAGCGAATCGCCAATCTCCATCTGCGACGCGTCAATAACAAGGCTGTCTGGGATGGCAGTAGGAAGCGACTCAACCGTGATCTCACGGATGATCTGCTCAAGCAGACCACCGAAGCGAACACCTGGTGAAAGCTCTGCGCCAACGACTTCAACTGGGACGGAAGCCTGAACCTTCTTGGTCAGGTCAACGCGAATAAGGTCAATGTGCATGATGCGGCCGGTGACCGGGTGACGCTGCTGGTCACGGATCAGCACTGGCTGGGACTTGTCGCCCTCAATGTGAAGGTCGATAAGTGCGCTGTGCACTGAAAGGACTCCGCGGAGTGCGCGCTCGTTGACCGTCAGAGAAACAGGGTCAGAGCCGCCGCCGTAGACAACACCGGGCACAAGGCCTTCGGCACGCAGGCGACGAGCGGTGCGTGAGCCGTCCGCTTCGCGGTGGGTTGCTTCGAGAACTGGAGTTTCAGTAGCCATCGGTTCAGCAGGTTAGCGGTTGCTGCCGGACCCGTGCGGTCCGGCAGCGCCAATCGCATTCCGCTGGGAGGTCTAAGAGACCTTTACAGTCGTCTTCTGGGCGCTCGCGCCGTGGACGGAACAGATGTAAGTGAAGGTTCCCTTGGCAGTGAACTTGCGCGAAGCAGAGCCGTTCTTGGTTGTGCTCGTTGATACGCCCGGGCCCTTGACATTGTGGATCATTGAGCCACTCCACGACCACTTGACCGTATCGTTCTTCTTGATCGAAACAGTCTTGACACCAAACGTCCAATTAACAGTCTTGGTCGTTGAGGCAAAGGCTGGGACGGCCAGAACAGCGGCCACTGCGAGTGCTGCAAAAAAGATTGATACGCGACGCATTGTCTCTCCTGATTTGGGTTCGAACTTCAACTTATGTTAGATGAAGTCTCTCACACATGGCGCCGATTCCGGAGGCTCCAAGTAAAGGTTGAGGAAAACCTGAAAGGGCTAAACGAGCAGGTTGGGCACGCCAGGACACGCACCCTCACGGTCAATCGGATTCGAAAGCTTCCTCAGGTGAACTCCGAACCCACTGACCACATTGCCCGTCTTCTGAATCACAAGACACTGAACTACCGGAAGCCGCGAACCAATGTGCCAGGCAATACGAGCAACGCCAGTCGACCCCCCCGGTGAAACGCCGGCTGCCTGAGTGATCTGAAGAATCTCCAACGGAAGCCCTGGACCAGAAACCTTGGCCAGAAGCTTGACCACATTCGCATGGCACTTGGTCCCAAGCCCACAGTCAGGCAACTCGCGGGCAATGCCCTGGACATTGCCGCTCGCCTGATCACGGATCACCTGTTCAACAAGAACGCGCTCCGCGCCGCGTGCACCCAACACCCGACCAACCCCAAGGCTGACCACGATGAACACGGCTCCAAGAGCAACGATCAGGGCTATGCGAACTGGACGTGACATGACTCTCCCCGAGAATACGGCTCGTGCGGGGTCAACGGTCAGGCCCCGCCGCCACGGATCACAAAACCGCGCTCTGCCAACCCGCCAAGAGCATCCTCAAACGACCCGTAGTCACGGGCGGTGAGCAGATCAACCGGAACACCACCCGGCCCCTTCGTTCGAGCCCACCTCTTCAAAACAGCTGGGCCAGCGTTCTCCTCCGCCTCCGCAAGCAACGCCAACAAGATGGGCACGGCGGGAAGCGAGTCAGCATCACCAGAGATCAGCTCAAGCGATGAAGCCCCAAGTGCCAGACAAAGCTCATCATCGTCCAGCCCCAACAGGTCAGCCAGACGCCTGGCATCCCCATGCGCCACGGGCTAGAAGAGCTGGTTCTCTCCGCCGAAGACCTCGCTCACGGAACCATCCGTGAAGATCTGGCGGATTGACGTCGTAAGCAGCTCGGCACACGACAGAACACGAATGTTCGACGGAGCGCCGGCAGCGAGAGGGATCGTGTCCGTGACAACGATCTCCTCAAAATGTGATGAGGCGAGATTCTCAAAAGCATTGCCAGACAGCACAGCGTGCGTTGCAGCCGCGTAGACCTTGGTGGCTCCCTCGTCTAACACAGTCTGCGCCGCAGCCTTCAAGGTGCCAGCCGTGTCAATGATGTCATCCACGATCAAGGCTGTGCGGCCACGGACATCGCCGATGATGTGGCCGACTTCAGCCTGCTGATGCTCCGGCCGCTCCTTGTTGAGGAGGGCGAGGTCAGCTCCGATGGTTGAAGCGAATTTCTTGTTCAGCTTCACACGCCCTGCGTCTGGTGAGACAACCACAAGGTCGTCAAGACCAAGGTCGTCGAAGTACTGGGTAAGCGTGAACATGGCGGTCATGTGATCACACGGCTTCTGGAAGAAACCCTGAATCTGACCAGAGTGAAGATCCATCGTGAGGATGCGATCAATGCCGGCTGCCTCAAGCATGCGGGCCACAAGACGGGCGCTGATCGGCTCACGCGGGGCGCTCTTCTTGTCCTGGCGGCTGTAGCCGTACCAAGGGCAAACTGCGATCACACGGTGGGCTGAGCCGCCAACGGCAGCATCAACCATGACCATCAGTTCCATCAGAGCGTCATTCGCAGTAAGACCAAGCTCCGGGTTTGCACAGATCGGCTGGATCAGGAAAACATCCGCGCCACGGATTGACTCGTGGAATCGGCAGTAGACCTCACCGTTGCTGAAAGTCTTTGTCGTCACACCACCGAGATCAACGCCAAGTCGGTCGGCAATGCGACCTGAGAGGACGGGGTTCGCACGCCCGCTGAACAGCATGAGGCGCTTGTCGTAATCAATGTCGAGGTGGGTTCCCCCGGCGAGTGCATCCTCAAGAGTGCTCATTGAGGCGCGAGTGTATGGACTGTGCGGGACAGCCGCAGCAGTACCCCCCGAAGCAGAGCCCTCATCCATCGTCCCGATTGCGCTCTGCGTAGTCCTCAATCACAGTCTGCCGGGGCCTTGCAATACCCAATGCGCCATCCGGAACATCCCCCGTGATCGCCGATCCGGCACCTGTCACAGCGCCCTCGCCGACAGTCACCGGAGCAACGAGCGAGGTATGAACACCAGTGCGTGCGCGGGCCCCAACAACAGTCCGATGCTTGTTGCGCCCGTCGTAGTTCGCAGTGATTGTGCTGGCCCCAAGGTTCGCTCCCGCGCCAACGTCCGCATCTCCGACATAAGACAAGTGCGGCACCTTCGCCCCTTCCCCAAGCCGAGTGTTCTTCAACTCAACAAAAGTTCCAGCCTTCGCATTTGGCCCCACATCAGCACCAGGCCGCAGGTAGGCAAACGGACCAACCGTCGCCCCATCGCCAACCTTCGCAAGGACAAGACGGCTCATCGTGACCTCCGCCCCATTACCAACCTCAGCATCCTCAAGAACCGAATGTGGACCGATGACTGAACCGGACCCAATGATTGTCGTGCCGCGCAAGACCGAGCCCAGAAGGATCGTTGAATCCTCACCAATCTCAACCGAAGCGTCAATCGCAACGCTGCCCGGAGCCTCAATCGTCACACCGTTACGCATGTGCCGATCACAGATTCTCCTCTGAGCAAGCTCCTGAACCCGTGCGAGGTCCGCCCGATCATTGACTCCAATCGTCAAAGCCGCGTCATGCACCTCAACCGCGAGAACGGTCTCACCTCGGTCAGCAAGCGCAGCAACCGCATCCGGGAGATAACGCTCCCCCTGGGCGTTTGCAGAGCCGACACCAGCAAGCAATTCCTTGAGGCCAGCAACGCGGAAAACAACCACGCCGGTGTTCACCTCATCAATCAGCAACTCCTCAGACGAAGCATCCTCAACATTCTTCGTCTCCACAACTCGCACGAACGTCCCAGACTCATCACGGACAATTCGTCCATAGCCCGACGGGTCCTCCAACCTCATCGTTGCGATCGTCGCCGCTGCCCCATTTTCACTATGCGCCTGGAGGACAGCGCTGATCGTTGCCGCATCAATCAACGGAACATCACCGGCAAGAACAACAACCGCCTGACTGTCAGCAAGATGATCCACCGCAGCAGCAAGAGCGCCAGCAGTCCCATCCGGCTCAGGCTGAACCGCATGAATAACACCCTCAGGAAGGTGCTCTTCCAAAGCCCGATCAGGCGAACCCACAACCACAGTCACCGAAGCGCCAGCAGCACGCGCAGCGCTGATTGACCATGCGACCATCGGCACCCCGCAAACGGGGTGAAGGACTTTTGCAAGCGGAGAACGCATGCGAGTGCCGCGACCAGCGGCCAGAATGGCGACTGCCACACCGTCCATGAATGCGGATCGTATCCGTCCAGCGATACGATCGCTCACACCGCAACACTGTTGCGCGTTGGGGGATCGTCTAATGGCAAGACTCCGGCTTTTGGAGCCGGCTATCGGGGTTCGAATCCCTGTCCCCCAGTGAAGCGCCGGCCGATGAGTAAATGACCAGCCCTCCGGGCCGGTCCGGGGGTTCGAACAGAACTGGCCGCAGGCCTGTTCAGGCAACGCCATCAAAGTCCCCCAGTGAAGCGCCGGCCGATGAGTAAATGACCAGCCCTCCGGGCCGGTCAGATCCGAATGAGAGCGGCGATGTCCTCTGGTGTCATTGGGTCGACCCTGGCTGCGGCGAGGTCATCAAGAGTTTCGAGGTTGCGCTCAGCTCGGAGCATTCCCGCCTCAAGGTCTGCGCCCTTTGTGGCCGCTGCGAGCAGATCTCCGGCCGTGCCGTCCGTCCCGTTGCCGGCTGCGTCGAGCAGGTCCTGTCGGACTGGGGACATTGTGAGCAGGTACCAGCCGCCGCCAAGTGTCGCTCCGAAAATGAC
>JBAXHG010000011.1:0-19591 GCA_037139015.1 Actinomycetes bacterium | reverse complement strand
CCGAGCGCTCACCCGGGACCGAGGTGGTCTTCCTGACTCACATGGCCGACCCGTTGAATGCGCGTGACGCGCTCCGCAATGGTGTGAACGGTTATGTCCTCAAGGAGGACGATCCCAGCCAGCTCCTTCAGGCCATCCACCATGCGGCTGGTGGTAAGCCCTATCTGTCACCCAAGATCGCAGTCGCCTTGGCCAAGATAAGCGCCCAGTCAGGCGCACGCGAGCTGACGGACCGAGAAGTTGAAGTCCTTCGTCTTGTCGGGCTTGGGCACACCAACGTCGAGATAAGCGAAAAGCTGCATCTCTCAGTCAGGACGATTGAATCCCATCGAGCCCGCCTTCAGGAGAAGCTGGATGTGCACACCAGGGCAGAGCTCGTGAGAGTCGCTATCGACCGCGGGCTGGTTAGCTGAGAAGCCTTCGTCACTGCTCGGCGAGCATTGACACAACTGCCTCGTAGACGCCAGCTCCGTGGGAAGCCTCGGCGATCCGCACGTTCGGGTGCGTCAAGGCCAATGCTTCCATCCCTGAGTCGGCTTCAAGCGCGTTAGCCACGATCCAGGTAGACCCGACGACCGTCGCGATATCCAGGTCCTCCCGCCCGTCGCCGACTGAGAGGCAGTCGGACGGTGAGAGGCCGCGGATCTGCATGTGACGGGACACCGCCCGCGCCTTGCTCGCCCCCTTTGGGACAAGGTGATAGGCCCGAAGGTGGTCAACCCCTGAGAGATTGTCCGTTCGATGGTGAACCGAACCGTTGTCGCAGAGTCTCAATGACTCGTGACCCCGGGAAGAGAGGAGCTCGTTCGCCTCGGCCGCGTCAATGCGGCCCCGGTACAGGTGTGAAACCTCACGCCCCGTGTGCCAAGGCTCGTGGTGCTCAAGCCGGCCAGCGTAGTGGTCAAGCAGCAGCTCGCCTGCCCCTGACTCCTCGATCTGCTCGTGGATCGTCAGCTCACCTGGCATCCAATCGTCTGTAAGCCAATCGCGCTCCTCATCCGTGACCATGCAGGCCCCTGACTCAAATGCGTAGGCCTTTGCTCCAAGCAACCGGGAGTCCTCTCTGACTTGAGCCTCGCGGCGGCCTGAAATGATGACAATCTCCAGCTCGGCTCGATGGCAAGCCTCGATCGCCTTGACTCCCATGGTGCTCAGCTTGCCCTCTCCATCATGGAAGAGCGATGCTCCCTGCCCAAGCAGGGTGCCATCAAGGTCCAAATAAACGCAACGCATCACCTTTGAGAGTCTGGCGGTTTCGCCAACGGAATGTGATGACGCAAACAGCGGGTAATCAAATCGGAGTCCGATGCCCGTGCCACCTACGATGGCCCTCATGGCAAAGGCGGCTACACAAGGCTGGGACAAGGTGATCGCCCGCGCCGTGAAAGACGATGTGGTGGTCAGTCGCACGAGCGTGCTCCCGCAGAAGGCGTACAAGGGTGATCTCCCCCACGACATGGATCCTCGCCTGCGTGAACGACTTGTAGACCTTGGCCTTGAGGAGCTTTACGTTCACCAGCTTGAAGCGTGGGATGCTTCGGCCCACGGACCGGTCATCTTGAGCACTGGGACGGCCTCCGGCAAATCTCTCGGCTTCAATCTGCCCGTCCTTGACACGCTGTTGAGAGATCCGAAAGCCCGCGCGCTTTACATCTACCCCACAAAAGCCCTGGCTCAGGATCAAGCTCGCGCACTGCAGGCGATGGGATTTGGCAAGGCATTGCGTCCGGCCATCTATGACGGTGACACCCCGCAGTCAGAGCGAGCGGCGATCCGACGAAACTCCAACCTGATCCTCACCAACCCGGACATGCTGCACGTTGGGATCCTGCCCCGCAATGAACAGTGGGCGAATTTCCTCGGAAACCTCGCGGCTGTCGTGATTGACGAGGCACATGTGTATCGGGGGGTATTCGGTTCGCATGTTGGAAATGTCATTCGCAGGCTGCGGCGAGTTGCGGGCGCACGAGGAACCAGTCCAAGGTTTCTCCTCGCGAGCGCGACCATCGCAAACCCTGGTGACTTGGCTGAGACCCTGACTGGAATAGCTGATTTTCAAGTTGTTGACTCTGATGGAGCCCCGTCGGCTGGCCGTGATGTCGTGCTCTGGAATCCGCCCATCCTTGACGAGGATCTGGGTACCAGGGCGAGTGCTCTCGGTGAGGCAGCAGACCTCTTTTGTGACTTGATCCGCGCCGGAACCAGAACCATCTGTTTCATCCGGTCCCGTCGTGCAGTTGAGCTGATCCAACGCATGGCAAACGACCGGCTGGTGGCATCCGGTGACGGAGCTCTCGCCAAGGCGATTGCTCCCTATCGGGCCGGCTACACCCCGCAGCAGCGACGTGAACTTGAGCGGCAACTGCAGGAAGGTGAGCTGGTTGGTGTTGTATCCACCAATGCTCTGGAGCTCGGCATTGACATTGGGCACCTTGACGCGGCCATCTGCGTTGGCTATCCGGGGACGGTGGCGTCGCTCAAGCAAATGTGGGGCCGTGCAGGGCGTCGGGACAAGGGCCTTGCCGTCTACATCGCAGGTGACGATGCCTTGGACCAGTTCTTCTGCAGGCACCCCGAAGCATTGCTTGAGAGGGCTGTCGAGTCAGCAGTACTTGACCCTATGAGTGATGAGATCCTCGGCGCCCACCTCCTCTGCGCGGCCTTTGAGCATTCGATTGGACCCGAGGATGGGGAGTTCTTTGGTGATGACCTTCAAGCCCGCTGTGAAGCGCTGGTGAGTGCGGGAATGCTTCGTGAGCGCGCTGGCCGCTACAGCCTTGCCCGTCCGGAGACCTATCCAGCGAGCGATGTGTCACTCCGCTCCGCGTCAGCGAAGACCATTGCTCTTGCAGATGCGGGGAGCGGGGAAGTCTTCGGGACGCTTGAGGCGTCACGGGCAGCGTCAACAATCCACCCGGGGGCGATCTACCTCCACTTGGGCAAGTCGTATGAGGTTGACATGCTCGACATGGAAGGAGGCACTGCTGTGATGCGTGCGTTCCAAGGCGACTGGTACACCCAGGCAAAGCGTGAGACGGACACTTGGATAGAAGCGCAGCTTGAGGTCCGAACGGTGAACGGGGTGGAGCTCAAGTACGGAGATGTTGTTGTTACTGAGCGCGTCACAGGGTTCCAGCGCAAGCGACTCAAGGATCACGAGATGATCGACTGGACACCGCTCGACATGCCCCCAGTCGAGTTCGCAACAAGGTCAATCTGGTTTGAGGTCCCTGAGGAGTTCCTTGAAGGGCTCGACGAGGAGGGATTACTTGGGGCGTTGCACGCTGCCGAACATGCCCAGATAGCCGTCTTGCCATTGATTGCGATGTGTGACCGTTGGGATCTTGGCGGTCTGTCAACCAACATTCACCCGCAGACAGGGAAGCCGACGATCTTTGTTCACGAGGCGCATCCGGGTGGGGTTGGCCTTACCCGACAGGGTTTCAGACAGTTCACCGACCTTGTGCAGGACGCTCATGACCTGATTGACGGCTGTCCATGTCGGGCTGGTTGTCCTTCTTGCGTGCAGTCGCCCAAGTGCGGCAACCTGAATGAGCCGCTCCACAAGCAGGGGGCCAAGGACCTGCTTGCCCGCATGCTTGCTGCCTGAATCGGGTCTCTGCAGCCGCACACCATCTTGCAGTTTTTGTTTCTTGTTGAGGAATTGGCAGGAAAGGGCGAAAGTCATAGGGATGGGCTTCCTTGACACCCGACTTCGGCGACTTTGCTGCGTGGTTATTGCTGCTGGCGCTTTGGCTGGCCCAGGGGCCTCGAGCGCACTTGCCGGTGGTGGTGGAGCCTCGCCCGGGGACACTCCTGCGCCCAAGCCCAAGCTCAGCGCGGACCAGGAGAGCGGGGGGATTATTCCCGGGCAGGTCAAGCCGAAGATCAAGCCCAAGCCTAAGCCGAAGCCAAAACCAAAGGCAAAGCCCAAAGCGAAACCAAAGGCAAAGAAGAAGCCGAAGAAGAAGCCCGTGGTCAAGAAGCCTAAGCCGGTTCCTCCTGCGGTCGCACCCAAGACAGCAACGTTTCCGGTAGTCGGCGACTTCACTTTCGGAGATGTCGACATGCGCTTTGGAGCAAAGCGGAGTGGTCATGTGCATCAGGGCCAGGACATGTCCGGGGCGGAAGGGCTTCCGATCGTTGCTCCCATTGCGGGAGAGATCAGTTGGAGTTCCTTTCAGGACACGGGAGCCGGCTACTACCTCGTCCTTCGTGGGTATGACGGGCGCGACTATGTCTTTATGCATCTCCGCAAGGGTTCTGTTCGCGTGCACATTGGGGACGCGGTGCATGTTGGACAGCGACTCGGAGATTTGGGCAACACGGGGCATTCAACGGGTCCTCACCTTCACTTTGAGATTTGGGTTGGTGGCTGGTACGAAAAGGGCGGTCATGCAATTGACCCGCTTCCCCAGCTGCGGGCGTGGCAAAAGCTCGGCCACAAGCGCTGAGCCAACTCTCTCCCGCAAGCCTGCCTGAGTGATTGGCCGAAGGCCATCTCTCGGGCCTGACATGATCCGTCCAGATAAAGCCGTGTCCACCTCCTCACAACCAGCCCAGTCATCCCTCGCGCGCAGTAGACGCTTTGGGATAGCGGCGATTATCTGTGTCGGGCTTGGCGTGTCGCTTCTCGTTCAGTCTCCCGGGTGGGCCCAAGCCTCCTACTACGGCCTCGTCAGAGCCATGGGTAATGGAACTGCCCAGATTGACAAGTACCACTGGGAGGGGGGCGATAAGTCTTGGATCAATGGCCACTTCTATTCGGTCAAGTCACCGGGACTTCCTGTTGTCGTGCTTCCGCTCTATGGGGCTTTGAACCTGGTCGGCTTTGACTCCCTCTCAAAGAGGGCCGGAGAGACGCTGATGACCGATGTTTCGTTGTACTCGCCTGAGCGCAAGGTAAATGTCACATTCTTCGGGGGAAGTACCGCCCGGGCTTTGGAAGTTAGGCGGACCTCAGCCAATTCGGCGCTGATGATCTGGGCCTTGACACTGCTTGGATCGGTAGTGCCTGCTCTGGGAATCATGTTTTTGACCCGTTCAGTGGCTGAGCGGATGGAGCCCGGGACGGGCGCTGCGAGCAGCATCGCACTTGGGATGGGGACCATCTTCCTTCCCTTTTCGGGAATGTTCTTCAGCCACCTGATCGCAACCTTCGCTCTGTTTGCCGGGTTTGTTGTGCTCCTCCGCGAGCGGGCTGGTCCGCCGAGCCAGAAATTGCTGTTTCTGGCTGGTCTGCTGGCCGGCTTGGCTGTCTTCCTTGAGTACCCCTTGGCGTTCGGCGGCGTCGTGATCGGCGCCTACGCGATGCTCCGCCAAGCAGATGGGGCTTGGAACGTGGGTGCCTCCGTGAGGCGGGCACTTGCCTACTCTGCCGGCGCTCTGCTGGGTGCTCTTCCCGTTGCCTTCTACAACCTCTGGGCTTTTGGTTCTGTGACCACCATGTCCTACCAAGACACCGTCGCAATCCCAGGGCGAACAGGCCACGACGTGATCGGTCTGGTTAACGGTGGACTGTTTGGCATCGGCGTTCCAAAACCGCTTGGTTACGCATCAATCCTTCTCAGCCCAAGGGGCCTGTTTGCTTTGACCCCGATTCTGATCATGGCCACATTGGGCGTGATCCTCATGTATCGGCGTGGCAAGCGAGCAGAAGCCCTCGCCATTGCGGGTGTCGCGGCGATCTACTGGACCTACGTGGCCGGTTACATCTGGCCCATGGGCGGGCAGGTCACCGGGCCGCGTTACATGATTCCAATGCTTCCGTTCGTCGGGCTCGGGTTGCCATACGCTTGGAAGCGCTTCCCGTCAGCGACGCTTGCAACAGCGATTGTCAGCTCGAGCATCATTGTCGTGGCGACAGTTACCAACCCACTTGTCAAGGAGCTCGGCCTGTCCTCGTGGTCCCGCAGGCTTACCGCAGGCGACTTCCAGCCGACTGTGTTCACCCTTGTTGGTGGCGGCCATGGCTGGGCGAGCATTCTTCCCGTACTTGGGCTCTTTGGCTTAGCTGGACTGCTTGCGGCCCTGGCAACTTGGGGCCTTGACTTCAGCAGGGACCGACTGGCTGCCGCCGCCGTTCTCGGGGGTTGGGTACTGATTGCATTCGTTCTAGCTCCACATGTGCGTGAGATTCACGACCCGGTGACAGTCCCGGTTCAGGGACTATCGGCAAGGCTCATTGTGGGGCCTGCCCTCCTGGCGCTGCTTGTAGTTCTTGGAGCGAACCTTTGGCAGCGCTTCGCAGCGCAGGGTCAGCGGCCAAGCTCGTAGATCACAAGCGGCTTCTCAAGTTTCCTGCGAACCCCAATGCCCGGAGGGACTGGGCGTGTGGACGCTGATTGCCAGGTCTCACCCTTGGCGGCGCGCTCCTCAAGTGCCATGTCTTGAAACTCGGTGTGGACGACGACTCTCTCAATGCCGAACTCCCGCAGGCGCTTGATTGAAGCTGTGCTTGGGAAACCGGCTGAGGCTTTGACAATTTGCTTATAGACAGGCGGGGTGAAGCTTGAGCGCCCGTTGGCCATCTTGGGAAATGTTGCGGTTGACCAGAGCAGGTATCGCCGGTTGTTCTCGGCCCGAGCTGGCAGCTGAAGCATTGGTCCCTTGACTGAGGCAAGCGACGGAGGCGGCATTGGGACCTTGGGCTGCGGGTAGACCAAGCCTGACCCATCGAGCAGTACAAGGATGGTGAGCGAAGCGAGGACTCCCGTGGCAAATCGTCCACTGCGCCATTGAGTGAGCCACGTTCCTGTGCGAGCAGCTCCCATGCCAGCGAGCAGGGCAAGGGACAGCGTGGTCAGCACATGGAGCCTGCCCGGCGTTCGGATGCTGTTCCAGCCGGGGAGAACCTCGTAGAGGAACCTGTATGGCAGGACCCTGCCGGGGATTCCAGGGTGAATGCCAAGTGAGAGGACTGCGAACCCCAGCGTGGCGATCCCCAAGCCGACGCGGAGTGCCTTAGGTGCCGACTTCCACCACAGCCCCACTCCGGCCAGAACCATGGTCACGATGCCTGGATACAGCGACTTTTCGACCTGATCGAGCACATGCGCTGGCCGCCATGAGGAGCTCAGGTCGCTCCAGAGAAGGCTTTGGCGCGGGGGAGTGATGAATGCTTCAAGGCCCGGCGAGTTTCCGAACAGGGCCTTCAGAGGCCTCCTGTTTTGGGGATAAGTATCAATCACGCGTAGGTATGGCCGGGTGACGAGCCATGTGATCAGGATGAACATCGCTGTGCCCCCAATTGAAGCCCACACAACTCGCGTTGCTGGTTCAGGCCTTCCAGCCCGAAGCCAGCAAATCAGGGCAACTACCCCGAGCGCAAGCAGCAGGTAATCCAGCTGTATGCCGAGCGTGAACCCGATTGATCCCAGCCAGCCAGCGGCCAGCCACCCTCCCACGATCAGCTTCGCGTTACTCCGTCTGTAGCCGCGGATGAGAAGGAACAGTGCAAGGGGTATTCCGCCGCTGGCAACAACGTGCATGTGCCCGGATTGCCAGAGGCGCCAAGGGGAGTAGGCGAACGAGGCGCCTGCCAAGGCCGCCGCCCAAGGTGGAATGCCGAACTCTCGGGCTAGCAGGTAGACGGCCAGCAGTGCAAGGCCGAAGGAGCAGAGGAGGGCAATGTTGTAGTTGCGAACCGTCGCCGCGGCACCCGTCCCGAGCAGTCCAAATGGGGCATATCCGACAAGTGCGTCGGAGAAGGCAAGGCTGTTTTCAGCCGGCCAGAACTGGTTGCTTTGCCAAAAGGCGAGCGGCTGGTGGATCAACGCGTGGCCATCCCAGGCGATCTGCCAGGACTGCGAGAGCGGGTCTCCTAGGTCAGTTGCGATGTGGCTGCTCAGGTGTGTGATCAGCGGGAAGAACTGGATGATCGCGACCAGTACGGAGGCCGCTGCGACTATCCAAACTTCACGCCATCTGATTTGAGGGGACTGCTTCCACCACGCGAGCATTGCCGGAGCCTACTCGTCGGTCGGAATGGCAGGTCAGCGCTTTACAGGTGCCGCGGCGCAGGACTTTGGCGAAAGCGGCCCGGTGATTCGGTAGACGGAGAATGTGTCCGGTTTGTCAGATCCTGTGGATGAAGTGTTGTGCGCCAGCCCGGGAATCTCCTTCACGAACTTGGCATTTGGATCCTGGGCGATCCATAGAACCTGTTTGTTGGGGTACGTACTCCGGTTCCAGATATCCCTATTGGGCGAGGTGATCACGTAGCCAAAGCGGCCGTTGTTCACGAGTTCCTTGAGCGCCGCGCATGTGTTTGCCGGTCTGAAGGCTCCATGTGGCCCATGGACACCAATAAATTCGACGTAGTTGCTCAGGTCCGCACCGGACTGCAGGTACTGAGTGAACGTGCCTGCTTCGCCAATGATGCCGATGCGCGAATGCCCCGTCGCGGCAAGCGATGGCCCGTAGCCCTTCTCCCGGCCATGCGCGTAGGAACGTTCGAAGTACTTCCCGCCACCGGCCATAAAAAGTGCAAGGAACACAAGGAAAGCCGCGCGCGCCTTCGGCCCAACCTTGCCGTAGTAGTTGCCAACCAGAAATATCCCAATCACAATCACCGAGGCAGCTATGAGCGGGAGCCGAGGGTGGGTCAGGACCCACCACTTTGACCGGGTGGCGGGGATCACTACAAGGATGGCTAGCGGCAGGGCTGACAGGTCACGCAGGCGGGCTGAGTACTTGGCGAGCGTTACGGGTGCCAACGCGAGCCCAAGTGACAAGCCGGGGGCGATGAACCGTGTGTCCCAGAACAGGCCCCGCATTGGCCCACCCGGAGGTCCCGCTGCCGTGCCGGGAGTAAAGAAGTAGCCGGCCATGGTGGCGAGGGCTACAAAGCTCATAACGCGCCAGACCTTTGCTGGCGGCTTGATGACCAGCACGAGGGATCCAATCACGGCGATCGCAATCACAAACAGGGCGCCCGGCCCGAGGCTCTTGTTCCACGCGTTGGGAAGCATGTGGAACATCACGTTTGTGTCCGTGAAGTACTTGGAGATCGGCACCATGTTGTCCGACTGGAGGGCTTTGCCCGGGCCGGTCAGGAGCGGCAGTTTGAGCAGCGGAAGGGGGTTCCCGGTCTCACTGATGTTGCGAATGAACCAGAAGGCTGATTTGGCAAACACACCGACAAGCCAGATGGCAAGACTCTTGACCCGGTCGCCCTTCTTGGCGAGCACGATTACGGCGATGGTCAATGCTGCTGTTGGGATTGCGATGGTCAGCTTGACTGACAGTCCAAGTCCGGTGGACAGCGCTGCCAAGACCAGGGCAGGGCGGCTTTCAGCTCCGCGGATTAGAAGCAGGGCAGCAGCGAGGAAGAAGAAGGTTGATGGCGTGTCCACCATGGCGCTGCCGGCCGACCCGCGTAGGACTCCGTCTGCTGCGAAGACTGCTGCAACTCCCAGAGCGGAGGTCGCCGCTACGCCCTCGCGGTGCCCGATCGCGGCGCCGGCGAGGAGAGCAAGGCCGAGCCAGACCATGTTGATCAGTGGCGACAGGAAGTCCCTGTGGAAGAACACCATTCCCAGGGCGTGGAATACGGATCCTGATGATGGATAGAAGTACGTTTGGAAGAGTGGTTCTGCGTAGTTGAAGCTGAGCAGTGATTCGGTCTGGAAGAACCTCTGCGCAAATGGCATGTGGTACCAGAGGGCATCGGTTCCAGTCAGGCCAACACGCATTGAGTATCTGACTTGCAGCAGCCAGACGCCGAACAGCATGAGGCCGCCGATGGCCAAGGGCAGCGCCGCCCGGCCCGAGGTTTCTTCATATTCCCCAAATCCGTTGCCTTTGGGCTTCAAGGCGAGTTGGGCCACTGGACCTGTCACAAGGAAGGCGATGGTAAGAGGCACGAGTGAAAAAGCTCCAAGTGAGCCGAGGATGTAACAGATGATCATCGCTGCACTCAAACCGGCAATTGCCCGGGCGATGATGGCCTCGGGGCCATGCCATTCCTTAAGCCAGTGCAGTTGGATGGCCCGCCCGAAGACTGTCAGGGAGGCGATTGACGCAAGCAGCGCTGCAGCGCCCAATAGGTAGTGAGAGGTCGTCAACATGAGGTCCAAGGAACTGCTTCCACGTTCATTCAAGCGTCCCTGCCTGCAAGATGCCGCCAGATGTGGCAAACGGAGGTCAAGTTGGCTGCACACATCCCCATTCAGGCGTGACTCGGTAGGATCGGTGGCCTTACCAGGCGAGATAGCTCAGCTGGTAGAGCACACGACTGAAAATCGTGGTGTCCCCGGTTCGAGCCCGGGTCTCGCCATTTCGGATACCTCCAGCGGGCACATGTGGATCTGGTTGCACAGGTGCGCCGCTCCGCCCGCTGCGAAGCCACCCTTTCGCCATGCGGCGAAGGGGATCGCTCTGACCTGTAACCTTGGGATACACCGAGAGGGGAAGGAGGGGAAGGCGTGGCGAACCAAGGAGAGCATCCGGGTCATACAGTGCGATCAGCACTAGGAGCATGCGCAGTGCTCTTGGTTTTGGCAACAGCGCCCACGGCGGCCTCCGCGGCCTCACTCCCAGTCGTCTCCGCGACCGGCGATGCGCACTCCTGTGCGATCACGAAGTCAGGGGCCGCGCTGTGCTGGGGGAGAGACAATTACGGCCAAACGGATGTGCCGGTGGGAAAGAGTTGGGCGTCGATCTCGGCTGGCATCCTGCGATCCTGCGGCGTTACAACAGCTGGCGACGGCTACTGCTGGGGGTTCAATGGCTGGGGGCAAGCGAACATTCCGTCTGGCAAGAAGTGGAATTCGATTTCCGCTATGCACGCGCACAGCTGTGGCGTGACGACAGGTGGCCTCGGGTACTGCTGGGGATTCGACATAAGCGGTTCCAACTCCGTACCGTCGGGAAAGACCTGGGACCAGATCAGTGCGGGAGTCAGCAACTCGTGCGGGGTAACGACGACCGGCAGCGGGTTCTGTTGGGGGAGTAATAGCGACGGTCAGAACTCACTTCCGAGCGGCAAGATCTGGTCGTCGATCTCAACCAACGACGGACATTCCTGTGGCGTTACGACCAGCGGCCAGGGATTCTGCTGGGGATTCAGGGGATTCAGGGCCAACCCCCCCGCCTACACCAGAGTCCCATCGGGCAAGGTTTGGGCGTCAATCTCGGCCGGTACCTCCCACTCATGTGGGGTCACGGTCAGCGGTGAGGCGCTGTGCTGGGGAAGTGCCGATCAGGGCGAACTGAATGTGCCTGCCGGCAACGCGTGGGCTTCGATCAGCGCCGGGAACGACCGCTCCTGTGGAGTCACGACCGACGACCGGCTCTATTGCTGGGGTTCCGGCGCGACGAATGTTCCCGATGGGCAATTTTCGTCCAGCAAGCCGAGCTGGAATCCACCGACGGTTTCGGGGACTCCCGTTGGTCGAGTGAACCCGATTCTCAATCCCGTCAGCGTCGCTTTCGAAGGAGTGGCCGGAACGACGTTCGAATGTTCGTTCGACGGAGGCTCATTCGCCGCGTGCACTTCACCGGTGTCCAACAACGCCTCGACCGATGGCGAGCACAGCATTGCCATCCGCCAGATCGACGGGAACCACAAGTCGGATCCCAAGAGGGTCACGTGGACGGTTGACAGGACTGCCCCCGCGAAGCCGGGCCTTTCGGGTGGTCCGGCCTCGTCGACTCGTTCGACCGGCGCGACGTTCACTATCAGCGGTGAGACGAGTGCGACGTTCACCTGCTCGCTCGACGGTGCCGACTACGTTGCCTGCACGTCACCAAGGAGCCTCACCGACCTCTCGGAGGGCACTCACACCTTCGCCGTCAAGCAGACCGACCAAGCGGGAAATACCGGCCCGGCCGAGACGACCACGTGGACGGTCGACAGAACTTCCCCCACGACGCCGGGCCTTTCGGGTGCCCCGGGCTCGCCGACCCGTTCGACCGCAGCGACGTTCACTATCAGCGGTGAGACGAACGCGACGTTCACCTGCTCACTCGACGGGGCCGGCTATACCTCCTGCGCCTCGCCGCGGCACCTCACCGGCCTCTCAGACGGCACTCACACCTTCGCCGTCAAGCAGACCGACCAAGCGGGAAATACCGGCCCGGCCGAGACGACCACGTGGACGGTCGACATCACTCCGCCGGTTGCGCCGACCCTGTCCAGTGGACCGTCCGGTTTGGTCTACATGTCCAGTGCAACCTTCGGGTTCACGGGAGCAGGCGCGGTCGGCTTCACGTGCGCACTTGACGGTCAAGCTTCGAATCCGTGTACGTCGCCGGCCGCGTTCGAGAATCTCGCAGTGGGTATTCACGCCTTCTCGGTAGCTGCCATCGACGCGGCAGGCAACGTGTCGAGCGCCACAACTCGCCGCTGGTCAGTGATGCCGAACCCGCCAACGATCACTTCCGCGCCGTCGGGAACGATCAACCCTAGGAGGACGCCGGTAAAAGTCACGTTCACCGGGGTGACCGGGGCCAAGTTCCAGTGCTCGATGGACAGGGGAACATGGACTGCATGTACCTCGCCCTTCGCGCAGGCGGGCGAGGACGGCCCCCACACTCTCCAGGTCAGGCAGGTGGTCTCCCGAAGTTCTGTCTCTGCGTTCGTCTCTTTGGCCGCAAGCGCTGATTGGAAGATTGACACCGTGGCACCTTCCAAGCCTTCGCTCACGGGCGTACCGGCGGCCAACACGACCTCGAAGAACGCGACGATCGCGATCGCGGCCGAGTCCGGTGCAAGCCTCGCCTGCAGAATCGACGGCGGACCCGCCGCCGCCTGTGAATTACCCGTGGCTTTGACCGGCCTGGCGGACGGTGTTCACACCCTGACGGTTACCGCCACCGACTCGGTCGGCAACGTTTCCGCTTCGGCGGTTGCCATCTGGAAGGTGGACACGGTCGCTCCCGCGCCGCCGAGTGTCGCCGATGCCCCGCTGCCGATAACCGGGCTCACCATCGCGACGCTCTCATTCGGGTCCGAGAGTGGAGCGACGTTCCGCTGCTCAGTCGATGGCGGAGCATTCACAGTCTGCAACTCGCCCAAGGCGCTGACCCGTCTTCCGAGCGGACAGCACTCGTTCTCGGTCAAGGCGGTCGACTCTGCGGGCAACGAATCCGAGTCGACAACGAAGTGGTGGATGGTCGACACCGCGGCTCCACCTGCTGCGATCCTCGGGACGAAACCGGACACGACGAGCGCATCGACGACCGCGTCGTTCGTGATCACGCCGCCGGACTATGCGACGGTGACCTGCGCACTCGACAGCACGGTCTTCAAGGCCTGCACGACCACTCCGTCGTTCACGGGCCTCAAGGCCGGCAGGCACACCTTCACGGTCAAGGTGACGCGTGGCGGGGCAGTGACGCTGACAACCTGGACGTGGACGATCGACTTGAGCGTTCCCGCCAAGCCGATCTGGGCGAGCGCCCCGAGTGGCTACTTCGGATTCTCCGGGACGGGCGCAACGACCTTCGAATGCTCGATCGACTCCGGCGCCTTCACGGCCTGCGTCTCGCCTCTGAAGATCCCAAGCCTCCCCGATGGGGACCACAGCATTGCTATTCGCCAGAAGAGCGCCAACGGCAAGCTCTCAGCCTCCCTCATCGGCACGTGGACGGTAGACATTGGCGGCCACGCGCCGACTGTGACAGGCACTTCAGTCAACGCGTTCCAGACGCTGCTCCTCGGTGATCAAAGGTGGCATGTGAGTGCACATCTGGTCTTCAGCGCCGGCGGTAGCAGCTCAAACAGCGCGCTCAGCCTTACCCAGGTTTCCTACTCGGTCAGCAAGCCTGCCGCCACGCCCGTTCCGACAGTCGTCTCAACGGTGGACGGCGTCTACGCCTGGCAGGGCTTGGACGTCCAGGTGGCGCCCGGTGAGGTCGTCGTCGGCGAGACGATCCCCACATGGATCAGGGTAGGCACCGCAGGCGGCCAATGGAGCGACTGGCTGCCGGTCGTCACCGACTGATCCGGCAAGTGTCTCGCGCGTGCCGCGGTACCACCCGTGGTACCACCACATCCGTCCGATGCGTCCAGATCCGGGACTGTTCGGACGCTCGGGAACGCATGGGAATCATCCGACTCCGAGTGACCCGGTTCGAGCCCGGGTCTCGCCATTTCGAAGCTCTGGTTGCCTTCGAGCCGCCTACCGCTAGTGCTGTTGACTCACCTTGACCTCCCGGTGCTTTTCGCGGTCATCCTCGCGGATGATCGTGTCGCTGATCAAAGCGGCCGCCCTGTCGCCAAACGGTTCTCCGGCGGGGATTCTCCTAGCTTGGCTTGACGGCCAGTTCGAGATGGTGGCTTCCCCGAAGCTGATCGAGGAGCTCCACGGCTCCCTCTCAAATCCCAAAATCCGCAAGCGAATCCCGGAGGTTGATGCGGCCTCCCTGATACGGCTGATCGAGCGTGGCGCAGTGATGCGCGACGACCTTGTTGATCCGCCGCCAGTATCGCCTGATCCAGGAGACGATTACCTCGTCTCCCTCGCAAGGGAGAGCGAGGCCGTGATCGTCAGTGGTGACGGGGATCTGCTCTCGCTCGCACCCAACCTCCCGGTGTTCGGCCCGGGGCAGTTTCTTGAGTGGCTGGACGCTAAGGACTGAACTCTGGTTCCAGCACTGATCATCCCCTAGGCTTGTGGTCGCTTCAATCAACTGACCTGCCAAGAGGAGTCCGCGATGGAACTCGAGGGAATGCACCACATAACGATGATCACCGGCGATGCACGGAAGAACGTTGAGTTCTACTCGGACGTGCTCGGCCTCAGGCTGGTGAAAAAGACGGTGAACTTCGACGCCCCTCAGGCATACCACCTGTACTTTGGCGACGAGAAGGGCTCGCCGGGGTCGATCCTGACGTGGTTTGAGTTCGCGGGTGCTGCTCCTGGCAACCCGGGAGCGGGGATGATTCACACGATTCAGCTCGGAGTTCCGTCGGAGGCGTCGCTTGACTTTTGGGCGCAACGGCTCGCCGACAATGGGCATACAACCGAGGCGGTGGACGGGGTTTTGCGTTTCGCCGACTTCGAAGGACTTCAGTACGAGCTAGCCGTCGCCGACCCGGAAAATCCGCGGCTGCAGGCAGAGCATCCTGAAGTGCCGGCCGAACATGCGATTACAGGTGTTCAGGGCGTGCGGGCATTTGCGACGCACGAGCTTGACGCCGACCGTGACCTCCTGACGAGTGCGCTCGGATTCACCGAGGTAGCCGCCGGCGAATACGTGGTCGAGGGCGGTGGCGTTCGGTTCCGTTATGGCTACGACCCGCACCCGGGGTACGGCGGCCGCGAAGGGACCGGGACCGTCCACCACATCGCCTGGCATTCGCGTGATGAAGACCATGAGGTCTGGCGTGAGCGGGCTGGCGCCGCTGGGGCACAAGTGACCCAAGTAATCGACCGCGACTACTTCAAAGCCATCTACTTCCGTCAACCACAGGGAATCCTGTTCGAGATCGCGACCACCTCGCCCGGTTTTGCGGTGGATGAAGCTCCAGGGCACCTGGGTGAGGAACTCAGGCTGCCAGCTCAGCACGAGCACCGGCGCGCTCAGCTCGAACAAATCCTTAAACCCCTTGGCGACCCGCGCGCGAACTCGGCTCAGCCGCCCACCTCGTGACTTCGGGCTTCGTACAGGTTGAGCCGCAGCGGACGATCGCCTTCGGCCGCGGCGCTGTTGATGAATCTCTCGACCTCCTGGGTGAGGGGTTCACGCTGCTTGCGACTGAGAGGGCCGCGGCAGCCGTGCCTTCCGTCACGGCCCGTGCGGGCACGATTGTGATCGTTCCCGCGGGCCTCGTCGAGGAGGTTGCAGCTGAGTTGAGGCCGCTGCCCGCAGGCCGCAGAATCGTCGCGCTCGGCGGAGGCCGGGTTGTGGACGTGGCCAAGGCGCTTGCTGCCGCCGACGGTCCGAGCGACCTCGTCGCGATCCCGACAACCCTCTCGGGGGCAGAGATGACAGGGTGGCACCGTCATCTCTTGGGCGTTACGCCAGACACCCCGCACGTTCGGCCGACGGTGGTGATCAATGACCCCGCCCTGAGCGCCTCGCAATCCCCATCGGATCTAGCCGCGAGCAGCGCCAATGCCGTCGGGCACGCAGTCACCGCTGTCTTAAGTGAACGCTCGAACGCCATCGCGAGCGCAGTGGGTGCGGAGGCACTGCAAAGACTTGCCGACGGATGGTCAGGGCTCGAGCCCGACCGCGACTCCCTTGCGCTCGGTGCACTTCTTGCCGGCTGGGCGATGGACAGAAGCGGCGCTAGCCTCCACCACGCAATGGCACAGACGGCGGTCCGCACGGCGTCGCTCAGTCATGCCCAAGCCAATGCGGCCCTGCTGCCGGTGACGGTCGCGGCATTTCGGCGGCGCCGACCGGAGGAGCTCGATCGGCTCGACAGCCTGCTCGGCCTGCAGCTCGAATCGCTCGCAGTGGATCTGGCCAAGCGCGCCGGCACCTCGGGGCTCGGTGCGATCGGAACGGACGGCGCGGTCCGAGCCAAGGCTGTCGAGGCGGTTCTGCGTCGGGGCGAGATCGGCCGGATTTCTCCCGCCCCGGACGGAGCTGAACTGGACGAGATCTACCTGTCAGCCTCGCCCTGAGGGCGGACCAAACCGGGACAGGGCGGACGCCCGTGTGAGCACGGGACGCATCTGACCCAAGGTGTCCCCTGTTCGAGCCCGGGTCTCGCCATTTTGAAGTTTCCCGGTTGGTCAGCCGTGGCGCCTGAGTAACCGCCGTCCTGAGTTGGCGGAAGCAGTTTTCTGTGACATCCTTCACGGAGGCCCTGTTCCGACAGGTCCCGTGCCGTGTGGGAATCGTCAAATAGGGGAGAGCTTCAAATGAATGCAGTTGTCGCGGTTAATTAGTGCATAAGCCCTACGCGAAAGAGCTTCGTCCACTACCGGGCCACTGTCGCGGCTGTATGCGCAGGGTTGGCGATCGCCGTGGTCCTCAGCGCCTCTGTTGGGACTGCCAATGCAACATCTCCGCTGTTGAATTTCGGGATTCCCAAGCAGCTTTCGGCCTCAGGGAACGGAAACCACACCTGCCTTCTTTTCACGAGTGGAAGAATCAGTTGCTGGGGTCAGGGAATCTGGGGGCAGCTTGGCGACGGGACTTGGATCTCCAAGCCAAAGCCAGTCTCTGTCACCGGCATCACAACGGCGAAGCATGTGTCGGCAGGCCCGCTTCACAGTTGCGCTGTCCTCGCGGGTGGAACTGTCAAGTGTTGGGGCGCAAATGGAAACGGCCAGCTTGGCAATGGAAGTACTTCCTCCAGTACGTCACCGGTGACCGTCACGGGGCTTTCGGGCGCCACTAAGGTCGCAACCGGCCAATGGCATACATGTGCGCTCGTTACAGGTGGCTCGATCAAATGCTGGGGGTACGGCTTCGGCGGTCAGTTGGGGAACGGGACTGCGGTGATGTCGCAACTGACGCCGGTTACGGTCTCTGGGATCACTGGCGCCACGGATATTTCGGCTGGCTCACAGTTCACATGTGCGGTTGTCTCCGCCAGAGTCAAGTGCTGGGGTTTCGGGTTCAACATGAGCTCGCTTGTCCCAGGGTTCGTCAATGGAATCACTGGCGGGGCAAGTCAAGTCTCAGCAAGCTTGGGGCACGGCTGCGCAACCATGACGAGTGGGTCAATCAAATGTTGGGGCACTGGTGGCTACGGCCAGCTCGGTAACGGTACGACGCCGAACAACTCGCCGGCAGTCACGGTCACCGGCATCTCAACTGCCAAGCAAGTCGCCGCTGGCGGAGTTCACAGTTGCGCCGTTCTCAAGAGTGGCACTGTCCGCTGCTGGGGCGGATCCGGTTCCGGCCAACTTGGTGACGGCCAGAACTTCTACAACCGCTACACGCCGGTGATTGCGAAGACCAGCGCAGGCGCGAGCATTACGGGCATGACTCAGATCGTGGCGGGATATACGCACACTTGCGCGATGTTCAGCGCCATCAAGGTCGACTGTTGGGGCGCAGGCGCCTGGGGACAGATCGGCAACGGAGCCTGGCTCAACAAGCTCGGGGCAGTGGCCGTCGACTACCCCTGGGTGGTCATCGGCTGACCTGCGATGTCAAGGCCCGGACTGCGGGGAGCTCGTACCAGATGGCTCAATCAGCAGGACCCGCCATGGCCCTGACTCGCCGACTGTCCTTGAGCTCACCCCGAGTGGCAGGCCGAAGGATTCCCCCGCGTCTGATGCCGGTGCCTCGAAGGCGAATGCTGGTCCCTTTACGCCGGCGGCTCCTGTGTCAGGCCAGACGGTCGCAACCTCGCCCACCGACAGGTCAAGCTTCCAAGCCATTCCAGTTCGCATCGAAATGTTCAGCATGATTGGGCGGTCCTTGGCGAGCACGGCGGTCTTGCCACCGGCAAGTCCAACCGCTTCACTCAGCGCGTCAAGCGCTGCCACTTGCCGGTCGGCAGCCGCGATCATTGAAGTGGTGGTTCCTTGACGGAGAACCTTGAAGTAGACAATCGCCGGGACTGAGATGACCAGGCCGCAAACCACGGCGAGAGTTATCAAGTCTCGAGCTCTGCGGCTAGGCAGAGCAGCCACAGCCCGGGAGACGCCCCAGGCGGAGCAGATGATCAGCAATGCTGCCCCGGACATCAGATATCGGGGTTGAACAGTCATGCCTAAGGTGACCATTATCTGGTAGAGCGCGATCGAGGACATGGCTCCTGCCAGCAGAACGGTGAGAGTAGGATTGCGCTGAATGTAGGCAAAGAAGCAGGCCAAGGTGACTCCGGCAAACACTAGTGCGGGCAGTGGGATCTGATCAATCAATTGCCAAGTGGGCGCAAACAATTTTGATGGTTGTTGGGTAGACGCCTGCATGAAAAGATGGGTCGGGCTCCCGGTTGAAATCCAAACCATCGAGAGCCATATCGTCGGGGCGGCGAACGAATAATTGAGCGCCCGGACCAACCCAATCCGTTGCCTAAGCAGGAGCCAAAGCGCGACGGCCCAGATGTAGAGCCAGGCTTCGGGCCTCATCAATCCGGCGAAGACCAGGCACACGAGGGCCGTTTCGCCTCTGTTCCGGATCAGTGCGGTGACGGCCAGCAATACCAGCAGCACGACCAGCGGTTCAGAGTAGCCTTCGATTGCTGTGTTCTGGAGCGGCGACATCATGAGTAGGGCGGCTGCGGCGATCACACCAGCAAGCCTGTCGGCAAGGATGGTGCCCAGCCTCAGGGCCGCCCAGGGGCAGACCAGAAAACTTGCTCTGGCAAGAGTCAGCCATGCAAGTGGTCCAAGATCACCGAAACTTGCCAGCGGAGCAGCAAAAAGCACCGGAAGGGGTTTCATGGACGGCCCTGCGGAGGCGTCCATGCTGAGTGAGGTAAGCTCGCGCGCCCAGATCATCCATGCCCACGAGTCGTAGGTCAGGAATGGCAGAGCGAGCGCCGATGCAAGCCCGATCGCAAGTGCAAGAGCAACCACGATTGCATCGGCTTTACACAGACCGGAGTCTGATGCTGGGATCAGCTTGATTAGGCGCTTGGCGCCCGTTCCCTTCATCTGGGTAATTCCAGGAGAAGGAGAGGGATCAGCGCCAGGTGGTCAGGTTGAGCCGTGAAGCGCTGCCGAAT